>NZ_JBEYXN010000021.1:0-159300 GCF_040704625.1 Streptomyces sp. NPDC046866
CGGCCCGGCGCGGGCGGGCGCGGCCCGGCGCGGGCGGGCGCGGCCCGGCGCGGGCCGCGCAAGGCCTTTCCGGTGGGCGCCCCCTTCCGGCGGCCGGTTCCGGCCAACCTGCCCGGCGCGGGAGCCCGGCAACGCAGGCGGCGTCCGACGACGGCCGCCGGGCCGCCGGTGGTGTCGGCGCGGGCAGGTCGGCCGGATCCCGCTGCTCCGCCCTCCGGGCTGCGCTCTACTCGCTCCTCCCGGTTCCCCCGTGACAGCAGCCGCCCTCCCCCGACGCCGGGGGAAGGGCTACCTCGCGATGCCGTCGTCCACGGGTGAACCGGCTTCCCTCATCGGCGAGTTGGAGGAGAGGCGACATGTACCGGAAGCAGGCCGGCAGGAAACCGGAACCCGGCGCCGCAACATCCGCAGTACCCGCACAGCCCGGACGGCCCGCACAGCCCACGCCCCCCGCACCCCCCGCACCCCCCGCTCCGCCGGTGCTGCCCGCACCGGCGGAGATCACGTTCACCTGGGGGCAGCACAACCAGGCCATGGAGCGGCTCTCGCTCCGGCAGATGGCCCGCCGGGTGCCGGCGGCCCTGGCCCAAACCGCCCGCCTGGCCTGGGCGGTGAACCGCACCGCCTTCGCCTGGCTCGTCGGCGCCCAGGTCCTCGGCGGGATCTGCACCGCGGCCGCCCTGGCCGCGGTCTCCCGGGCCATGGGCCCGCTGCTGGCCGGCGGCTCCGTCGAGCAGCGGCTCTCCGGTGCCGCGTGGCCCCTGGCGGCCGCGGCCGCCATGACGGCCCTCGGGGCGCTGTCCTCCATCGCCTCCGGGAGCGCGGCCCGCCGCCTGACCCCCGGGATGTCCACGACCGCCGACCTGGCCATGGTCGACGCCCACATGGACGTCGAGCTGTCCGCGTACGACGCCCCCGACTTCAGCGAGCGCTCGGAGGCGGCCGAGACCGGCTCCGCCCGCTCCTCGATGCTGATGCAGGACGCGCTCGGCTTGACGGGCGGCCTGATCGACATGCTCGCGGTGGCGTCGGTGCTGTCCGTCGTCCACCCGGTACTGCTGCCGCTCCTCCTGCTGTCGGTCGTGCCGCGCGGCCTGGGCTCGGTCTTCGCCGCCCGCCTGGACTACCGCCTGCACAACGAGACCATCGCCTCGCGCAACATCCGCCACATGATGCGCTGGCACCTCACCACCCCGAAGCTGGCCGACGAGCTGCGCGGCAACGGCATGCGGGCGTACGCCCACCACTGGTACGCCGCGGTCTGCGCCCGCATCGACTCCCGGATGGTGAGCTCCGCCCCGCGCTACCTGGCCGTGTACCTGGTCGCCGCCGTCGTCTCGGGGCTGTTCACCGTGGTGACGTGGATGTCCCTCGGTGCGCTGGTGGTGTACGGGTACATGGCCGTCGGCGCGGCCGGCACCGCCATCGTCGCCATGCGGACCTCCACCGCCGCGCTGTCGCAACTGGTGGTCTACGGGGCGGCCATGTTCCAGCACGCCCTGTACCTCGGGGACTACGCCGCCTTCATCGCGCAGGCCGCCGAGCAGTCGGGGCCGCGCGGGCCGCAGGCGCTCGACGCCCCGCGGAACATCCGGCTGGAGGGGGCCACGTACACCTACCCGGGCAAGGAGACCCCGGCGCTCGGTCCCGTCGACCTCACCCTGCACCGCGGCGAGGTCGTCGCCCTGGTCGGCGAGAACGGGGCGGGCAAGTCCACGTTCGTCCGCCTGCTGACCGGGCTGACGGCGCCGACGGCCGGCACGGTGACCTGGAACGGCGTGCCGACGTCCGAGGCCGACCAGCGCACGGGCTGGGAGCACGTCGGGCTCGTCACCCAGTCGTACGGGTACTGGCCCTTCTCCGCACGCGAGAACATCACCCTGGGCCGGCCGGACCCGCGCGGCGAGGACGCGGTGTGGGACGCCCTGGCCGCGGTCGGCATGAAGGACGCGGTCGCCGCCTTCCCCGGCGGCCTGGACACGCTTCTGGCCCGGTCGCTGTGGGGCGGCCACGAGCCGTCCGGCGGCCAGTGGCAGCGCATCGCGTGCGCCCGCGCCTTCCACCGCCGGCCGGCGCTGCTGGTCATGGACGAGCCGACGTCCGCGATGGACCCGCGGGGCGAGCACATGGTCTTCTCGGGGCTGCGGGACATGAAGGAGGACCGCATCACCCTGATCGTCACGCACCGCATGGAGAACTGCCGCCTCGCCGACCGCATCATCGTCCTGGACGGCGGCCGCATCGCCGAACAGGGCACGTACGAGGAACTGCTCCGCCTGGACGGCTCCTTCGCCGAACTGGTCCGCCTCTCCACGGACCGCTGACCCCGCCGACCGGCAAGGGGGGCGGAGCCCGGGCTCCCCGCGCTCCGCCCCGTCGCCATGGCTGCGGCGGCACGGTAGTCGATCCACTCGACGTACCGGGTGCCGCAGGTGCTCCAGTGCGTCGGCGACGTCCTCGTCGTGGCCGGCGGCGGCCGCGGCGAGATGCCAGGCCCGCCGGCCGGCCCGATCCCCGTCGGCGGCGGTGCCGGCACGGGGAACGCCCCGAGCCCCGGCCTCCACCTCCGCCTCGGCCTCCGCTTCGGCCTCCGCTTCGGCGGCGGCGGACCGCCGCCCGGGAAGGCACGGGGCGCGCCGTCGCCCTCACCGCCGCCCGCGCCCCCGTCCCCGCCCGCCGGCAGCAGCGCCTCCGCCAGCGCCCGGTGCGCGGCCGTCCGCCGGGACATCCCGGCCCCCTGGTACACGGCGGCCCGTACGAGCGGGTGCCGGAACACCACCCGGCCACCGGCCAGCCCGGTCAGCCCGGCCTCCTCCGCCGGGGCGAGGTCCGCGGCGGCGGCCCCCATTCCCGCTTGCGCGCACACGATCAGGGCGAGGGCGCCGGTGTCCTCCGCCGCGGCGACCGTCAACAGGGCCCGGGCGCGGGCAGCTCCCTGATCCGGTCGTCGAAGATCCGCTGCACGCGCCAGGAGGCGGGCAGTACGGCGGTTCCAGCGGCAGTACGGGCAGTCCGGGGCCGCCGAACACGGCCGGGCCGGAACCGGTCCGGGCCGCGAAGACGAGGGCCACCCGTTCGGCTCCGAGCCGGCGGGCGGCGAAGACGAGCGCTTCGGCCCGAGTCGTGGTCGAGCCAGTGCGCGTCGTCGGCCGGCACCACCACGGGCCGGTCCCCGGCCGGTTCACCGAGGAGCGTGAGCGTGGCGGCGCCCACGAGGAACCGGTCGCCGTCCGCTCCGGGTACGCCGGCACCGCTGCCCACTGCCCCGCCCACTGCCCCGCCCACTGCCCCGCCCACTGCCCCGCCCGCGCCGGCGGCCGGATCGGCCGCTGCGCGCAGTGACTCGGCCTGCCGCGCGGGGAGCCGGGCCGGCAAGCCCCAGTACCTCGCGCAGCACCACCTGGAGTCCGGCGTACGGCAGCGCCGCCTCGGACTCGACTCCGGCGCCCCGCAGCAGGCGGGCCCCGGCGGCCGGTGCGGACGAGGCCGCCGACTCCGGCAGGGCGCTCTTCCCGGCGCCCACCTCGCCCCATACCACCAGTGCCGCGCCGCGACCGTCACGCGCCTGGGACAACACCCGGTCCAGCGACGCCAGTTCGGCTGATCTCCCCCTCAGCACACGTCCCAACCCAACCGGACGTCACGGCCCAGCCGTAATGACCCCGTGACCGGGACGTTGCCGGAAAGCCGGAAGTGATCACTAGGGTGTTGAAGTGAGCACAGCAACAACGCCTCCCGGGCCGGCGCGCCGGCCCGCGCGGATCCTGACCATCGCCCTGGGCCTGATCGTCGCGGCGGTCGTCTTCTACGTCCTCAAGCCGACGGCCGAGCCGTCCGCGAAGGACGGCGGGGCCGGACGCCCCGCGGCGGCTTCCGCATCCGCTTCCGCAACGGCGGCGGCGCCGTCGACGTCTTCGCCGGCACCCGCCGCGGCCGCCGCCGCCAAGCCGTCCGACCGCCCCATGATCGCCCTGTCCGACGCGTTCCCGGCGCAGGTTCCGGACGGCGCCGGCGGCTCCTTCACCAAGGTCGGGGCCGCCGTGCTGAAGTCCTGCGTCGAGCCCGACTCGGTCGGACCGGTCCTCGCGGGCCACATCGCCCGGAGCAAGGGGTGCGTCGGCGAGCAGGTCGCGCTCTACAAGGACGACCGCGGCAACCAGTTCAACCTGGCCGTGTTCACGATGAAGGACCCGCTGGACACCGTGCACCTGGTGACCCGGCTGGGCGCGGCCTTCGACGACTACGAGGTGGGTGCGCAGGCCCCGCCGCCGGGCTCGGGCCTGCGCACCCTCCCGCCGGACAGCGGCATGGTGCAGTCGTTCACGGGTCAGGGCCGGGCCATGGTGGTGGGCCTCGGCCAGTGGTCCGACGGCGGCACCCGGGACTACCAGCGCCTGGTCGAGCGCCTCGACCCCTTGCTGAAGGCCGTCTCGGCCCGCGTGGCCCGCTACGAGACGACCCCCTGACCCCCGCCCGCCCCGCCGCCCTCGGACCGGATCAGCCGGCATCAACGGCGTGATTCGGTCCCACGTCGCACCAGGGATCGGGCCGGATCCGCATCTTCGCGGCGCAGCGCGGTCACCTGCCAGCGCGCGTGCTGCATGCCCCTCTGTGTCGCCCCCGCGCAATCCTGTCGCGCCGCTCACATTCAGTCTCTGAGATCTGCCCGAACCTCGGCTTGGAAGCGGGCTGAAGATCTGCGCGCCGCGCACGGGTCGAACACCATCTCGCCCCGCCGGGTAGGCCGTCCAATGCGGCAGCACTCCGCGAGCCATCGGCCCTCAAATCCATTGCTCGATAAACTGGATCAAATATTCCTCGAGCCCTTCTATCGGATACACTCGCCCGAGAAGGTCGTCATGCCGCTCAGGCGCAGCCTCTTGCCCCTTGCGCCACACAATGAACTCATACTCGCTGTTCGGCGCCAAGGAAAAAGACCCGTGGGGCCCATCAAGCGTATAGAGCGTCGCCTTACCGCTATATGTCAGATAGCACCCGCGACCGATCTGCTTGAAGCCCGAAGGCGTCTCCGGTCTCTTCTTTCGAATTTCAATGGCGACCAACGGCCGGTGGGTTCCGACGAGGCTCACGATGCGGACAGCACCGCGAGCAACGCGAACCGGGACTTCGTCAATCTCGAGTTCAAGCCAGGCAGGAGATGAAAGCTCACTGTCGAGCCTGTCCTCTTGAATACCGAAGAAGGAACGGTCGATTGCTAGCTTGAATACTCCCCTGTACAGGGCATCGTCGTCCAGCATGACAGTAGGATACTGACCTCGTTTTAGAAAGAAGCTCTCACCTGAGAGTTGTCCCGTAAGGACGCGAGGCTGAGGGTCAGACTGTGTCCGGGCGGCACCGATGGCACCGGCCGAGCGAAGCGAACGCCCGAGATCTCCGGTGAGGATGCGGGAGCGCCGCCACCACCACAGGTTGGGGCCGGGGATCCTGTGAAGCTGGTCGAGCGCTATTCCGTCGTCGTCGATGGTGGCGGCCCTGTACCGGTCGTCCAGAGCTTGATCTGCGGGGTCCAGAGCTGGACAATGCGGTCGTCCAGCAGGAGCCACGCCAAGTGCAGCCAGTCTCGGCAGTAGAGGTCGTGGGTGTACTCGTAGATGGCCTCGCTGTACCCGCGTTCGATGGCGCCCACCAGCGTGGCCCATGCGTTCACTCTCTCAGCGACCGTGAATACCGTCCGCCAGCCGCGCTGGTGCAACAGCTTTCCCACCTCGGCTTCCGTAGCCACAGGTGTGAGGCATGCCGAATCCATCCGGGCGACAGACCGCATCATTGACCACCTCCGACCGATGCCGGCGCTTCAGACCCGCAAGCGGGTCGCCAAGGACACCGTGCTCATCGTGGACGGCACCCTGGCGCCCACCCGGGATCACCATCGCAGACGGCGGCCACCCAGGAGCCGGACTCGTCATCCCGCATCGCCGCGAGGGGGGGCCAGGCAGGCCGCGCCGTTGTTTGAGCCTGTTGATGCAGCGCTCGACCGTGTTGCACAGGAACGACGGCGAGGATCAGCCGTTTGTGGGCAGTCCGAAACGAGCCGAGTTTGTGGCGCGGGTTCCGGCCAGGGGGAGTTGGCGGCGGTGGTAGGCCCACCGCCGACCGAGGATCGGATCGGCCGGCATCAGCGGCGCAATCCGATCCCCCGTGCTGTGGTTGATCACTGGTCCACGGGAACATGCGATCAACTGGTCAACCCACCAAAGGCGACACGCGCTAGCCGCGGGAGGCGAAGGCCTTCGTGAAGGCCGACGGGCTTTGGAGGATGGAGGAGCAGGTGGCGTCCGCGGAGTTCTTGGCGCCGCCGGGGCACTGCTGGTCGCGGGCCGCCGACCACATGGAGAGCCAGGCCAGGCCCTTCGTCCGGGCGAAGCCCGCCAGCTGCGTGGCGTCCTCCACCGTGAATATCTCGCTCGCCACGTCGTTCACGCCGATCATCGGGGTCACCGCCACCGTCTTCCACGCGGCCGCGTCGGAGAGCCCGAGGACCCCCTTGATCTGCGCCTGGGTGGCGGTGGCGGCCTGGATCGCGTAGCCGCCCATGTCGCCGCTGTACGCCGGGCCGTAGTCCATGGCCATCACGTTGACCGCGGAGACGGCCACGCCGTTGCGCTTGGCGTTGGCGAGGAGGTCGATCCCCGGCTGAGTCAGGCCCTCCGGCATGACAGGAAGGGTGAAGGACACCTTCAGCCCGGGGTGCTTCTGCTGGAGCTGTGCGATCGCCTGGGCGCGGCGGGTGTTGGCGGCGGTGTCGGGCAGGGCCGCGCCCTCGATGTCGAAGTCGGCCTTGGTGAGCCCGTACGCGTCGACGACCTTGCCGTACGCGGCCGCGAGGTCGGCCGCAGAGGAGCAGGCCAGAGCCAGTTCGGAGCCGGCGGCGCCGCCGAAGGACACGCGGACGTCGCCGCCCTTGGCGCGCAGGGCCGCGATCTGGGACGCGACGCGGTCGTCGCCGAGGGCGGTGATGCCGCCCCACCGGGGTTCGCAGCCGCCGCCGGAGGTGATGAAGGCCAGGTTGAACTCCTTGACCCCGGTCCGGTCGGCGGTGGCGAGCAGGTCGTAGGCCGGGTAGAGGGAGGTGTCCACGTACGGGGCGAACGGCGCGGCCTGCGTGGTGCCGCCGCCCGGGGGCTTGGTTGCCGTCGCGGTTGCGGTGGGCTTGGGCGCGGGCGTGGTCGGTGCGGCCGTGGCGGTCGGCGCGGTGGACGCCGTGGGGGTGGGCGCGGCCGTGGGCGCGGTGGTCGGGCGGCCGGTGGGCTGCGGGGTGGGTCCGGAACCGGCCGAGCACTTCTCCTTGTTGATGAGGCAGCCGGTGGGGTTGCCCGGCGCGCCCTGCGTCGCGGAGGTGACGAAGCCGACGGTGGTGGAGGCGCCGGCGGCCAGTCCGGTCGTGGCCCAGCGGGGCGGCTTGACGGTGACGTGGCTGCCGCTGACGGTCTGCTCGCCGTTCCACAGCGAGGACAGGGCGGTCCCGGCGGGGAGGTCGAACTCCAGCGTCCAGTCGGCCAGCGGCTTGTCGCTGTTGTTGGTGATGACGTACTGGCCGGTGTAACCGGTGTTCCAGCTGCTGGACTTGGTGAAGGAGGCGCCCAGGGAGGCGGCCTGGGCGGTGCCGGTGAGCGTGACCGCGATGCCGCCGACGGCGGCCGCGAGGGCGAGAGCGCCGGCTGCCTTGGCCGGACCGGTGGCCTTGCGGCGGTGGGAGGTGCGGGACATGGGTGACTGCCTGCCTCATCGGTGCGGGGATGGGGGGACGGGGCAGCACGCTAGCGATCCGGAACCGGACAAAACGGCGGTTCAAGGCGTCGGGCCCGGATCTTGAGGCCCGCTTAAGGAAGGCATCGGGGAGGGTTAACGCGGGCGCGCCCGCGTCGCCCCGCCCGGAAACGGCCCCGCCCCCGCCGGCGGCCGGCTCGGTGCCGGCAGGGGCGGGGGCGGGGGTGGGGGGAAGGGGGCGGGGCAGCCTGGGCCTCCGGGGTCAGACCTTGCCGCTCGCCAGGGGCCATTCGCGGTTCAGGGAGCCGAGCGGGATGCGGCGCTCGAAGACCGGAGTGCCGAAGAGGGAGAGCTGCAGGTGCAGGTTGCCGCTCAGGTCGAAGCCGCCGTAGACGGCCCACGCACCGCTGACCGAGGTCTTGCCGTCGGTGGAGGCGGTTGCCTTGGCGTCCGCCTCGCCGCGCACGTAGGGGGCGAAGTCCGCGCTGACGCCGACGGCCCCGTACAGGCCGACGGAGGCCTCGGCTCCGATGGCGCCCTTGACGCGGCCGGTGGCGGTGACGCTCGCCTTCACCGGCGAGCTCTGCACGGCCGAGGTGCTGACCGGGGTCCAGCCCTTGCCCGTGGCGTAGCTGCCGCCGACGCGGAAGTCGCCCTTGACGTCCTGCGAGACCTCGAGGGTGACGCGGCCGTCGGCCTCCACCTGCACGTAGCAGGTCAGGTCGAGGTTGACGACGACCGGGACCGGGCCCACCTGGATGACCGGGGCGCTGTGCAGCTTCGCGAACGGCAGCCGCTTCGGGGAGCCGGTGGTCGCGGCGGCGTGGCCCTTGAGGCTCCACTGCGAGGACCAGTCGCCGCTCATGCCGAGGAAGGCCGAGCGCGGGCCGGAGCCGCCGGATCCGTCGTAGGCGAACTCCACGGTGGGGGCGAGCTGGACGAAGCCGGAGACGGAGGCGCCGGCCGAGACGGGCGCGTCCGGGGCGGTCTCGATGGGCGCGTTCACGTCGAGCCGGAGGTTGCCGAGGGGCAGCTTGGCGCCCTCGGGGCCGAAGCGCAGGCCCTGGCTCTTGGCCCAGGAGAAGGTGACGCCCTTCATCAGGGGCTCGACGGTGACGGACGCCGGGTCGACGGGGACCTTGCCGTTGGCCTTGTCGTCCTTCAGGACGGAGGACAGGGGCGTGGCCGCGGTCTTGACTTCGGTGCCGCGGTCGTTCTGGCCGACGACCTCGGTGACCTTCGCCAGGAGGCCGTTGGGGGCGCCGGGGGCCGGCGCGCTGGCGATGACGTCGCCGACGGCGACGGGCTTGTCCGCGGATGCCGAGGCGGACGCCGACGGCGACGCCGGCTTGCCCGGCGTGGGTGAAGCGGACGAGCGAGCCGAAGGGGCGGTGGAGGCGGGGGCCGGGGAGGCCTTGGCTATGACGGCCCGGCCGCTCGCCGGGTCGTACGAGGCGACCTTGAGCGAGGACTTCTCGGGACCGCCCTTGCCGGTACCGACGCGGGCCACCTCCGTCGACGCCGGCCCGTCCTGCGGGGCGGCGGCCACCTCGAGCTGCTGCGTGCCGTCGGCGGCGGGTGCGAGCGCGGCGGGGGCGGCGGGCTCCGCGGCCCCGGTGTGCGTCGTGGACGAGCAGCCGGTGGCGGCGAGCGCCAGCGTGGTGATTCCGGGAAGGAGGAGGCGTCTGGCGAGCATGCGCACGTGCATAAAACCTTCAGTTGGGGGGAAGTGGCGCTACCGACGGGTAACGCGAAGGCCGATCATGCCAGGCGCAGAAGGGGGTTCCGGTACGTCACCGGGGGAGACCGGGGAAATCCAGCCACCGCTGCCCACAACCACCCGTAACGGGCCGACTGCGCGAAGGTGATTTCGAACAGGGGTAGTTGACCCTTGGACCGGTTGACCCGGTCGGCAACTCGCCTGCCGGAAGGGGTCCTTGGCGCGTCCCCACGCAGACGGGACGGGGCAGGAGCCGGTCGCGGCGGGCGGGTCATTCGAGGAACCGGGCGACGGTGCGAGCGGGCATCCGGCCTGGGCGCCGAGGCGGTCGGAGGCGGTCGACCGGCCGGACGCACGGCCGGAAGCAAGCGCCTGCACGGTGTACCGGACGCGGGCGGCGGCAGGCCCGCCCGGACCGCGACACCGGCGCCGCGTCGCCCCGCGCCCGCCGGCGCGGCCCGGCCCGGCGCGGCCCGGCCGCCCGGCGCGGCCCCCGATGTCAGTGCGCGGCCGCGGCCGCGGCCGCGGCCTGCATGACGGCGTGCCAGGGGGTGGCGTCGAAGATCAGGCGGATGCTGTCGATCCGGCCGTCCGCGGTCAGGCGGAAGTGCTCGGCGGTGCGCTGGATGCCGATCGCCGGGACGGCGGTGTGGACGTCGTACACCAGGGTCGCCTCGGTGTCCGCGTACAGCTCGCTGACCAGGTCGACGCCGGTGACGATCTGCAGGAAGGCCTCCAGCCCCGCGAGGTGCTCCCGGGCGCCGTCGGAGGCCATGAGCGGGCTGCTGAAGCGGAAGCGGTCGGCCAGTGTCTCCGCGGCTGCGGACACGTCGCCGCGGAAGCGGGCCTCGTGGTAGGCCCGTACCACGGCGCGGGCGTTCGGCGGGGGCGCGGGCGAGGGCGTCGCCGTGGACGTGGGGCCGTTTGTGGGCCCGGCCATGGGCCCGGTCGTGGGCGCGGTCATGCGGTGGGGTTTCCTTCGGTTGCGGCGAGGTGGGCTGCGATGCGCTGCTGGTTCTCCACGAGCCGCAGGCACAGGTGGCGGAGCTGGTCGAGCTCGGTGTCGGTGAAGCCGTGGAACACCGCGGCCATGGCGCGCTCGGTGGGCGCGCGGAACGCCTCGAGCCAGGCCAGGCCGGCGGGCGTGATGCGCGCGAGGACGGACCGGCGGTCGGCCGGGTCGGGGTCCCGGCGGACGAGGCCCTCCTTCTCCAGGGTGTCGACGAGCCCCGTGGCGTTGCGCGGGGTCATGCCGGCGGCCCGGGCCAGCTCGCCCGGGTTCGCCCCGGCCTCGCCGACGGTGCGGAGCCTGACCAGGACGTCCAGGGCCCCGGCGCTGAGGCCGCGGCCCTCCGAGCCGTGGGAGCGGAGCCGTTCGACGGCCTTGTGGGCGGCGCGTGCGGCGGCGGCCGCCTCCAGCCGCCGCGTGTCGCCGTCGGCGGCGAACTCGGTCATCGATGCACGGACTTGGGGGTCGTACAGGAGCCCGCCGGCATCGTGGGCCAGCCCCTGCGGAAAATTGTTTACCTGCTTCATAATGAACTAGTACGCGATCTTGTGGCCGTGCGTCAAGGCCGGAGGTTTTCAGCCAAACGCACGCGCAGGAATTTCGTGCGAACCAGTGCGAACCGGCCCGCTGCGCGCCGGTGCGGCAGCCCCAAGGCCCTTGCATCGGCCACCGATTGATTGCATCGGCGATCCATTCCGTGATCTAGTTGCCCCGCAGGTCGTCGGCATGTCCCGACCCGAGACACACCCCTTCGCACACGCCTGGAGGGTCTTTGAGAGACGGGCACGGGGGCCTGGCCGAGACCATGGACGCACCCGAAGTCCCCCTGTCCAAAACAGGACGTGCGACCGGGGAATCCCGCCCGAACCGCGGGTGGCGTGGCGGCTGCTGATGCGCGGAGGGGACTACTTCATACCGGCCACCGCCATGGGCCTCGCCCTGGCGGCGCGTCTGCCTGCGCTCGTACGGGGCTGGCGCTCGCCCATGGTGCGGTCGGTCTGCGCGCTCATCGCGATGGGGGCCACCGGTTGGTTCTTCGCGGCGCCGCCCGTCGTCGCCCGCGTCAACCGCGCGACGGGGGTGCCGAACTTCAGCGCGGTGCTCGTCTACTGCATCGTCCTCGGGTTCTCCTGCTCCTCGCTCGTCCTCGTCATCCACTGGCGCGGCGGTCCGGCCGACACGGTGCGCCGGCACGTGCGCGGCTGGATCCTGGGAACCGTCGCGGCCGCCGCGGTCCTGGCCGCCCTCTTCGCGCTCGGCGACGCACCCGTGGAGCGCCGGCGCGACTTCGACACGTACTACGCCAACACGCCCTACGTCCGCGAGATGATCGTGGTGTACCTGCTGGCGCACACCGCGACCGCCGTGGTCGTCAGCGTCACCTGCTGGCGGTGGGCGTCCGAGGTCTCCTCGGGCTGGGTCCGGTACGGGCTGCGCACCCTGGTCACCGGGTTCGCCTTCAACCTCGCCTTCGGCGTGCTGAAGGCCGTCGCGGTCGCCGCCCGCTGGCTGGGCGCGGACCTGGACGTGCTCAGCACCAGCGCCGCCCCGCCCGCCGGCAGCATCGGGGCGGGTCTCGGCACCTGCGGCTTCCTCATGCCGCTGGTCGGGCCGCGGCTGGAGGAGACCTGGCTGGCGTGGCGGTCCTACCGCCGTATGTATCCCCTGTGGCGGGCCCTGTACGCCCACCCCGAGGCGCGGTCCTGCACGGTCCGGCTGCCCTGGTGGTCCGGGATCGAGCTGCGCGCCGTCCAGCGGGCCACGCAGGTCGCCGACGGCATCCACGACCTCTCCCCGTACATCGACCCGGCACACCGCCCGCGGTGGGAGCAGCAGGCGGCGGCCTCCGGCTGCGCCGCGCACGAGGTGGACGTCGCGGCCGACGCCCGCATGGTGCGGGCGGCCCTGAGGGCCCGGCAGGACCGGCAGCGGCGCGACACCGGCGGGGACCCCGCGGCCCGCACCGTGCCGCACGTCCGCCCGGACCTCGGCGGGGCCGGCCACGAGTGGTTCGGCCGACTCGGCGCCCACTTCGCCCGGCTCGACGCGCCGCGCGGCCCGCTCGGTGCCGGATACCGCTCCGGAAACGGTTGACACGCATGCCTGCGAACCCCCTTGCCGGTCCGGCCGCCTCCCGTCGCCGGGGCCCCGCTCCCGGTCCGCGGACCGTCCTGGTGCTGGGCGCAGGACCGGCCGGGCTGCTGGCCGCCGCCGCGCTGGCCCCGTACGCGCAGGACGTACTGGTCGTGGAGCGCGACGCCCCGGACTCCGCCGGCCTCCCGGACCCCCCGGACCCCGCGGACCCCGCGGACCGCACGGGCGACGAGGAGAACCGCACCGGAGACGGGAAGCACCGCACCGGAGACGGGGAGCGCCGCACCGACGACGACGGGCGCCGCACCCGCGCCACGCGCCGCGGACTCCCCCAGGCGCAACACGCCCACATGCTGTGGTCCGGCGGCGCCGACGCCATCGAGGCCCTCCTGCCGGGAACCACCGCCGCATGGCTGGGCGCCGGGGCCAACCGGGTGCCCGTACCGGCGGCGATGGTCGCCCTGTCCCCCGGCGGCTGGTACCGGCTGTGGCCGGAGTCCCACTACCTCATCGCCGCGAGCCGGCCGCTCCTCGACGCCGGAGTCCGCTCCCGGCTCCTGGCCGCCCACCCGAACGTCCGCTTCCTGTGCGGCGCCCGGCCCACCGCCCTGCTCGGCAGCGCGTCCCGGGTGACCGGCGCCCGGATCCGGCACGACGACGGCACGGACACCGAGGTCCCGGCCTGCGTGGTCGTCGACGCCACCGGGCGCGGCTCGCGCGCCCCGCACTGGCTCGCCGCGCTCGGGCTGCCGCCCGCGGCGTCCGAGACCGTCGATCCGGGCGTCGCCTACGCCACCCGCCGCTACAAGGCGCCCGCCCCGACCCGGGATTGGCCCGTGGTGACCGTGCAGGCCGATGCCCGGCTGGGCGGGCCGGGCCGGTTCGGGACGGTTCTGCCCGTCGAGAACGACGAGTGGCTGGTCAGCGTCTGCGGGAGCCGCGGGGGCAACCCGACGGGCAGGAACGAGGACTTCGAGCCGTTCGCCCGCGGGCTGCGCAGCCCCCTGGTAGCCGACCTGATCGCCCGGGCCGAGCCCCTCTCCGACGTGGTGCTGACGCGGTCCACGGCCAACCGCCGGTTCCGCTACGAGAAGATGCCGCTGCCGGCCGGCTTCCTCGTGCTCGGCGACGCCGCCTGCGCGCTCAACCCGGTGTACGGGCACGGCCTCTCGGTGGCGGCCCAGGGCGCCCTCGCGGTGCGCGGCACCGCGGCGAGGGCCGCCGGGAGGATCGACTCCCCCGCCTTCACCCGCCGCGCCCAGCGCGCACTGGCCCGCCCGGCCGCCGCCGCGTGGCTGCTGGCGAGCGGGGGCGACCTCCACTTCCCCGGCTGCACGGGCAAGTCCCCCGGGGCGCTCGACGGCCTCGCGCAGCGGTACATCAACCGGCTGATCCACACCGCCACCGGCAACCACACCGCCACCACCGCACTCACCGAGGTCATGACGCTGCGCTCCGGCGCCGGCACCCTCTTCGGGCCGCGCGTGGTGTGGGCCGCGGTGACGGGGCCGGGGCAGCCCCGGCTGAGCGGCCCGCCCCTGCCGCCGGCGGTCGCGGAGGTCCTCTCCCGCGCACCCCTGCCGGAAGCCCGCCACCGCTGACGCCGCTCGTCAGGCGCAGGTGACGGTCACCTCGCCGCTGCCGCCGTTGCCGGAGAAGCCGATCGTGAACCGGCCGTTCGGGGGCTGCTGCTCCGTCCGGCCCCCAGGGTGACGACCTGTGAGGCACCGGCGGCGAGCGATCCTCCGCCCCGGCCGGACATCGGCGGGAACGCTCCTGCCTGCCTCGGTCGGGACGCTGTCATCTTCGCCGACCGGCTCCGCGCGCTCCAGCCCCGGTCACCTCCACCGCGGGCGGGCCCTCGCGCCGGCACGGCCGGGCCCTGCGTCCGTCTTCGCCCGCCGGGGTGACGGGGCGTCGGGAACGGCAGGGCCGGCCGGCGCAGGCGCTTGGAGCGGAAAAACTTTTCCACCGACGTCTATCGAAGGGGCGTTCGCCGGGAATGCTGCGTGTAGTCTCCCGCCTCCGCTCGACGCTTCCGTCCCAGCGTCCGCCCGGGCGGGCCTTCCGTTCTGAGCCTCGGGAGGTAACACGCCATGCAGTCGGTCCCCGTTCCGCCGTCCGCCCCCACCCGCCGCGATCTCCTCGCCGGCCTCGGCCTGGCCGCCGCCGCCCCGCTCCTCCTCGGCGCCACTCCCCGCCCCGCCCGGGGCGCGCAGCCCTCCCGCCCGTACGCCCCGGGCAGCCGGACGGTCCTGCTCCGCAGAGCCTCCCTGGTGCTCACCATGGATCCCGCCCTCGGCAGCGGTCCGCTCGGCGCCCTCGAACACGCCGACGTCCTGATGCAGGACGGCGCGATCGCCGCCGTCGGCACGGCGCTTGCGACCCCCTCCGGCGCCCGGGTGGTGGACGCCTCGGGCAAGCTGGTCATGCCCGGGTTCGTCGACACCCACAACCACCTCTGGCAGGCGGTGATCCGCGGCGGGTGTACCGACCGGGACCTGTTCGGCTGGTTCCAGGGGTGTACCGACCCCCGGCGCGGCCGCCTGACGCCCGCGGCCGTCCACAGCTTCGTCCGGCTCGCCGCCCTGGACGCCGTCCAGTCGGGCGTGACCACTCTGGTGGACTGGGTCGACATCTTCTCGTACGACCTCGTCGAGAGCTACGTGCGCGCCCTGGCCGAAACGGGGGTGCGGTTCACGTACGCCATGTTCCCGCCGGCGCCCGGCTCGCCGCTGGTCGCGAAGGTGAAGAGGGAGCTCGTCGACCCGGTGCCGCTCGCTTCCTTCCAGGTCGCCACCCATGCGGCGCGGGCCGTCGAGTCCCACAACCGGGCCCACTGGGAGACCGCCCAGGACCTGGGCGTCATGCTCAACTCCCATGTCCTGGAACGGCCCGAGCAGCGCGCCGACGATCCCTTCGGGGTCCTCGCGGACATCGGCGCGCTCGGTCCGCGGCTCCTGGTCAACCATGCGATCCACCTGACGGACGCGGAGATCGCCGCCGCCGCGGACCACGACGTGCGGATGGCCCACTGCCCGCTCAGCAACATGCGGCTGGCCTCCGGCATCATGCGGCTGTCCGAGCTCGGCCGCAGGGGCGTCAAGGTCGGGCTGGGCCTCGACGGCGGTACGAACGACAGCTCGGACTTCCATGCGCTGATGAAGGCGGCCATCGGCCTGCAACGCGCCCGCACGAGCGAGGCGGGGGTGTTCCCGCAGGTGCACGACGTCCTGCGGATGGCCACGCTCGGGGGCGCCGAGGTCCTCGGCCTCGCGGACCGGGTGGGCTCCCTGACCCCCGGCAAACGGGCCGACGTCGTGGTGGTCGACCCGGCCGCCCTGAACTTCGCACCGCGCTTCGACTGGATCGGCCAGATCGTCTTCAACGGAAGACCCGAGAACGTCGACGCCGTGTTCGTGGACGGGCGGGCCCTGAAGCTCGGCGGCCGGCTGGTCGGCATCGACACGGACCGGGTCGTACGGGAGGCCGAGGCCGCCGCCGCCCGCCTGCGCGCGGCCGGATGAACGGGTGCCCGGCGCAGCGGGCCCCGCCCGGTGCGTCAGCCGCGCGCGCGGCGGCAGGGCAGCTCGGCCCACACCTGCTTGCCGCCGCTGAGCGGCACCGAGCCCCAGGCCGTCGTCACCGCCTCGACGATGAGCAGCCCGCGGCCCCCGGTCGACTCCCAGCTCACCGAGACCGGCCTGACCGGGCTGCGCGGCGACGCGTCGTTCACCGCGATGCGCAGCCGGTCCGCCGACAGGGTGAGATCCATCCCCACCTCGCCCTGCGTGTGGGCGACGGCGTTGGTGACCAGCTCGGACACGACCAGCAGGGCCGTGTCGAGCTCCTCCTCCACTCCCCAGGAGCGCAGGGTGCGCGCGGTGTACCTGCGGGCGTGCAGGACCGCGTTGGGCAGCCGCCACACCGTCCAGTGGCTCCGCATCGGCCGGCTGCGCGTGCCGTCGTAGCGCAGGATCAGCAACGCCACGTCGTCGTCGCGGCGGCCGACGGCGAGGACCAACTCGTCGGCGGCCGCTCCGGCATCGCCGGGGTCGGCCGCGGCGAGCACCTCGCACACCCGCCGCATGCCCTCGTCCAGCGGCAGCCGGGCGGACTCGACCAGGCCGTCCGTCAGGAGCACGAGCAGGCTTCCCGGGGTCAGCCCCACCTCGGTCATCGGGAATTCGGCATCCGGGAGTACGCCGAGGGGCGGGCCGCCCTCGACCGCCACCTCCCCGGTGGCGCCGTCGGGCCGGCGCAGTACCGGCGGCAGGTGGCCGGCCCGTACGACCCTGGCGATGCCCTCCTCCATGTCGAGGTCCACATAGCCGCAGGTGGCGAAGAGGTCGGTCTCCATGCCGACGAGCAGGCGGTTGGCCCGTGCGACCACCACGTCGGGCGGGTGGCCCTCCACCGCGTAAGCCCTGACCGCCGTGCGCATCTGTCCCATGATGGTGGCGGCCCCGGCGCTGTGCCCCTGGACGTCCCCGATGACGAACGCCACGTGGCCCTCGCCGAGCGGAATGACGTCGTACCAGTCGCCGCCGACCTCCAGGCCCGCCGTCGCGGGCAGGTAGCGCGCGACGGCGACTCCGCCCGGCAGCTCCGGGAGCTTGCGGGGCAGCAGGCTGCGCTGGAGCATGGTGGCGAGTTCGTGGCCCGCGTCCAGCGCGTGGGCGCGGACCAGGGCCTGCCCCACCAGCCCCGCGGCCGCGGTCAGCAGCGACCGCTCCTCCGGTCCGAACCGGTGCTCCGCCTCCCAGCCCACCAGGCAGACCCCGACCATCCGGCCCTCGGCGGGCAGCGGCAGCACCGCGAGACCGCCGGGCCCGACGCCGAGCAGACCGGGCTCGAGGTCCGCGTCCGGCGGCCACAGGCTCATGTGCCCCCCGCGCAGCGCGCTCTGCAGGGTGGGGAGGTCGCTCAGCGACGCGTCGGGCCACTCGGAGCGCCATTCCGAGCGCCAGACCTCGGGCCAGGCATCGGGCTCCGGAGGGTCGAGGGCGGTGATGATGAGCCGGTCGGGCTCCAGTTCGCCGACCGCGACCCGGGCGGCCCCCAGCGGCTCGCGCAGGGCGGCGACCGCGAGCCGGCTGACCTCCCGGATGGTGGCCGCACCCGCCAGCGTGGCCGACAGCCGCTGCACGAGGGAGACCTCGTCGGCGCTGGGGCGCAGGTAGGTGGCATCGGCCACCACGCCCAGGACGCGCTGCGGCGTGCCGTCGGGGTCCACCTCCACGCGGCAGCGCAGTCCGAGCCAGCGCAGCTCGCCGTTCGGGCGGCGGATGCGGAACGCCAGCTGCTGCCCGTCGGCGGTCAGCCGGTCCGGCTCCACGATCGCCATCAGGGCGGGCATGTCGTCCGGGACGGCGCAGGCGAGCAGGGTCTCCACCTGCCCGTCGAACTGCTCGGGGGGCAGACCGAGCAGCTCCAGCACGTGCGCGTGGGCCTCCATCCGCCCGGTGGCCAGTTCCAGGATGAACGCGCCGCCCTGGTGGGGCACCAGGGACTGGCCCAGGTGCGCCTGCGGGGACTTGCGCCCGGCGAAGCGGGCGGCGACGGATTCGAGTCCGGCGGCCACCTGGTCGGCGTAGAGCTCCAGGAGGCTGCGGTCGTCGGCGCTGAAGCCGTCCCCGACCTTCCCGGCGACGACCAGGCACCCGAGCTCCTGCTCGCCGTGCCCCAGGGGCAGCGCGCCCAGCGAGATGGTGGCCGGCGGGTCGGGGCCGCCGTTCCGGCCCGGGACCCGGGTGGGGAAGTGGTGGGGGTCCTCCTCGATGAAGGTCGCGAGCTCCCTGGGGGTGAGCCACAGCGGCCTGCCGGAGCGGAAGGCGTTGGCGGCGGGCGAGTGTCCGGCCACGGCGAGGATCGCGGGCAGCCCGTAGAGGACGCGGCGGTTCCCGGTCAGCTCGGCCAGGTGGAGCTCCCTGCCCTGGTCGGCGACCACGTAGACGGCGGCGAGCTCGGCGCCGCAGAACGCAAAGCGTTGACCGGTCACTGTCCGTGTCGCCTCCTTCCGAGGCCTCCGCCGACCGCTCTCCCTCCATGCTGTGGCGCCCGGGACGGTCCGGGCGAGTCGGAACACGCCAGGCCCGCCGGTTCCCCAGCCCGAAAGGATGATCCACCCGTACTCCAGCCGCTCGACGACCTCGGGGGCGTCGGGAGGGGGCACGGGGGGCCGAGGTGGAACTGGTTTCTCGGGGTGGCGGAGCCGGGCCGATGCCCGGGGGCGGCGCGCCGGTGCGGCGAACGGGCCCGGCCGAGACGTCTCGTCTCGTCCGGGTGGCGTGCGCGGCCCGGTCCCGAGCCGCGCCCGGGCTCAGGACCGGGCGAGGGTGAGTGCGTCCCTCACGTCTGTCCCACTCCCGCCGCCGACGGCCGGGTGCGCCGGGCCCGAGCGGTGGGGGCGTGACCCGTCCCCGGCAGGCAACAGACTCCTCCGGGCCCCCGCGCGATCAACGCAGACTTCGTGCACCGATCGACAACCCCGCGGTCATCGATCTTGCGGCCGGCGCGGCGCCGTCACTCCCCCGTGGTCAGCCGGGCGCAGCGGGAGACCACGGCGGCGAGGTCGCCGGTGGTGCGCAGCAGCTCCCGCTGGATGCGGGCGCCGTTGCCGCGGCGCAGGAGCTCCTCCAGGCCGGCCTTGACGCGGTCGGAGTCGCCGTTCTCGTCCAGGGCGTCGCGTACGTGGTCGTACAGCGCCCACGCGACCGCCTCGCAGGAGTCCTCCCGCAAGGTGGCGGGGTGGACCAGCCCGCCGTCGATCCCCGACCGGGCGGCGCGCCAGGCGGCCAGCCGGAGCAGGCTCGTGTCGACGTGGGAGGGGGGCCGGCCCTCCTGCCAGGCCCGCGCGGCCGTGTCCACCAGGCCGCGCACCAGGGCGGCCACCAGGACGGTGGTCGAGGCGTCCAGGCAGACGTCCGCCACGCGGATCTCGACGGTGGGGTAGCGTTCCGCCAGCCTCGCGTCGAAGTAGATCATGCCCTTGTCGCGCAGCACGCCGCTGTCGACCATGGCCCGTACCCGCTCGTGGTACGCCTGCGCCGATCCGAAGGGATTGACCGGGCCGGCGGACGGCCAGCGGTTCCAGACCCTGCTGCGGTAGCTGCCGTAGCGGGTGTCCGCACCCTGCCAGAACGGGGAGTTGGCGCTCAGCGCGGTCAGCACGGACAGCCACGGCCGGATCCGGTCCAGGACGGCCACGCCCTCCTCGTCGGAGTCGACCGACACGTGCACGTGGCAGCCGCAGGTCAGCTGCTCCTGGGCCGGCAGGCCGAACTGCCGGGAGATCCACTGGTAGCGCTCGCCGACGCTCAACGTCGGCTCCACCTCCAGCGGACAGGTGGCGAGCGCCGCCACCCGTACGCCGGCCGCCGCGGCGTGCCTGGAGGCCTCGGCCCGCCACCGGCGGATCTCCTCGTCGAGCTCGCCCATCCGGGTCACCGGCCGCGTCGCGAATTCGACCTGCTCCTGCTGGAGCTCCTTCTCCAGGGGGATCTCCCCGTCCGCCCCGGCGGCCCGGCCCCCGGACAGCAGGGCGGAGGCCAGGACCGCCCCCGCCGATGCCGCCGGCTCGCCGGTCTCCGAGTCGACCAGGAGCAGTTCTTCTTCCACACCGACGCTTCGCATACCGTCCCGTCTTCCCTCACTCGTGCCTCATGGTTCCCTCGCACGTCTGGCTCTGCCCCGAAGCGGGCCCGTCATGCACGGCCGGTCGACCCCGGTCCCCCGAAGGCACCACGGGGCGGGCCTGTCCGCCGCGGGGACGGCCGGGTCCCGGGCGCGGGTCAGGCGTGCGACAGGGCGAAGGCGGTGAGGAAGCCGAGGACGGTGGTGAGGCCGGAGAGGAGGTGGGCGTTCTCGAACGCCTCCGGGATCATCGTGTCCGCGATCATGGCCAGGATCGCTCCCGCCGCCACCGCCGTGATCGCCGCCATCACGGTGTCGGAGGCGCCCCCGAGCAGCGTGTAGCCGGCCAGCGCCGCCAGCCCCGAGATCACCGCGATCGCCGCCCACAGGGTGAAGACGTACCCCCGGCTGCGCCCCGCCCGCTGCATGCCCGCGGCGCTCGCCATTCCCTCGGGGAGGTTGCTGAGGAACACCGCCGCCACCGTGGCCGTCCCGACGCTGCCGCCGCCCAGCAGGCCGGTGCCGATGACCACCGACTCCGGCACGCCGTCGAGCAGCGCCCCCAGGGCGATCGCCGTGCCCGAGCCCGGCTGGTCGCCCTCGGACGGCTGCTGGCCGCCCGACCTCTTGCGGTGGCGGGCGCCGCGCGCGGCGAGCAGCGCGTTCGCCAGCGAGTACACGCCCGCCCCCGCCACCGCCCCCAGGGCCGAGGGGGCGAGGCCGCCCTGCTCGTACGCCTCCCCCATCAGGTCGAAGGACACCGCGGAGATCAGCACGCCGCTGCCGAAGGCCATCACCAGGGCCACCCACCGTGCGGGCACGCGGAAGAACGAGCCGAGGACGGCGCCGACCAGCAGCGCGCTCCCGGCCAGCAGACCCCAGCACCCGGCCGCCAACGCTCCCACGGAACCCTCCTCACAGCTCGCCTTCACCGCCGGTCGCGTATACCCGCACGCGCCGGTGCGACGCGTCCGGTGCGTCATGCGCGGGCCGGACGGCCGCCGCGCCACGGGCGTTGTACGCGGTGAAGGGGCCTCCCCCGTGGGGCGGAGGGCCGCCGCGCCGTCAGAGCTTGCGCGGTTCGTTGTTCTTGACCGGTTCGGGGATGTTGACGCCGGCGGGGATGAAGCCGCGATGTCCGGCGGCGGCAAGGGCCGCGAGGTGCATCCGGTACCGCTCCGGCGAGACGACCTTGGCGTTGAAGAGCATGCGGGAGTGGTCGACGCCGCACAGCTCCGCGCACTTGCCCCTGAAGGTGCCCTCCTCGCTGGGCGTCACCTCGAAGACGTTGACGTTGTGCCCGGGAAACACGTCCTGTTTCATCAGGAACGGCAGCACCCAGAAGGAGTGGATGACGTCCCGGGAGGTCAGGACGAAGCGGACCTTCTCCCCCTTCGGAAGCCAGAGCGTGGGACCGGGGTTGCCCGTCTGCAGGTTGCGCGAGCCGGGGATGCCGACGTCGTAGACGCCCTCCGCACCCGGCGGGAAGGCAGCGCTGTACCGGGCCGGGATCACCCTCAGGGCGGGGGCGGCCTTCGCGTCGCCGGTGCCGGCGCTGCCGTCCACGTCCTCGATGTAGTTGAAGCCCCAGCTCCACTGGAAGCCGACCACGTTGATGGTGTGGGCGGGCTTGGCGGAAAGGCTCAGGAGCTTCGCCTCGTCACGGGCGGTGAAGTAGAAGAGGACCGAGACGATGATCAGCGGGACCACGGTGTACAGGGCCTCGATGGGCATGTTGTACCGGGTCTGCGGAGGGATCTCGACCTTGGTCCTGGTGCGCCGGTGGAAGAGCACGGCCCAGAGGATCAGCCCCCACACGAGCAGCCCGACGACGAGCGCCGCCGCCCAGGAGCCCTGCCACAGGGACAGGATCCTGGGTGCTTCCTCCGTGGCCGGGTAGGGCATCCCCAGACGCGGGAAGTCCTGCCACGTGTACTCGCAGCCGGAAACGGTCGACAGGACGAGGGCCGCCAGGAGCGTCTGCCCCGCTCTCCGCCGCGTCGAGCCCCGTCGTGCGTCGCGGATCCAGCCCTTGCCATTCACGTAGTGCCTCCCGAAAGGTACGGACGTGCTGCGGCAGGGCCGCGGCGGGCAGGCGGGATCCCACCCTCCGGACGGCCCCGCCAACCGCAGCGCAGCGACCATTGTGGGGACGTGCGCGGCACACCGGCCCCGCGGACGAGCGGCGACGCGCCGCATCCCACCCGTTCGGCCCAGCGGCGCCCGAGGGGGGCCCGGCAGGCCGGAGGCCTTCGATGGCGCTCCTGACGGACACCGAACCGCCCGCCGTATGGTGATCGGCGGCACGCGGGACGGCCGGTGCTTGTGATGACCCGCCACATATGCCGCGTACTGGGGACTTCTACGTTGGCAACTGCCGTCATCCAGTGGGGAGCCGTCTCACGACCAGACAAGTCGACCTTCGGTGAACCGACAGACCGGTGAGCTCCCGTCGGCCATCCTCGTCAGCGTCTCCGCCACGGAGTCGAAATACTGGGCCATCGATTCGTACTCGCCCGTGACGGTGGGGTCACCCACGAACCACCTGCCGACGCGCCCGTCCCGCACATGTGGCAGATCCAGATTGTTCTGCAACAGCCACGTCCGCAGGTCCCCATGCAGGCAGATCCCCATCCGTTCCTCGGCTGCCGCGAGCATCTGCCCCGTAGCGGGCCCTGGCAGATCTGCGTGATCGGCCGGCGCGTGCTCCCGAACAAGAGTCATCACACGCAACCAACTCTCCGTCACACTCATCGCCCTCTGCCCTCGGTCCTCTCTCCAGGGATGTCTCCGTCCGCCGGACCAGGTTCCTCTTCTCCCGCGCGCTCGGGCCGGTCCACAGCGCGACGATCACCGCAGGATCCTCCTGCTCGGGAACACAGCCGCGGACGTAGTACGGCCCGGCGATGGGAGTGTCCGTGTCATGCCAGAGGGCTGCGGCGAGAGCACGCTGCGCGCGGGCCAGGCAGCCCTCTGAGCAGGTCAGTTCACCCATGACGGACATGTCGATCAGCCGGCAGCTCGTGATGCCGTGCAGCCGCGAGAAGATACGGAGGGGGTGGTTCCGGGGGCGGGAGGCAGCCATCGAGGGTTATGTGGGGGCGGCGCACACAAGATGGCCTGCGATTGTGATGGTCTGCCACATATCCCGCTGACCTGCGGACTTCTACGTTGTGGCGACACCGACGTCCCCGCAGACCCCTGGAAGTGGTGCACATGGTCTCCCCCGCAGCGAGCAGAACGAGCCCGTCCGGCATACGGAGAATCGTTGCCGCGAGTCTCATCGGGACCACCATTGAGTGGTACGACTTCTTCCTGTACGGCAGCGCCGCCGCCCTGGTGTTCAACAAGCTGTTCTTCCCCTCCACCGATCCCCTGACGGGCACTCTGATCGCCTTCATCACGTACGCGATCGGCTTCCTGGCCCGGCCGCTGGGCGGTGTGGTGTTCGGCCACTTCGGGGACCGGGTCGGGCGCAAGAAGCTGCTCGTGCTGAGCCTGCTGCTGATGGGCGGGGCCACGTTCGCGATGGGGCTGCTGCCCACGTACGCGAGCATCGGCGTCGGCGCGCCCGTGCTGCTGACCGTCCTGCGGCTGGTGCAGGGCTTCGCGCTCGGCGGCGAGTGGGGCGGCGCGGTGCTGATCGTGTCGGAGCACGGCGGCGACCGGCACCGCGGGTTCTGGGCGTCCTGGCCGCAGTCCGGTGCGCCCGGCGGGAACCTGCTGGCCACCGGCGTGCTCGCGCTGCTGGCCGCCGTGCAGTCGGACGCCGCGTTCCTCGCCTGGGGCTGGCGCGTGCCCTTCCTGCTCTCCGGCGTCCTCGTGATCGTCGGCCTGTGGATCCGCCTGACCGTCTCCGAATCCCCGGTCTTCCTCGCCGCTCAGGCCAGGGCCGAGGCGGACGCGGCACGCGGCGCCGGGCGCAAGGCCCCGGTGGTCGAGGTGCTGCGCCGCAGCCCGCGGCAGGTGCTGACCGCCATCGGCACCCGCTTCGGCGAGAACATCTCCTACTACGTCCTCACCTCCTTCCTGCTCGTCTACGTCACCACCCACCTCGGCCTTCCCAAGAGCACCGCCCTGAACGCCGTCCTGATCGGCTCGGCCCTGCACTTCGCCGCCATTCCCGCCTGGGGCGCGCTCTCGGACCGGATCGGCCGGCGGCCGGTGACGCTGATCGGCTCGGTGGGGATGGCCGGGTGGGCGTTCGCGTTCTTCGCGCTCGTCGACTCGAAGTCGTTCGCCGTCATCACCGCGGCCGTCACCGCCGGGCTGCTGCTGCACGGCGCCATGTACGGGCCGCAGGCCGCCTTCATCTCGGAGATGTTCGACACCGAGGTCCGCTACTCCGGTGCCTCGCTGGGCTCCCAGCTCGCCTCCATCGCCGCGGGCGCCCTCGCACCGATCATCGCCGTCGAACTCCTCAAGGACTACGGCTCGTCCGTCCCCGTCTCCCTCTACCTGTGCGCGGCTGCCGTCGTCACCACCGTCACCGTGGCCGTGGCCCGCGAGACCAGGGGCCGCGACCTGGCCGCCGCGCAGGCGGGGCCGCGTACGCCTGCGGGCGCCGCCGCCGACCCGGCCGCGTACGGGAGGACCGGACCGACCACCCCCGACCCGGCCTGAGCCGGCCCGGCCCGCCACGGGAGAATGCCGCCATGACCTCCGCGAAGGACCCCGACCCCGCGCCCGGCCCGGCGGCGGCCGCCCTGCGGGAACTGCTCGGCCTGCTGCGCCAGGGGGCGCCGGTCGAGCGGTTCACCGGGCTCGCACAGCAGGTGCGGGCGGCGGGCGCCGGGCCGGCCGAGCAGGCGCTGGTGGAGGAGGCCGCCCAGGTGGCGCTGGACATCCGGCGCACCCTGGACCAGCACCGGCGGCGCCAGGCCGAACTGACCGCCCTGTTCGACACGGCGGGCGACCTGGCCGCATTGCGCGATCCGGATGCGGTGCTGCGGGCCATCGTCCACCGGGCGCGCATGCTGCTGGGCACGGACGTGGCGTACCTGACCCTCAACGACCCCGCTGCCGGCGACACGTTCATGCGGGTCACCGACGGCTCGGTGTCCGCGGCCTTCCAGCAGCTGCGCCTCGGCATGGGGGAAGGGCTCGGCGGGCTGGTGGCCCAGACGGCCCGCCCGTACGCGACGGCCGACTACCGCACGGACGACCGCTTCCGGCACACCCTGGCCATCGACCACGGGGTGCGGGAGGAGGGGCTGCGGGGCATCCTCGGGGTGCCGCTGCGGGTCGGGACCCGGGTGATCGGGGTGCTGTACGCGGCCGATCGGGCGGTGCGGGACTTCGCGCCGGACGCGGTGGCCCTGCTGGCCTCCCTCGCCGACCACGCTGCCGTGGCCATCGACAGTGCCCGGCTGCTGGAGGAGACCCGGGCCGCGCTGGTCGAGCTGGGGGTGGCGACGGAGACGGCGCGGGCCCGCAGCGAGGCGCTGCGGCTCGCGGCCGAGACCCACGACCGCCTCACCCGGCTGGTGCTGCGCGGCGGGGACGTCGCGGACGTGGCGCGGGAGGTGGCGGGACTGCTCGGCGGCGGGCTGGCCGTGCACGACGCCGACGGGGCCGAGCTCGCCCGGGTCGCATCGGGAAGCGGATCCGCCGACCCGGGCCCGGCCGGTGTCCAGGACCTGCCGGCGGGCGGTCCGCCCGCCGGGGCGCTGGCCGCTTCGCGGGCCGGCGGGCGCGCCGTGGCGGTCGACGGGGTGTGGGTGTGCGCGGTCCTGGCCGGCCCCGAACTCCTCGGCAGCCTCACCCTCGGCGGGCGGCCCGACCTGTCCGACAGCGAGCGGCGGCTGTTCGAGCGGGCCGGGCTGGTGACGGCGCTGCTCCTCCTGCTGCGCCGGTCCATCGCCCACGCCGAGGACCGGGTCCGCGGGGAGCTGCTGGGCGACCTGCTGGCCGCGCCGGTGCCCGGCCGGATCCGCGACACCGGGAGCCAGACGCTGCGGGCCCGCAAGCTCGGCGTCGACCTCGGCCGCCCGCACGCCCTGGTCGTGCTGCACTGCGACGCCGCGCTGCGGTCCCGGCTGGCGGCCGAGGCGGCCCGGCACGCCCGCGCCCGCGACGGCCTGGCCGGGCTGTTCCAGGGGCGGGTGGTCCTCCTCGCCCCGGCGGGCAGCCCGGGCGCCCTCGCCCGCAGCCTGGCCGCCGACCTCGGGCAGGCCCTGGGCGCTCCGGTCACCGCGGGGTCCGCCGGTCCGGCCGCGGGGCCCGAGGAGCTCCCGGGCGTCTACGCGCAGGCGCTGCGCTGCCTGGAGGCCCTGCACGCCCTGGGCCGCACCGGGCACGGCGCCGGCCTGGCCGACCTGGGGTTCCTCGGAGTGCTGCTCGGCGACCGCGCGGACGTGGGCGCGTACGTGGACCGCGTACTGGGACCGGTCCTGGAGTACGACGCGCGGCGCGGCACGGAGCTGGTGCGCACCCTGGAGGCGTACTTCTCCGAGGGCGCGAGCCTGGCCCGCACCAAGGACGTCCTCCACGTGCACGTCAACACGGTGGTGCAGCGCCTGGACCGGATCGGGCGGATCCTGGGCGCGGACTGGAACACGCCCGAGGGCGCCCTGGAGATCCAGCTCGCACTGCGGATCCTGCGGGCGGGCCCGGCCCGCCCCGGCCGCGCCTTCCCGCCGGCCGCCGACGGGCCTCGCCAGAGCTGAGACCCCTCCGACGGGACGGAGACGGCGGCCTTCGGTCGCCCGCGCGCGGCGGCCCGGGCTCCGGTCGACACCGCCAGAGCGGAGCGGGATCCTGAGAGGGAATCGACGCGCTCCGGCGTCGTCCTCCCTGCGCCACCAGGCCATGGGAAGAGGGCCACGAGCCGGCGCACCCGTCGTGGGAGCCGCTGCCGGCCGGGCCGCCGCCGCGAAGGCCCGGTCGCCTGTGCCCCGGTGCAGGACCCCACCGCCGCCGGCGCCGCCGTGCTCGCGCCCCAGAGCTTCTGCACCTGACCCCCACTGGAGACAAGCCATGACCCGGCGCCCCCGTCTCGTCGCCCTCAGCCCGCTGATCGCCTGCTCGGTCGCCCTCTGTCCTTACGCTGCTGCGAACACCACGGCCGCCCCGCAGGCAAGGGGCGGCCCCTCCTGCACCGTGGAACCGTTCCCCGGCGCTGCCGATCACGTCAACGTGAAGGGGAGCGGATTCGGCGGGAAGGTCGTGGTCAAGGAGACGAGCGGCAAGAAGGAGGTCACGGTCGAGGCGAACGCGGAGGGAACGTTCGAGGCGGCGGCTCTCCCGGCGGGCTCCTACGCCGCCATCCCGATCGGGTCGCAGAGCCAGAGCTACCCCTGCACGCAGACCGGGGGCAAGACCAAGACCGAGGCAGACGACCCCAAGGCCGAGTACGACAAGGGCTTCCAGTTCGCCTTCCAGCAGATCAAGGCGAACTGCCAGGCCACCCCGCCCAAGACCACCGGGGAGGTCGACCCGAACTGGCAGAAGGGCTACGACAAGGGCGCCGAACTGGCGGCCAACACCTTCTGCAAGGGCCAGAGCGGCAATCCCAAGGCCGGCAAGAGCGCCGAATGGGTCAAGGGTTACGACCTCGCCTTCGGCAGGATCCAGGCGAACTGCCAGGCCACCCCGCCCAAGACCACCGGGCAGGTCGACCCCGAGTGGCAGGCGGGCTACGACAAGGGCGCCGAGGACGCGGCCGCGAAGTTCTGCACGCAGGCCCCGTAAGCAGGCCTGGGGGGCGCCGCGAACGGGCAGGGCCGGGCCCGGGACGCCGGCCGAGACGAGGGAGCCTAGGCGGCCCACTGCCCCAGGGTGAACGCGGCGCCGTTGCGGCGGACCTCCACCGCGCCCGTGCCGCCGAAGTGGGCGGGCACCACCAGCTCCCGTTCGTCGGCGGCCCGTTCGAGGACCCGGCGGCGGGTGGCTGCGGCGCCGGCGGGGTCCATGCAGAAGCAGCTGTTGCAGGAGGGGTCGAGGATCTGCACGGGGCTGTGGAGCATGTCCCCGACGAAGACGGCCCGTTCCCCGCCGGAGTCCAGGCGCAGCACGCAGGAGCCGGGGGTGTGCCCCGGGGCGGATTCGAGGGTGAGGTGCGCGTCGATGCGGTGGGCGCCGTCCCACAGTTCGGCCTGTCCGGCGCGGTGGACGGGGGCGATGCTGTCCTCGTAGATCAGCCGGTCGTCCTCGCGCAGCCCCTTGCCGTACGAGCCGGCCGGGCCGAAGTGGGCGTCGTCCGCGGCCGGGATCAGGTACCGGGCGTTGGGGAAGGCGGGCACCCACGCGCCGTCCGCGGCGACGGTGTTCCAGCCGACGTGGTCGCCGTGGATGTGGGTGTTGACGACGACGTCGACGTCCTCCGGGCGGACGCCCGCCCGGGCCAGGTCGGCGAGGAAGTCGCCCTGCCGGTGGTGGAACTGCGGCGTCCCCGGCCGTTCGCGCCCGCTGCCGACGCCGGTGTCGACCAGGACGGTCCGCCCGGCACTGCGGATCACCCAGCTCTGGAGGGCGAGGACGGCCAGGTCGCGCTCCGGCTCCCAGTGGTCCGGCGCCAGCCGGTCCTCGTTGTCCCGCCACAGGTGCGGGTCCGCCTGCGGTACCAGGTCGGGGGCGGGCACGAACGGCCCCTGCCACTCGACGACCTTGATGATCTCGACATCGCCCAGGACGATGCTCTGCGTGTTCTCGTTGGTCACGCCGTCCACGCTAGGAGCCGCAGCTGAGGTGCTCAATGCCCGTACGGCTCAATCGGATACGCGGGCGTCTCACTCCTGACGGCACCGGATACGCTGGACGGGTGGACGTGGTGAGCGATGCCATTGCGGCGGTGCGGGTCGGGCAGCCGTCCTCGCAGCGGGTACGGGTCCGCGGGAGCTGGTGCACACGCTTCGCGCCGTACGAGGGGGCCGGCTTCCACGTCGTACTGGAAGGCAGTTGCTGGATGCTGCCGGAGGGCGGCGCGCCGGTGTCCCTGGGTGCGGGCGACGCGGTCCTGCTGCCGCACGGTACGGGGCACGTGATGGCCGACTCCCCCGCCGACGCGGCGGCGGTGGCGCGGGCGGTGCCGTTCGAGGCGCAGGCCATCGGTGGGCCGGCGGCGGAAGGGGCACCGGACGGGCCCTGCGGGGCCGAGCCGGGCGGCGCCGCTCCGGGCAGCAGCGTGGAGCTGCTCTGCGGCAAGTACCGGCTCGACCGCAGCCGCGCCCACCCGCTGATGCGGGAGCTGCCTCCGGTCGTCCACCTGCCCCACCGCGTGGGCCGCCATCCCGAACTGCGGGCTGCGATCGACCTGCTGGGCGGAGAGCTGGGGGCCGCACGGCCCGGTTCGGCCATGGCCGTCCCGAGCCTGCTCGACCTGCTGCTCGTCTACATGGTCCGCTCCTGGATGGCCGAGGACGCGGCCGGGGCCTGGTCCGCGGCGCTGGGCGACCCCGTGGCGGCCGCCGCACTGCGGGTGCTGCACGCGGATCCGGCCGCGCCGTGGACCAACGCGCGCCTGGCGGCGGAGGCCGGGGTGTCACGGGCCACGCTGGCACGCCGGTTCGGCGCCCTGGTCGGGCGGCCGCCGATGGCGTACCTCGCGTGGTGGCGGCTGACGTACGCCGCCACCTTGCTCCGCGACACCGCCGACCCCCTGGCGGCGATCGCGCGGCGGGTCGGCTACGGCACCCCGTACGCCTTCTCGCACGCGTTCAACCGGGAGTTCGGGACCACCCCGGGCCGCTACCGGGCCCGGGTGGCACGGCTCGCCTGAGGCGGGGGCGCGCCTCAGCGGCGGACCGGGCACTCCTTCCACTGGAAGTGGTAGACGGTGTTGATGCTGCCGTCCGTGGAGTCGACGGCCATGTAGCTGGTCTCGCTGCTGTCGGAGGTGCCGGCCTCGGCGCGCAGTTCGGTGTTGATGTTGAAGTTGCGCTTTTCGCCGCAGGGGGCGAAGACGAGGGCCTGGATGCCGGTGGTGTCGGTGACCTGCCAGTTGTCCTGGAGGGCGCCGTGGAACTGGTGGGTCCGGGAGGCGGTCTGGCTCATGCCCTGGAAGTAGTAGCTGGCCTTCTGCGTGCCGATCGCGCCGTTGGCGAGGCTGCCGTAGCCGCGGTAGTCGACCTTCGACACCGCGTAGGTGAAGCCCTGCGGGACGTTCACGACGAGGGAGAGGAGGCAGTTCTTGCGGCCTTCGGTCACGGGGATGCCGGGACCGGCCTGGGCCAGGTAGTCGCTGTAGGTGACGGTGAAGGCCGAGTTGTCCTGGGAGACGGCGACGGCGGCGGTCCCGGGCCGGCAGCCCGAGCCGTTGACCGTGGCGACGTCGACGGTCACCTTGCCGGCGGGTGGGGCCGTGGGGGCGGCGGCTCCGGCCGAGGGCGAGAGCGCCAGCAGGCTTCCGGCGACGGCGACGGCGGTCAGTGCGGTGCGAAGTGGCTTGGTCACGAGCCCATGGATAGCCGCGGGGCGCGGCCGCCGATCACGGGCGGGCACGCGGGCTCACCCGGTCGGGCGGCCCGGTTCACCGCAGAATCGTTTCTGCATCGCGGATCCCACGTCCGAACGGCCCTACTGCGCACCCGATCCGGTACCCCCGCCGAGCCTTTTCGGGCTTTTTGTCCGATTCGCCTAGGCTGTGCGGCCTCGAATGAGGGAGGACGCTCATGGCCGGTCGGTTCGCGCGGCGGTCCGCCGTGCTCTGCGCTGCTGCGGCCCTGACCGCACTGGCGGCAGCGGCACCTCCGGCCGCGTCCCTCACGGCGCATGACCCGTCCGGCGCCCACCACGGCGGCTCCGGCGTCTCCAGCCTCTCCGGCCCCTTCAGCCTTCCGGGCCTTCCGGGCCTCCCCGGCTCCTTGGACCCCTCCAACCCCTCCGGCCCCCTCGGCGCGGCCGCCCCGCACGCGCCGGTCGCACCGGACGCCGCCGAGGCCGCCGTCCTCGGCGCGGAGCACGCCCGGGCCCACGCCCAGCGGCGGCAGGCGGCCGCCGGCGCCGAGGAGTACCCGCAGGCCAAGCGCACCGCCGGCCTGGCCGCCCTGGCGGACTCGCAGCGCAAGGCCAACGCGCCCTTCGCGGCGGCGCGGTCCGGCCGGTTCACGGAGTTCTTCCCCTCCCCCGACTTCGGCGTGCACGCCGCCCTGCTGCCCACCGGCAAGGTGCTGCTCTTCTCCTTCGAGCGGGTGGAGGTCAACCCCACCAAGGAGACCGGCCCCACCGACCGGATCGGCCGGACCAACGCGGGCCGCGCCTACCTGTGGGACCCGGCCCGCGGCACCGGAGCGCGGGCGTTCACGAAGGTGGAGCCGCCGACCGTCCTGATGCCGGACGGCACCTACGCCCCGCGCCCGGCGCCGTTCTTCTGCGCGGGGCACGCCTATCTCCCCAACGGGATGGTCGGGGTGTTCGGCGGCAACACGGGAGGCAAGGGCGGCAGCGGCGCCAAGCTGTCGTTCGTCTTCGACCCGTGGACCGAGACCTGGTTCCGCAACCAGGACATGTCCGTCGGCCGCTGGTACCCGTCGGTGGTGACGGGCGCGGACGGCCGGCAGATCATCATGTCCGGCCAGTCCGAGCGCGGTACGGGCACCCCGACCCCGGTCGTGGAGCGCTTCCCCGCGCTGCGCCATCCCGTGCCCTGGCGTCCGTACGACATCCCGGTCGGGCTGGCGGCGGAGCGGCTGCGGTCGGACGCCCCGTTCCGCAACGACTACCCGCACCTGTTCTCGCTGCGCGACGGCCTGGTCTACGGGCTGGGCCGGGACGCCGACCAGCAGTGGCGGTTCGACCCGGTCAAGGAGACCCGGACCGACCTGCCCCGGCGGCCGGCGGACTTCCGCGGGTACGGCTCGGCGGTGCCGCTGCCGGCCGGGCTGCGCGGCCCCGACTCCGTACTGGTGCTGGGCGGCGATCCGAAGGACCCGAACACCTACCGGCTGGCGGGCGGCCACTGGACCACCGAGGAGCCGCGGGCGTTCGGGCGCACGCAGGACGACACGCTGATCCTGCCGGACGGCACGCTCATGACGGTCAACGGAGCCCTGGACACCCGGGATTACGGGTACGGGCCGTTCAATCCGCGGGCGGACCTGAAGTACCGGCAGATCGAGCTGCGCGACGCGCAGGGCCACTGGCACCTCGGGCCGGCGCAGCGGCTGCCGCGCGGCTACCACTCCAACGCCCTGGTGCTGCCGGACGGGCGGGTGCTGGTCACCGGCGACGAGCTCCAGCAGATCGCCAACGACCCCGACATCCGGGACGGCATGGACGGGAGCATCGAGCTCTACGAGCCGGCGTACCTGCACCGGGGCGCCGGCCGGCCCGCGCTGGACCGCGTGCCGGCGGGCGAGCTCGCGTACGGGGCGGACTTCGAGGCGGTGAGCTCGACCGCGGCCTCGGTGGCCCGGGCGGTGCTGCTGGCACCGACCACCGTCACGCATGCGGTGAACACCAGTCAGCGGCACCTGGAGCTGGCCGTCACGGGGGTGCACGGCAGCACCGTGGGGCTGCGAACGCCGCCGAGTGCAGCCGATGCCCCGCCCGGCTATTACATGCTGTTCCTGCTGGACGCAAAGGGAGTCCCGAGCACCGCGCAGTGGGTGAAGCTCGGCCGGAGGTGACGGTCCGGCGGAAGGTCTGCGGTGCGGGCCCGGCCCCGGCGGGCATCTTCCTGCGGCGGAGCAAAGGATTCCTCACAGCTCGTGACAGAAGCAATTCGGCTGGTGATCTTTAGATGAATCCCTGACTGAATTACCGTCAACAAGCCTTCCGCGCTTATTTCGATTTGATAACGAGATGGCCCAAAAGGCCTGGACCATTGCGCCCCTACGCGCGTAACTCCCCTCCTCTCAAAGGGAGTTGACTGTTCATCAAATCGAACGTCGAGGTAACAGTCAGATATCTCGAAGCCCATTCCCGTTTGTCCGAATTCTCCACCGCGCCCGTCTGGCAGCCTTCTGCGCACCCACTCCTCCGACCAAGGATTTGAGGTGCGCATGACGGGACACCGTCGAAGGAAGCGTGAACACCGGCGCAGACCGCGCCGCCTGATACTCATCACCGCCGCCATGGCATCGGCGGCGGTGATAGCCGGGGGCATTGCCTACTCCGGACTCGGCGACAACGCCCAGGCCGGGACCACCGTCCAGGCCGACGGGGCCGCGGAGGCCACGCCGGCCGCCGCACCGGCCCGTGACGCCGAGCCCGCGCCCATCACCGGCGAGCCGGCCAACGACGCCGCGCGCGGCATGGTCTACGACGGCCTCAAGGCCGCGCCCAAGGGCGACAAGTGCGTGGGTGTCTACCGCACGGAGGCCGGGCTGTGCAGCCACGGCCCCGACGCCCCGCCGAAGGACGTCGACATCAAGGCCGACGTCGCCCCCGCCGTGAAGACCAAGGCCGTGGCGGCCGATCCGGCCCGCCCCGAGTCCGGCGAAGCGGCTGCCGCGGAAGGCAGCGGGCGTCCTCAGGACGCGCCCGCCGCCGACGCGAGCTCCGCCAAGGCCGCCCCCTCCGCAGCTCCGGCCCCGCAGCCTTCGGGCAACGGCAGCCAGGCCGTGGCCGCAGGGCCCGCCGGGCAGACCGTCCAGTGCGACGGCGACGGCAGCAGCGGCAACCGCGTCCAGGTCGTGTACGTCCACGGCCCCGACCGCGACCGCTACTCCGAGTACTTCGCCTCGTTCCGCAAGTGGGCGGCCGACGCCGACCTGATCTACTCCACGAGCGCCGAGGAGACCGGCGGCGTCCGGCACATCCGGTTCGTGACGGCCTCCGACTGCACGCCGACCGTGCTCAACATCGAGCTCCCGGCCTCCGCCCTCTCCGAGTTCAGCGCCACCAACAACGCGCTGGCCGCCAAGGGCCTCGACCGCCGCGACCGCAAGTACATGATCTTCGCGGACACGCAGGTCTACTGCGGCATCGGCACCTTCGCCGGCGACGAGCGGCCGGGCCAGAACAACCTGAGCAACTTCGGCCCCTCCTACGGGCGTACGGACTCCGGCTGCTGGGGCGGCCACACCGCCGCGCACGAACTGGGCCACAACCTGGGTGCGGTGAACAACAGCGCTCCCAACACCAGCCGCGGCGCGCACTGCACCGACGAGTGGGACGTCATGTGCTACTCGGACACCCCGTACTACCCGCAGATGCGCAACGTCTGCACCAACCAGGCGTCCGAGAACATCCTGGACTGCAACCACGACGACTACTTCCACACCAGCCCCAAGCCGGGCAGCTACCTGGCCACGCACTGGAACATCGCGGACAACCAGTTCCTGATGAAGGGCAAGGGCGGCAACACCACCGACCCGAGCCCGAACCCGAAGCCGACCCAGAAGCCCACCCCGACCCCGACGCCGACCAAGAATCCGACCGGCGGACCGAACGTGACGGCCGGTCAGATCCAGTCGACCTCGGTCGTGGTGAGCTGGCCCAAGGTGGACGGCGCGGTCTGGTACCAGGTCCTGCTCAACGGCAAGCACCTGACGTGGGTCCAGTCGCAGGCCCTGCGCATCTACAACCTGCAGCCGGGCACCGAGTACAAGGTCGCCGTCTCGGTGCGCGACGCCGCGGGCCGTGACACCGGCGCCGGCAAGGCCACCGTGTTCAAGACGACGGGTGCGGGCGGCGGCACCACCACCCCCGGCGCCCGCTACACCCTCGGCAACGGCAGCACCGGCATGTCCGCCGAGCTGTGGGGCGGCCGCAGCGCCGACGGCACCGTGCTCGTCGGAGCGCGCGCCAACGGCTACGCCCAGCAGCAGTGGCTGTTCGAGGACGCGGGCAGCGGCCTGGTCCGGATCAAGTCCGCCGTCTCCGGCAAGTGCCTGCAGACGGGCGGCGCCCCGGCGCCGGGCATGTGGATCGCCCAGCAGCCCTGCGGCAGCGCCTCCACCCAGCAGTGGAAGCTGAAGAGCAGCGGCAGCGCCACCACCGTGACGGACCCGAGCGGCGGCTACGCCCTCACCGTGAGCAGCCGCCCGTACTACGGCGACTGGCTCCTGGACCTGCAGCGCGCCGACGGCCGCGCGACCCAGGTCTGGACGGTCCAGAAGGTCGGCTGACCTCCCCCCGGCCGGCCTTCTGCCGGCGGACGGCCGTCCCCCTATGCGGCCGTCCGCCGGCTCCTTCGCCTTCCCCCTTCCCGGCCTTCTCCTCGGCCTTCCCGCCTCTCCTCACCTTCGCCACACCGCAAGAACCTGCACCGCGCTGCGCCGGGCCGCTGCCCGACGCGCAGCGCCTCGCATCCCACCGCACAGGGAGCACCACAACGATGCGTACGCGCCACGCCTTCCCCGTCCGCCGCGCCGGACTCGGCGTCCTGTTCCTCGTCCTCGGCCAGGCCCTGGCCGCGCCGACCGCGGCCCACGCGCACGGCGACACCGTCAAGGTCGTGATCACCGGGCAGCGCGAGGGCCACCTCACCACCGACATCACCTGGGAGAACGACGGGGACGCCATCGAGGAGGCGGTCGCGGCCACCGTGGACGCGACCAGCCCGGACGGCGCCCGGACGCTGGGTCCCTGGAAGCTGGTCCGGGACAACGGCTCGCGCATCGGGTGGAGCACCGCCGAGGTCCTTCCGGCCGGCACCTGGAAGGTCTCCGTCCACGTCGGTTTCCCCTCGCTCGGCCACGCCGAGCGCGAGGTCTCCGTACCGGTGGTGGACCCGGCTCCCGGCACCTCCCCGAGCGGCGCGCCGGCCTCCCCCGCCCCGGGCGGATCCACCGCCCCGCCGGCGCCGTCGGTCGCGGCCCCCGCGCAGCAGTCCCCCGCGCCGCAGTCCCCGGCCCCCGCCGCCTCCGCGGCCGCCGAGGGCAGCGACAGCACGGTGTGGTGGACGACGGCGGGTGTGGCCGTGATCGCCGTGGCGGGCGCCGCCGTCGGCGTGCTGCTGCGCCGCGCCCGGGCCCGCAGGCGCTGATCCTGCGACCTGACAGCGAAACGGCCGCGCTTTGACACCCCTGAGCGCGGTGCCGTTCATTCGGTGCATGGACATCACCACAGCCGCCGTACGCTCCACCGCTCGGGTGGTCCGCCCCTTCCACACCTACGAGGGCGAGGGCTTCCCCGTCCGCCGCCCCTTCCCCCAGCCCGAACTGCCCCTGGTCGACCCGTTCCTGATGGTCGACCAGGTCGGCCCGCACGTCCTCGGACCGGGCGAGGCCAAGGGCGCGCCGCCGCACCCCCACCGGGGCTTCGAGACCATCCAGTACGTCATCGAGGGCGCCATGGAGGACATCGACTCCGCGGGGCACAAGCGGGTCATGAACCCGGGCGAGGTCCAGTGGCTGACCGCCGGCTCGGGCCTCGTCCACCTCGCCCGACCGACCCCGGAACTGCTCGCCGAGGGCGGCCCGCAGCACCTGCTGCAGATCTGGCTGAACCTGCCGGCCCGGCTCAAGGCGACACCGCCGCGCGTGCAGTACGGAGCCGCGCCCGGCGCGATCCCCACCGTCGCCACCGAGGACGGCGGCGCCGAGCTGACCGTGATCGCGGGGTCGACGCACGGGGTGAGCGGCCCCTTCGACACCCACACCCCGGTGCTCGTCGTGCACGCCCGCCTGCGGGCCGGCGGCCGCGCCGAGTTCGGCGTCCCGGCCGGGCACAACGCCATGCTGTACGTCCTGTCCGGAACCGCGGCCACACCCGACGCCGAGCTGCCCGACGGCCACCTGGCCATCCTCGCCCGGGACGGGGAGCGGTTCGCCGTGTCGGCACCGGAGGCGGCGGCCGAGGTGCTGGTCCTGGCGGGCGAGCCGCTCCGCGAGCCGGTGGCGCGCAGCGGCCCGTTCGTCATGAACACCGCGGCCCAGATCCGCCAGGCGCAGATGGACTACCAGCGCGGCCTGATGGGCCACATCGACATCTGAGAAGGACCTGAGCGGTCCGAGGGATCCGTGGGATCCGTGGGATCAGAGCGATCCGAGTGATCCGTGGGGTCCGAGGGCCCCCGGACCAGCACCGTGCGGCCGCCCGGGGCGCGGCCCGGACGAACGGAAATTGCGGTGCACGGGCGATTCGCCCCACCTAGGCTGCCGGGATGAGTTCCCGCACCTTCCGCATCACCGTCCGCGGCTCCTTCGACGGCCTGACCGCCGGCCAGCGGGCCGAGCTGCTCGCCGCCGCACCCGAGCACGACATGCTCCGGGCCGCCTTCACCCCCGAGGGCCACCTGACGTACGACATCGCCGCGCGCCCCTTCTTCACCTTCCGCTTCCTCGACGGGGGCGAGGCCGAGGAGGACATCCTCGAGGCCACGGCCCGGGCCGAGCTCGCGGCCGAGAGCTGGCTGAGCGAGCGCGGCTACGGCTTCAAGGGCCTCAAGTCCCAGGCGCAGGACCTCTCCCTGGCCCCCCTGGCGAAGCGGCAGCGCCAGGCGGCCGCCCGCGGCGGCGCCTGACGTGGCGGAGCACCACGACGCGACGAGGGCGGCCTACGACGGCGTCGTCGAGCTGTACGCCTCGTTGTTCGCCGACCGGCTGGAAACGCGGCCGTTCGCGCGGGCCATGGTCGCCGCCTTCGCCGAGCTGGTGCGGGCGTCGGGGAACCCCCTGACGGCCGACGTGGGGTGCGGGCCCGGCCATCTGACGGCCATGCTGGGCGATCTGGGGCTGGACGCCTTCGGGCTCGACCTCTCCCCCGCCATGGTCGAGCACGCCCGGCGGGCCCATCCGGCGCTGCGGTTCGACGAGGCGCGGATGGAGGCCCTTCCGGTCGAGGACCGGGCGCTCGGCGGGGTGCTGGCCCACTACTCGATGATCCATACCCCGCCCGCGGAACTGCCCGCGCTGCTCGCCGAGCAGGTGCGCGTACTGGCGCCCGGGGGCCTGCTCCTGGTCTCGTTCTTCGCGACCGACGGGGCCGAGCCGGTCCGCTTCGACCACAAGGTGACGCCCGCCTACAGCTGGCCGGTGGACCGGTTCGCCGCGCTGCTGGCCGCGGCCGGGCTCGTCCCGTTCGCCCGGCTGCTCCACGACCCGGCCTCCGAGCGGGGCTTCCTCGATGCCCACGTGCTGGCCCGCTTCGAGGGATGACCCGCGCATGGCACGACGGTCAGACGGTCCCGTGCGGTCGCGCCGCCACGGTCGAGGGGACGGCATCCGCGAACGGTGCCGTCCCCCCGACCGTGGCGGAGCTTGCCGTTCGGCCCTCAGACCCGTTCGGCCACCTTGGCGTCCGTCGCGGCGGCGGGCTTGGCGACCTCGACGGTGCGCGGCCCGTGCTGGCCGCGCAGGCCCAGCCAGCCGATGAGCGCGACCAGGGCGAAGGCCGCGGCCCCGATCCAGAAGGTGAGGGTGAAGCCGGACTCGGCGGGCAGCGGCGGCACGCCGGCGGGCAGGTGCCCGATCGTCTTCGACGCGAGGATCGTGGTGACGATCGCACTGCCGATCGCGCTGCCCGTGGAGCGGGAGATGGAGTTGATGCCGTTGGCGATGCCGCTCTGGTGGGGAGGGACGCTCGCCATGATGACGGCGGGCATGGCCGCGTAGCCGAAGCTGACGGAGGCGCCGACGACGATGCCGGCGCCGATCACCGAGGCGGTGTGGCCGTGGTCGAGGGCGAGCCAGCCGAAGCCGAGGGCGCCGAGGGCGGAGGCGAGGCCCAGGGCCGTGCGCGGGCCGCGGTGGCGAACCAGCTGGCCGCCGATGGGCGAGGCGAGCAGCGAGACGATCGCGCCGGGCAGCAGGAACTCCACGGAGGCGCGCAGGATGGAGGCGCCGAAGCCGTAGCCGGTGAGCTTCTCGGGCATCTGGACGAGGTAGGAGACGCCCAGGAAGTTCGCGAACATGCCGAACCCGACGAGGATGCCGGCCAGGTTGGCCATGAGCACCGGGCGGTGGACGAACATCCGCATGTCGACGAGCGGCTCGCTGACCTTGAGCTCGGTGAACACCCAGACGACGGTCATGACGGCGGCGCCGGCGAAGCTGCCCAGGGTCCGGCCGGAGGTCCAGCCCCACTCGTGGCCCTGGGAGATGGGCAGCAGGAGCAGCAGGAGGGTGGCGCCGAGGGTCAGGGCGCCCAGGAAGTCGGTGCGGCCGCCGGTCTTGTGGCGGGTCGCGGGGACCAGGAAGGCCACGGCGAGCAGGGCGACGGTGGCGAAGCCGGTCGCCATCCAGAAGGCGTTGCGGTAGTCGGCGCCGTCGCCGGAGGTGAGCAGGCCGGTGGCGACGAGGGCGAGGCCGCTGCCGAAGGCGAGGGTGCCGCTGACCAGGGCCATGGCACCGGGCAGCTTCTGCGGCCGGACCTCCTCGCGCAGGACGGAGAGGGCGAGCGGGAAGATCGCGGTGGCGGCGCCCTGGAGCACGCGGCCGAGGATCAGCAGCGGGAGCGAGCTCGCCACGGCGGCGATCACCGAGCCCGCCACCATGACGCCGAGGACGGCCACGAGCGTGGGCTTCTTGCCGTGCTGGTCGCCGAAGCGGCCGAGGAGCGGGGTGAAGACGGCGGCGGAGAGCAGCGTGGCGGTCGTCACCCAGCTCACGTTGGCGGTCGAGGTGCCGAGGTCGGAGCGGATGAGGCCCAGGATCGGGACCGGCAGGGTCTGCATCATCGACACGACCATGGCGGCAAGGCTCAGGGCGAAGACGATGACCGTCTCGTTCCGGGTCTTCGCCTCGGTGGGGGCGGGGGCGGCGGGGGCGGTGCTCATGTCCGGGAGGAACCTTCTCACTGCTTCAGGTCGCAGATGTTTCATGTCATCAAGTACTTCGACGACACTAGAGGCAGATACTTAAGGTGGTCAAGTAAACAATTGATAATGTCAACGATCGTCGGTACGCTCTCGCGCCATGAGCGCCCCCACTCCCGAACCGCCCGGCAAGCTGGAACTGCTGGAACTGCTCGCCGCCATCGGCGCCGCCCAGTGGCGGGACTTCGCCGCGGCGGCGTCCCGCTACGGGCTGACGTCGACGCAGGCCAGGGTGCTCGCCCAGCTGCACGGGCCGGTGCCGATGCGCGGGCTGGCGACGCTGCTGGTGTGCGACGCGTCGAACGTCACCGGGATCGTGGACCGACTGGAGGCGCGGGAGCTGGTGCGCCGCGAGCCGGACGCTGCGGACCGGCGGGTCAAGAACGTCGTCGCGACGGACGCGGGACGGGAGATCATCCGGCGGGTACGCGAGGAGATGCAGGCCACGCACGGCGCCCTGGACACCCTGACCCCGGCCGAGAGCGCCACCCTCCACACGCTGCTGAACCGGCTCCGGCCGACGCTGGAAGACGCCTGAGCCCGGTTCCGCACGCCGCAGCCGGCCCCATCGGCGTGAGCACGCGTGATCCGCGGCGGGCCCCGGGGAGCCGGGCCGCGCGGTCAGGGGGTCGGCAGGTGGACCACGGCCGTGGGGGTCGGGGCGTGGAGGACGCCGGCGGCGGGGGTGCGCAGGAGGGCCGCGTCGTGGCGGGCCAGGGGGACCGTCCGGCCGTCGGGGAGGGCGAGCTGCGCCGGCCCGGCCAAGGGCACGATCAGCAGCACCGCGTGCGGGGCGGCGGCCACACGTAGGGCGCCTCGGACCACCGCGGTGTCGACCGGCGCGAGGCCGCGCCGGTGCATCACGTTGAAGTTCACGACCGGCCCGTCCAGGAGCCGGCCGTGCGTGGGGACGTCCCCCGCGAAGTGCTCCGGCGCGTACCGCTCCGCGACCGGGCGCACGGCGCCCGCCGTCGTGAGGGACATGCCGGCGCCCTCGGCCAGCGTCAGGATGCGGTCGACTCCGGGGAAGGACGAGAACGGGCCGTCGGCTGCCACCTCCGCCAGGCTTACGCGCCACGCGAAGCCGTCCATGCCGGCCCCCTCGGGCCAGGCGGCGATCTCGCGGGTCACTCCGCCGCCGTTCTTCCAGGGCACGGCCTGGCGGTCGGCGGCGCGCAGGAGGGTCACCCCGCCGTCGGTGCGGGTCATCCCGTCGCCCCTCCCCGGCCGGCGGCGGCCACGGGCAGGGAGGCCGACGCCGCGCGTTCGAGGTCGGCCGGGCTGCCCTCCACCGCGTCGGTGTCGACGGCGTACACCATGAGCGGGCTGCTGCCCGTCGGGGCCTGCGCAGCGGCACGCAGCCGGTAGCGCTCGGTGCGCACCGCGCCCGCCGCGAGGGGCGCCCCGCCCTCGTGGAGGTGGGCCGGCTTGACGTCGCCCGCCATGCGCAGGGCCACGGGCCGCCACACCCCGCTCGCCGGGTCCCGCCGCTCCAGCAGGAAGGATTCTGCGGGCCCGCCGGGCAGCGGCTCCATCTGGAAGGCGACCAGCAGGTGCCGGTAGGCCTGCGCACGGCCGCCCCGCAGGGTCACGGTGAATTCCCTGGCGGCGCCGCCGCGGGCCAGGTCCAGTCGCCCGCCGGCGGCGGTCACGGCCAGGGTCGTACGGGCCGGCGGCGGTGCGGCGGCATCCTGCGGCGCAGCGGAGGCAGCCGCGGGTGACGGCGGGGGCGACGGCACCGGCGGCGCCGCCTCCCCGCTCGGCGCGGCGGTGGAGGACGCCCCGGCGGCCGGCGAGGGCGCAGCAGGGGCCGACGGCGCGGCAGGGGTCTGCGGCGGGGCCGAGCAGGCGGCCAGCCCGGCCGTCAGCACAGCTGCGGCGATCAGCAGACGGGGTCTGGTTCTGGCGTGCACGCCCGGCCCTTCCACGGCTCCGGTGGTTCGGCCAAGGAACCTAGCAGAAGCCCGCCCGCCGGATCCCTTCTAGAGCAGGCCCAGCCCGCGCGGGGGGACGAAGAGGTGGGCGGCCCGGTGCTCGGCGCCGACGAGGGCGGCGCCGGCGGCGAGGTCGGACGCGGCGGTCTTCTCGACCCGCTGGCGGTGCTCGGTGCACCGCTCGCACCCGGCGGCCCAGTCGGGGAGCAGCTCCTCGTGGGTGAGGGCCATGTGCCGGGCCAGCCGGATCCGCGAACCGGGCCCGCTGTCCATGGGGTCCCAGTCGACGCCCCGCTCCCCGGTGAGGAAGAGCTCCGCCGTGGCCTCCTGGATCTCCTTCATGGAGCGGTAGAGCCGTGCGCACTTGGCGCAGCCGAACATCCAGGCCGGCGGCAGCGGCCACACGTCCTCGGGATTGAGGTCATCGGCACTCATGGGTGCCACGGTAGTGGCCGCGTACCGTCCGTGCAGCCGATCGGGCGCACTGCCCCCGGCCGGGTGGGGCCGGCCGTCGGCATCGGCCGGCCGCCGCCAACCGTCAGGCCCTGAACTCCTCTTGGCGCACCGGCGACGCGGCGGCGAGCGCCGCGGCGACGTCCCGGGCCCCTGCGCGCAGTCCGTAGACGGGGGTGCCGGGCTGCTGGCGCCAGGAGTCGTCCAGGCCGCCCGCGTCGACGGTGTCGAAGCCGAGTTCGTCGATCAGGGCCCGTACGGTCCGCTTCGCGGCCTCGTCGTCGCCGGCCACCGGGACGGCCATGCGGTCGGGCGCCCCGGCGGGCCGGGGACGGTCCAGGAGGTCCTGTGCGTAGGTGCCGTTGAAGGCCTTGACGACGGGGTGGCCGAGGTGCCGCTCGGTCCAGCGGCTTTCGGTGAGGCCCTCGTCCTCGATGGCGGCGATGCGCCCGTCGCGCCGGCGGGGGTAGTAGTTGCCGGTCTCGATCAGGGCGAACCCGTCGGCCGCGCCGTCGAGGATCCCGGAGGGCAGGTCGGGCACGTTCTTCAGGGGGATGCTGACCACGACCACCTCGGCGCCGCGGGCGGCCTCCGTGACGGCGACGGGCGTCGCCCCGGTCTCCTTCGCGAGGTCGGCGAGGGTCTCGGGGCCGCGGGAGTTGGCCACGGCCACCTCGTGCCCGAGGGCGGTCAGGCGCCGGGTGAGGTTCCCGCCGATGTTGCCCGCGCCGATGATGCCGATCTTCATGGGGCCTCCCGTGCTCGCCGGTCGTCCGGTCGTCTTCCGGTCGTCGTCCGGGTCTCCGGTCGTCCGGCCCGGACGCTTCCGCGTCGGTCGGACCAACCACCGGCAGCCGCCCCGCATTCCGTCCGCCCCGCACCGGCGGGTACGGACGTATGTGCGTGCGGCGGCGGGGGTACGCCTCATCGGACCCCCGCCGCCGCACCGAACCGTGGTGCCGACTGCCTTACGCGCCGCTGGCCCGGAGCATGTCCTCGCGCTCGACGATCTTCACGCGCTCGCGGCCCTGCGGCTCGCCCAGCGCCTTCTCGGCGGCGTCCAGCTTGTACCAGCCCTCCCAGGTCGTGTAGCGGACGCCGCGCTCGGCGAGGAAGGCCTCGACGGCCTCCGGGGCGGGCTCGGCGGGCGTGTGCAGGCGGCCGGCCGCGTGGTCCTCCAGGAGGTTGGCGATCGTCTCGTTCGCATCGCCCTTCGTGTGGCCGATGAGTCCGATGGGGCCGCGGCGGATCCAGCCGGTGACGTACGTCGACTGCAGGTGCTCGCCCGCCTCGATGACGCGGCCGCCCTCGTCCGGGACGGTGCCGGAGTCCACGTCCCAGGGCAGCTTGGGCAGTTCGTCGGAGAGGTAGCCCACGGCGCGGTAGACGGACTGGACGTCCCAGTCGGTGAACCGGCCGGTGCCCCTGACGTTGCCGGTGCCGTCGAGCTCGGTGCGCTCGGTGCGCAGGCCGACGACCTTCCCGTCCTCGCCGAGGATCTCGGCGGGCGACTCGAAGAAGTGCAGGAAGAGCTTGTGCGGGCGCTCGCCGATGTCGCGGATCGCCCAGTTCTCCAGGGTCTTGGCGACCATGTCCGCCTGCTTGTTGGCGCGGCGGGTGGCGATCGAGCCCTCGTCGTAGTCGATGTCCTCCGGGTTGACGATGACCTCGATGGTGGGCGAGTGGTCGAGCTCGCGCAGCTCCATGGGGCTGAACTTCGCCTGGGCCGGGCCGCGGCGGCCGAAGACGTGGACCTCCAGCGCCTTGTTGGCCTTCAGGCCTTCGTAGACGTTGGCCGGGATCTCGGTGGGGAGCAGCTCGTCCGCGGTCTTGGCGAGGATGCGGGCGATGTCGAGGGCGACGTTGCCGACGCCGAGGACGGCGACCTTCTCGGCCTCCAGCGGCCAGGTGCGCGGGACGTCCGGGTGGCCGTCGTACCAGGAGACGAAGTCGGCGGCGCCGTAGGAGCCGTCGAGGTCGACGCCGGGGACGGCGAGGGCGCGGTCGGCGGTGGCGCCGGTGGAGAAGACCACGGCGTCGTAGAACGAGCGCAGTTCGTCGAGGGTGATGTCGCCCGGGTAGTCGACGTTGCCGAAGAGGCGGACCTGCGGCTTGTCGAGGACCTGGTGCAGGGCGGTGATGATGCCCTTGATGCGCGGGTGGTCGGGGGCGACGCCGTAGCGGATCAGGCCGAAGGGGGCGGGCATCCGCTCGAAGAGGTCGATGGAGACACCCGGCTCGGCCGCGGCCTCGGACTTCAGCAGCGCATCGGCGGCGTAGATTCCGGCGGGGCCGGCACCGACGATTGCTACCCGCAGGGGGCGAGGCATGACAGGTTCCCTTCGACCGACAAAAACTGGATCAAGGGGAACCCTAAACTAAGGTCACCCTAACCCGGCACCCGCCCCCGGTTTATGCCCCCATAAAGAAACCTTATGACCTTCCCAAGCTCCCCTTGGGGTCAGTCGGCCGCGACAGCAGGAGGGAAAACGTAAGGAATCGGGCATACGGGGAATGAGTCAGGGCGGGCTGGCGGCAGGGGGGAAGGGACGGGCGGACCGGGAGGTGCCCCATGGATGTGGATCCGGTTGCCGCACTGGAGCGGATCGCGTTCCTGCTGGAACGCGCTCTTGCGCCCTCCTACCGGGTGCAGGCCTTCCGCAGGGCGGCCGCGGCCCTCGTGCAGCTGGGCGAGGACGAGGTGGTCCGGCGCGTCGCGGCGGGCACCCTCGAGGACGTCAAGGGCATCGGGCCGAAGACCGCCCGCGTGGTCCAGGAGGCGGTGGCCGGCGAGGTCCCGGAATACCTGAAGAGGCTGGAGGACGAGGCCGCGGCGCACCCCGAGGGCCCGCCCGCGACGCCCGCCGCCCGGGCGCTGCGCGCGGCCCTGCGCGGGGACTGCCACCTGCACTCCGACTGGTCCGACGGCGGCAGCCCCATCGAGGCCATGGGCCGCGCGGCCGCCGGACTCGGCCATGCGTGGGCCGTGCTGACCGACCATTCCCCGACCCTGACCATCGCCCGGGGCCTCTCGCCGGAGCGGCTGCGCGAACAGCTCGCGGTCGTCGCGGAGCTCAACGAGACCTGGGCGCCGTTCCGGCTGCTCACCGGCATCGAGTGCGACATCCTCCCCGACGGCTCCCTCGACCAGGAACCGGAGCTGCTGGACCGGCTGGACCTCGTCGTCGGATCCGTCCACTCCAAGCTGCGCATGGAGGCGCCCGCCATGACGCGCCGGCTGCTGACCGCCGTGCGCAACCCGCTCATGGACGTCCTCGGGCACTGCACCGGACGGCTGGTGACGGGCCGGGGGCGCCCCGAGTCGCAGTTCGACGCCGAAGCGGTCTTCGCCGCGTGCGCCGACTCCGGGACCGCCGTGGAGATCAACAGCCGGCCCGAGCGGCTCGATCCGCCGCGGCGGCTGCTGCGGCTCGCGGTGGAGACCGGGACGCTCTTCGCCATCGACACCGACGCCCACGCCCCGGGCCAGCTGGACTGGCAGCTGATCGGCTGCGAGCGCGCCGTCGCCTGCGGGGTGCCGGCCGAACGCGTGGTCAACACCTGGTCGGAGCAGGAGCTGCTGGACTGGACCCGCACCCGCCGGCCGCCGCACCGGCGGCGGGCGAGAGCGGCCTGAGCGCCCGGCCGGCGCGCCGCAGCCGCCCTCGCTCCGGCCGACGGCGCTGTGTGCCGCCGGTCCGTCCGCTCGCCGTTGCCCAGCCGTCGGTGCTCATCCTCCGGGCGCCCCGCGCCGGTTCGCCAGCGCCAGCCCCGCCAGCAGCGCGACGACCGCGGCGCAGAGCACCGCCGTCACCCCCGCCGCCCGGCCCAGGGACGCGCTCACGGCACCCCCGAGCGGGGCGAAACCGGTGACCCCGCCGACGACGTGCAGGGCGACGACCCCCACGGCGGCCGCCGCCGCGGCCCGCCAGGCCCCGTCGGCGTCCCGCACCGCGAGCAGCGCGCCGAGCCCCAGGCACACCACCGCCGCCGCCAGGGGCAGCAGGGCGGCCGGGCTCGCGGACGCCAGCGCCGCCGGGTGGCCCGGCAGGTGCAGCACGCCGCAGCCGAGCAGGGCCGCGGCGACCGGCCGGCGCAGGGCCCGGCGCAGCACGCCGGTGCGCGGGCCCAGCAGGGCGACCAGCTCGCCCGCGCCGCGCACGGGGTCGGGATCGTTCATGGAAGGCTCAGCTCCGTTCGGCGACGCGTCACGGCACCGCGCGGTGCGCCGGTCGGCGTGCGCCATGGCAGCACACACCCGGTCCCATTCACCGCGACCGCGCCGCACCGCGCCACCGCAGGGCGGGCAAACGGGGGACCCGCGGCGCCGTCCGTCACGCGGGGCGACGGTTCGAGATGCGCGCCCGCGGCACGGCTGTTTCGCTGAATCCGCTCTCCTTACCCCCACACCCGAGGAGTGGTCATGAGCGGTGCAGGCGAATCCAGCGGGCGCGTACGGCAGTTGCGCGAGAAGGCCCGGGAGCTCAACTCGGCGGCGGAGCGCTCCACCGATCCGGACGAACGGCGGCGCCTCCAGGAGAAGGCGCACCGGCTGCAGGAGCAGAGCGAGAAGGAGAGCAAGATCGACGATCGGGGTATGGACCCGATGTAGCAGGGCGTGCTCACGGCTTCGGCCGGCGGCAGAGAACCGCCGGCCGCTGCCGCACGCCCGGCGGTTCGACCGACACGGCGATGTCTGGGGATGGCGCATGAAGGCGACGCAGGTACTGGCCGACGGGTACGCGCGGATCTCGGAGGTGGTGCACGAGACGGTCGAAGGGCTGTCGGCCGATCAGCTGAACGCCCGGATCGATCCGGGGGCGAACTCGATCGCCTGGCTGGTCTGGCACCTGACACGGGTCCAGGACGACCACGTGGCGGACGCCTCGGGCCTCGAACAGGTCTGGACGGCCCAGGACTGGGTGTCGCGGTTCGCGCTGCCGCTGCCCGCCGAGGCCACCGGCTTCGGCCAAACGGCCCGTCAGGCCGGCTCCGTCCGCGTGGAGACGGGCGAGCTGCTGCTGGGCTACTTCGACGCGGTCCACGAGCAGAGCACCGCGTTCATCCGCTCGCTGGCCGCCGCCGACCTCGAGCGCGTCGTGGACGAACGCTGGGACCCTCCGGTCACCCTCGGGGTCCGCCTGGTCAGCGTCCTCGCCGACGACCTCCAGCACGCCGGCCAGGCCGCGTACGTACGGGGCGTACTGGGCCGGCGGTAGGCCGGCGGCCGGGTGCACCCGACGCCCGAGAGGCGTCGGTATCGGTTCGACGACCGGGACGCGCCCCACTTCACCGGGCTGCCGGAGGTGGCGGGGTTCCCGTTCGGGGCGGCACACGGGTTCGAGCTGTCGTACCTGTTCGACAGCGGGGTGGTGCTGACCGGGGCGCAGCGGGAGCTGTCCGACCGGATGACCGGCTACCGGACGGGCTTCGCCCGCACCGGTGTCCCGGCGGCGGCCGGCGCTCCGGCGTGGCCGCGCTTCGGCTCCGCCCGCTCGGTCCTGTCCCTGGCCCCGGGGTCGGGCGGCCGCCGGGCAATCAAGCCTCGCCGGCGTTCGAGGCGCGGGTCCGGGCAGCGCCCGCTACCCGGCGAAGCCGGGATTCCCCCACCTACCGGGGCTCAGCCCCGCACCCCGCGCCTCACACGCCGGCGAGGCTGGAGTTGCCCGAACCACGGCTTCGAGGCCCTCGGGCATTGCCCGGCTTCGGCTTCCGGGGCTCACGGGGATGGCCCGGAGCCCGGCCGTCGCGTGGGGCGGGCGACGGCGGGCGCCGGCCACCCGGCAACGCGGCGGTCACCACGGCGTGGTGGCCACCTCGCGGCCCTCCGTCGACCTGACGACCAGCGTGCCGGTGTCCCCGTACACCTCGTGCCGCCACGCGCCGAAGACCTGCGCCACTCTGCGGCCGTCCTCCGCCTCGCCCTTGCCGACGGACTTCGTCCGGAAGGTGACCTGCGCCTCGCCGCCGGCCCCCGCCCTGCGGACCCGTACCTCCTGGGCGGGCGCGGTCGGCATCATCGCGTCCGCTCCCGTGCGGTGCCCGGCGAAGTACGCGTTGAACTCGCGCGTCATGTCGTACCAGCCGGCGGCCACGCACGGGCCGCCGTCCGTGGGCGGCCCCGGGCTGCCGGTGTCCTGGTCGGTGGGCGGGTCGGGCGGGCCCGTCTCCTCGTCCGTCGGCGGGCCGGGACTGCCGGTCTGCTCCTCCGTGGGCGGGCCCGCGCTGCCCGTCTGCTCCTCCGTCGGCGGATCGGCGCTCCCGCCGTCCGCGCGGTCCGTCGTCAGGTCGAGGCCGCAGGTGTTCGCCGAAGGCGGTGGCGGCGCAGCCGGCGGTCCTGCCGCGGTCCGGGCTGCGGTCCCGCAGGCCGCCAGCAGCACGCACAGCGCACCCGCCGCCGCGGCCCGCCGGGCCCTCGATGCGGTGGTCCCCGTCATCGGCATGTGGGTCCTCCCCTCCCCCTCACCCACGGAGAGGGAATCCCGCGCCTCTCGGTTCCCTCGTACCGTCAGCGGCCGGCGGCCGTTTCCATAGACTGTGAATATAAAAGCGCTATGCTTCGGGCATGAGTCGTCACGACACCGCCCCCGGCGCGACCGCCGCCATCGGGGCGGCCCTGTACGGCCTGGCCACCAGGGCTGCGAGACGCCTGCCCCGGGACATGAGCCTGACGTCCGCCGCCACCCTGGCCACCCTGGACCGGACGGGCCCGCGGCGCATCACCGATCTGGCCGCGGTCGAGGGCGTCACCCAGCCCGCGATGACCGCCCTGGTCCGCGTCATGGAGGGGTCCGGCCTGGTCGAGCGGCGGGGCGACCCGTCCGACAGGCGGGTCACGCTGGTGTGCCTGACCGAGGCCGGCGCCTCCTATGTCCGGAGGCGGCGCCAGGCGGGCGTCCACGCGTTCGAGCGGTTGATCGGCGAGCTCACCGGCGACGAGGTCGAGGCGCTGGTGGCGGCCCTTCCGGCGCTGAAGCATCTGGCAGAGCTCGAAAGCCAGGACCGCGAAGGGCCGAAGCAGTGACCGGGCAGCCGGTCGGCGGGGTCGCGGCGCAGGCGTTCCCGGCGGCGCGTTCCGAGGCGCGGCTGCTGGTGCCCGCCCTGGTGTTCATCGCCCTGGTCGTGGCGGCGGTCGCCAGCCTCGGGACGCCGCTCATCACCAGCGTGGCGACTTCGTTCCACGTCCCGCTCGGCAGCGCGCAGTGGACGCTGACCGTCGCGCTGCTCAGCGGCGCCGTCGCCACGCCGGTCCTGGGCCGGCTCGGAGCCGGCCCGCACCGGCGGGCCGTGGTCCTCGCCACGCTGGCGGTCGTCGTCGCCGGCAGCGCCCTCACCGTGCTGCCGCTGCCGTTCGCGTGGCTGCTGGCCGGCAGGGCGGCCCAGGGCGTCGGGCTCGGGCTGACGGCGCTGATGATGGGCGTCGCCCGCGACCACCTCCCCGAGGAGCGCAGCGCGGCCGTGATCGCCCAGATCTCGGTGGTCTCGATCATCGGGGCCGGCGTCGGCTACCCGCTGGCCGCACTGCTCGCCGAGCTCGGCGGGGTCCGGGCCGCCTACGGCCTCGGCCTGACCGTCACCGCCGCCGCCCTCCTGACCGCGTGGCGCTCCATGCCCGAAGCCCCCGAAGGCCGCTCCGCCCACGTGGACGTGGCAGGCGCGGTCGTCCTGGCCGCTGCGCTGCTCCTGGTGCTGTTCCTGGCCGGCGAACGGAACCTGTGGAGCCGGCACCTCGCCGTGGCGGCGGCCCTCGCCGTCGTCGCGGTGGTGCTGCTCTGCGCCTGGGCCGTCGTCGAGCTGCGCAGTACGACGCCCCTGGTCGACGTGCGGGCGGTGCGGCACCCGGCGGTCGCCGGGGCGAACCTCGCCGTGTTCGTCGGCGGGATCGGCATGTACCTCCTGCTCACGCTCATCACCCGGTACGCGCAGACGCCGCACGGAGCCGGCTACGGCTTCGGGCTGACGACCTCCGCCGCCGGGCTGGTCCTCGTCCCGTTCTCGGTGCTGGGGTTCGTCGCCGGCAAGCTCACGCCCCGCGTCCGGACGCGGATCGCCGACCCCCTGCTCCTGGCCGGCAGCGCCGTCGTGGTCGGCGGCGGGTTCGCCCTGTTCGCGGCGGCGCGGTCGGGCCCGGCCGAGCTGTTCGCCGCGATGGGCGTGCTCGGCTTCGGTGTCGGCGGCTTCTCGGCCGCGATGCCCGGCGTGATCCTGGCCGTCACTCCCCAGAGCGAGACGTCGAGCGCCATGGGCTTCAACCACGTCGTCCGCAGCGTCGGCTACTCCCTGGGCAGCGCCGTCGGCGGCATGGTCCTCGCCGCGGGCACCGGCCCCGGCCACCTCTTCCCCGACGACAGCGCCTACACCACCGCGGCGCTGGTCGGCATCGGCGCCATGGCGATCACGACGCTGACAAGCCTCGCTCTCGCCCGCCTGCGCTCGTCCTGAACCAACCCGTACGTCATGAACTCACCACACTGGAGGTTCGATGCCCAAGGGCTACTGGGTCAGCGTCTACCGCACCATTGCGGACCCCGAGAAGCTGGCCGCCTACAACAGGCTGGCCGCTCCGGCCGTCAGGGCCGCGGGCGGTCGGACCCTCGTCCGCGGCGGTCGGGTCGTGGCGCATGGTGCCGGGATCGCCGAGCGCACCGTCCTGGTCGAGTTCGACAGCTTCGAGCAGGCCGTCGCGGCGTACGAGAGTACGGCCTACAAGGAGGCACTGGCCGCCCTCTCCGACGGCGTCGAGCGCGACTTCCGCATAGTCGAGGGCATCGACTGACCGGGGTCCGGTCGGTTCTTCACCCGGCCGTCCTGGAAAGCGGCGTCGAACGCCCCGTCCGTCCCCGGCGGCGGGCCGTGCGGCCCGGACGGTCCCGTGCTGCCGGACGGGGCGGCCCCACGGTGCTCCCGTCCGGCCCGCACGGCCCGCACGGCCCGCACGGCCCGCAACGTAGGGTTGCCGCTATGGCAAACGACGACGCCGCGGTGCTCGCCGCCGTGGGTCCGCGCCTGCGCGACCTGCGCAAGAGGCGCGGGATCACCCTGGCCCGGCTGGCGGAGAGCACCGGCATCTCGGTCAGCACCCTGTCCCGGCTGGAGTCCGGCGAGCGCAGGCCGAACCTGGAGCTGCTGCTGCCGCTGGCCCGCGCGCACCGGGTGCCGCTCGACGAGCTGGTGGGGGCGCCGCCGGTCGGCGATCCGCGGGTGCGGCTGAAGCCGATCAAGCGGGCGGGGGCGACGATCGTGCCGCTGACCCAGCACCCGGGCGGGCTGCAGGCGTTCAAGATGGTCATTCCCCGCACGCGCCGTGTGCCGGACCTGCGGACGCACGAGGGGTACGAGTGGGTGTACGTGCTCAGCGGCCGGCTGCGGCTGGTCCTCGCCGAGCGGGACCTCGTCCTGAAGCCGGGCGAGGCGGCGGAGTTCGACACCCGGCTGCCGCACTGGTTCGGCAGTACCGGCGAGGAGGCCGTGGAGCTGCTCAGCCTGTTCGGGCCGCAGAGCGAGCGCGTCCACGTCCGCGCCAAGCCGCGCTAGCGGATCAGCGGGCCGCGGGGATGCGCTCCACTTCGGGGGCCGGCGGCTGCGCCGGGATCCCGGGGACCAGGGCAGCGCGCGGGGTGTTCCTGCGGATGTCCTCCACGCCGCGGCGCAGCCCGGCGCGCAGCAGCCGGCCCAACGGTCGTTCGACCAGGCGGTGGATGAGCCAGGCCAGCCCGGCCATGACCGCGGTCACGCCCAGGACGAGCGGCAGGGGCGGGACGTCGCGGCGGAAGTGGTGGATGAACGTCAGCCCGGCCATCATGTGGATCAGGTACAGCGGGTACGTGAGCGCTCCGGCGTGCGGCAGCCAGCGCCACCGGATGCGGTCGAAGGTGCCGAGGGCGATGCCGGCCATGAGGAGGAAGCCGCAGGCGACGATCGCGTGGGCCGGCCAGGCGGGCAGCTGGAAGGCGGTGGTGCGCCCCAGGTTGCTGATCATGCGGCTCTGGACGAAGCTCTGCGCGAGGAGGAACTGCAGCCCGGCGATGGTCCACAGGACGGCGTTGGGCCCGAAGCGGCGCATCAGGTAGAAGGCTATGCCCGCGATGAAGTACGGCGAGAACGACGGGATCGCGAAGAAGGACAGCACGCCGTCCTCGGCCGTGGGCGCCACGATGCCGGCCAGCGTCCAGACCCCGCAGAAGAGGACGCACTTGCGGTAGGTCACGCCGCGCAGGACGACGAGCGCGAACAGCACGTAGAACTTCAGCTCGACGAAGAGGGTCCAGTACGCGTCGTCGATGTGCGGTACGGCCATGCCGCCCTGGAGCATCGTCAGGTTCACCACCACGTCGCGGAACGCCTTCACCCCGCGCACCTCCGGCCAGGCGAACAGCACCGCGGAGGTGAAGGCCACGGCCGCCCAGTAGGCCGGGAAGAGCCGGGAGATCCGGGAGACCGCGAACTCGCCGGCGGTGCGCCCCCAGGCGCTCATGCAGATGACGAACCCGCTGACGAGGAAGAAGAGCTCGACGCCCAGCCAGCCGTACGCGGCGCCCTTGCTGGCCGTGGGGAAGACGGTGCCCACCGGCTTGCCCCAGGCGCTCTCCAGGGCGAGGTAGTGGTAGCACAGCACGGCGAGGGCCGCGATGATCCGGACGCCGTCCAGGGCCGCCAGGCGGGCGCCGCCGCCCGTCTCGGCGCTGCGAGAGGGGCCGCGGCCCCGCCCGGGTGGTCCGGCTGGTCGGGATCTTGGTCTCCAGGCGCTCATAGCGTGGCACTGTACCGCTCACCCACCGGCAGGCTTTGGCCTCAGACCCAGGAGGCGGCCACCAAGGAGCGCTCCGCTGCGGCGAGGTGGACGGCCGCGGCGAGCCAGGCCCGGGCGTACCCGTCGGCCGAGGGGTCGGTGAGGCGGCCGAAGACGTCGCGGGGGCGCCGGTCGGCCTCCGCGGCCAGGGCCGTCGCCAGTTCGGCCGCGGTGGTGAAGCCGGCCCGCCGCAAGGGACCGTACGCGGCGGCGGGTTCGCTGCCGCGGGCCGACTCGGCGACGGCCCGCCGGCCCCCGGCGACGCCGCTCTCCAGCAGGCGGCGCACCCGCCACAGCGGCGAGTCGGCCAGCGGATCCGCAGCGGCGGCGGGCCCCGGCCCGGGAGCCGCGACCGGCTCCGGGGCGGCGGACGGCGGCGGGAAGTGGCTGCCCTGGAGGCGGTCGTAGCCCAGGTCGGCGCGGCCCAGCCACTCCTCGGGCAGCTGCAGCGTGTACGGAGCCCCCGGTACGGGTCCGACGGCGAGGGGCCGCAGCGTCGCGGCCCGGTCCAGGTCGGGGCGGCCCAGGACGCGCAGAGCCAGCCCCGGGCGCTCCGCGATGCGGCGCAGGTTGTCCCTGTGCGGCAGCCCCGGGTGCGGATGGGCCGCGCGCAGCCGGAGCAGCGGCCCCGCCTCGCCGTCCGCCCGGGTCTCGCGGACCAGGAGGTCCTCGCCGGCGGCGCCGACCACCGTGACGTCGCAGCCCAGCAGGGCGGGGGCGGCGGTGTCGGGGCCGAGGCCCTCGGCGGCGGCGAGCTGCGCCGCCACGGCCTCGGCGGCCGGGCGGGAGAACAGGGCGGCGGCCGGCTCCTCGGTCCAGGGCGCGCCGCGCAGCGGGGTGGCCCGCACCCCGCGCCCGGCGCCGAGCCGGCCGTCGGCGGAGACGGTGGCCCCGACGATCCGCAACCCGCCGCGGGCCAGGCCCGCATGGTCGAGGACGGCGCCGCCGAGCGCCACCGAGGCGGAGCCGGCGCCCTTGGCGCGGGCCAGTCCGCCGGGGCGGACGTCGGACACCGAGTGGTGTGCGCCGTCCGCGGCCAGCAGGTGGGTGACCACTCCCCCGTACCCGGTGGCGGAGAGCACCGGCTCGCGGCACAGGCCGAGGACCCGCAGGCTGCCGCCCGGCCGGTACGGGCGGCGCGCCGTGCCGGCGGCGGCCGGGTCGGCGGCGCCGGAGGCCAGGACGGCGGCGGTGCGCAGCAGTTCGCGGAAGGCCGCGGTGAGGTCCGCGAGGCGGTGGGCGCCGCTGCGCTCCCGGGCCGCGCGCAGGCCCCGTACGACGCGCAGTGCGGCGGCCTCGGCCCGGGGCAGCCCGGCAACGCGGGCGGTGTGCGCCGCGCGCAGCAGTTCGGCCTGCACCACCGCGCCGCCGGCCGTGGCCCCGGCGGCGAGGGCCTCGGCCGCCGCCTGCCAGAGGGCCGAGGCGGCCCGTACCTGGGCGGGCGTCAGCGCCACGGCGGGCTCGACGCCTTCGCCGCCGGACGCGGCCCCCGGGCCGAGGGGTACGCCGGTCCCGCCCGGCGGCGTGTCCGGCGCGGGCGCGTCGGGGGTGTCGGGGGTGTCGGGCGCCCCGCCGGCGGGAGCGTCCGCCACGGACTCCGGCTCGGGCGCCGGGTCGGCGAGGGGGGCCGCGCCGAGGACCGCGGCCCGGTGCAGGCAGCGCGGGGCCAGCAGGCAGCTGCAGGAGGCCTGTTCGGCGGCGGTGACGGCGCCGGCCGGGCCGGGCCGCAGCGTCACCACCGCGTCCTCGCCGAAGCGGAGGGTGACGGCGCCGTCCGCGGCCCGCTCGGCGGCCGGGGTACCCGCGGCGCAGTCCGCGACGGCGGCGTCGAGCTTCTTGCGCAGCCGGGCGCTGAGGCCCTCCACCGCTTCGGCGAGGACCTCGGGGGCGACGGACGGCAGGGGTTCGGTGCTCAACGGGATTCTCCACGGAGGCGGTCGCCCACCCAGCGGGCGAGGGCGAGCGGGCTGAGGGCGGCCACCGGCATGCCGGCCGCGACGAGTTGCCGGGCGACGGCCGCCGAGTAGCGGGGGGCGCCGGTGTCGTCGAGCGCGGCGCAGCCCAGCAGGTGGGCGCCGGACGCGGCCAGGGCGCGTACCTCGCCCAGGAGCCCGCCGATCGGGGCGCCCTCCTCGAAGTCGCTGACCACGACGACGAGGGTGCGGCTCGGCACGGTGACGAGGGAGCGGGCGTGCGCGAGGCCCGCCGCGATGTGCGTGCCGCCGCCGACGCGGACCTCCAGGAGCAGCGACAGCGGGTCGTCCACGCGGTCGGTGAGGTCCACGACCTGGGTGGAGAAGGCGAGGAAGTGCGTGGACAGGGTGGGGACGCCGCCGAGGACGGCCGCGGTGAGCGCCGACCAGATGACCGAGGCCTCCATGGACCCGGAGACGTCGACGACCAGGACGAGCCGCCAGTCGGCCTCGCGGCGGGCCCGGGTGCTGAACACGGGCCGCTCGGGCACCACGGCCAGGGTGCCGTCGGGCAGCCGGCGGGTGTGGGCGAGGTTGGCCCGCAGGGTGCGGTCCAGGTCGAGCCGGCCGCCCGGGCGGCGCGTGGGCCGCGGGGTGGCGATCCCGGAGAGCGCGGGGCGCAGCCGGGTGGCGAGCTCGCGGGCCAGTTCGTCGACGAGCCGCCGGACGAGGGGGCGCAGCTTGGCGAGCTGCGCCTCGGGCATGCCGCCGGCGAGGGCGAGCACGGAGCCGAGCAGTTCCACGGAGGGCCGTACGGCGGCCGGGTCGAGCTGGGTCAGTACGTCGCTGCGGCCGGCTTCGGCCGCGGCGGCCAGGACCTCCTCGCGCAGGTCCGTGCCGAACAGCGACTCCAGTTCCTCGGCCCATTCGCGGGCCGTGGGGAACGAGGCCTCCTGGCCGCCGCCGGCTCCGGGCCCGGTGCCGGGGGTGCCGTCCAGGCCGGCGGACCCCTCGCCGCGGCCGGTGCCGTACAGCTCGTCCAGGGCCCGGGCGTAGCGGCGGGCGCCGGCGGGCAGCCGGTCGCGCTGCCGGCCGAGCAGCAGCCGCCACCGGTCGGCGGGGGCGAGCCGCTGTGCGGGGTCCGGCTGCGCGGCGGCGGGTACGGGGGTCCCGGCGGCCCGCGGTGCCCCTGCCTCCGGGACTGTGCGGTGCGGGATTTCGGCCTCCGGGCCCGGGGTCGCCGGGCCCGGCGGCCGGGGCAGGTGCTTCAGGGCCGCGGCCCCGGCGGCGTCGGCGGCGGCCCACAGGGCGAGCAGGGCGGGCGGTGCGTCGAGGGAGAGGTCGACGCGGTCGCCGAGCCGCTCGGCGACGGTGGCCAGCAGCCGGTCGCGGGCGGCGGGGGCCAGCGCGTCGAAGCCGCCGCGCAGGGCCGGGAGCCGGTCCAGGAAGTCCTGGTCGGCGAGGGCCTCGATGCGGTCGAGGACCGGGACGAGGGCGGGCGCGGAGGACTGGAGCAGCGGTCCGGCCGCGGTGAGCAGGCCGCCGAGCCGGCGGGTCAGGGTGCGCCGGGTGTCGGGCGTGGCCGCGGCGTCGATCCACCCGGCGGCGCGCTCCCCGAGGCCGGCGGCCGGATCGAGGTCGAGCAGGACCCGTACCGCGAGGGCCGCGCCCTGCATGAGCGGGGACGCCGAGCCGGCGAGGTCGGCGAGGGCCCCGTCCATGCGCAGGCCGAGGTGCCGGGCGGCGGCCCGGTCGGCGAGGGCGACGAGGGCGCGCGCGTCGGCGGGGTCCTCGCTGCCGGCGAGGCCGGGCAGGGCCCGGACGGCGGCGTCGAGCAGTTCGCCGGTGAGGGCGGAGGCGGTGGCGCGCGGGGCGTCCGCGTCGACCGGGAAGTGGCCGCGGGCGAGCCCCTCCAACAGGTCGAGCGCCTCCAGCAGTTCGGGCAGGGCCGCGGTCTGCGGCAGGGCGGCGGCGGCCTCCTCCAGCCGTACGGTGACCAGCTCGGGCAGGTCGCAGCGCGCGGCGGCGGCCAGGCCGGCGAGGATCTGCGCCGGGGTCGGACCGCCGTCGGCGGCGGCCTTGCGGGCGGTCTCGCGCAGCGTTCCGGCGGCGGCCTGGGCGGCGGTGACGCCGCGGACGCCGGCGAGGTCGAGGCGGGCCGGGACGGACGGGGTCCAGTTCAGCCGCCACTTGGTGCCGAGGGCGGTGCCGTCGCCGGCGGCGGCCACGTCGAGCGGCTGCCCGTACTGGGCGCCGCAGACGGCCAGCCGCTGGAGCAGGACCTCGCGGCGCCGGTCGAGCCCGGAGCGCAGCGGGTCGAGCCGGACCTCGCGGGCGACGGGGTCCTCGGGGCCGGGCAGCCGCAGCTCGGTGAGCTCGGCCTCCACGCTGGGGCCGAGTCCGGAGCGCGGGGCGCGGGGGGTGGTGCGGCCGCGTGTGGTCCCGACGAGCACGGCCTCGAGGGCCCGGGCCAGTGCCCGGCCCCGGCCGAGGGGTTCGCCCTGGCCGAGCACGGTGGTGACGGCCTCGAGGAGCTCGCCGCGGCCGGGCGCGGGCAGTCCGCGCAGCACGGCGAGGTCGCAGGCGAGCCGCAGGGTCTCGGCGGCCTCGCCGGTCCCGGCGGTGTGTCCGGCGCGGCGCAGCTCCCGGCACAGGCCGGTGACGGCCAGGGACGCCGCGTCCCGCAGCCGTCCCGGATCCCCGCCGGCCTCGAACACGGCCTGCTGCCACAGCGGGTCCCGGATCCCGGCGGGGTACCCGGACCGCGAGTCGAGCAGCTCGTACGCATACGGCACGAAGGAGGTCACCCCGGCCCCGCCTTCCGCGGCCGGACCGGACGACCCGGCCGTGACCGGGGCCGGCGGGGGGTCGGCCGGAAGGGCGGTCCCAGAGCTGACGGGCAGGTCCGCGAGGGCCGGAGCGTGGAAGGCGCCGACGACCGCGGCGACGCGGCGCCCGCCGCAGGCGGCGGCGGTGATGACGCCGCGCATGTGGGCCTCGCGGGCCAGGTCCACGGCGGGGACGGGGCCGTCCTGGCGCAGCGCCCAGCCGACGCCCAGCGCCGCCCGGCGCACGGCCTCGGGCGGGCAGCCGGGGGCCAGCACCTCCACGGCGCGGTCCCACAGGTCTTCGCCGTCCCGGCCGGTGCCGGACGCGCGCAGGGCCTCGGCGTACGACCGCCCGCGCGGGCCGTCCGCCGGGGAGGGCTCACCGCCGGCCGGGCGCGGCGCCCAGCCGGCGTCGGACAGCGGCAGGTCGCAGCAGAGCACCTCGGCGCCGCGCTCGCGGGCCCAGCGGACGGCGGCGAGCTCCGGGGAGAAGTCCGCGAACGGGTAGAAGGCGAGCCCGCCGTCCGCCCCGGTGCCCGCGAGGGCGACCGGGGCCATGGTCTCGGGGTCGGCCAGGTGCTCCAGCCACGGCTGGAAGTCGGCGGGCAGCTCGACGCAGACCACCTGGGCCCCGGCGGCGTCCAGCAGCGCCGGCACCACCGCGGCCAGGGCCGGGCTGTGGTGGCGTACGCCCAGCAGGTAGGGGGACCGGGACGCGGCGAGCGCGTCCACGGCGGCCCGGGGATCGGCCAGGGTGGTCATCGCAGGCTCCCGCGCAGGTCCCACAGGCGGCGCCACATGGCGGAGCCGTCCTCGGCGCGGCGGCGCACGGGGCCGTCCCAGTAGCCCAGCAGGCGGCCGTGGTCGGCGGGGTCGTCCTTGCGGACCACGCCCAGGAGGTGGCCGGGCAGCAGGTCGAGCACGTCGCCGGCCGGCAGGTAGGCGGCCGCGACGCCCAGCGAGGTCGCCACCTGCACCGCTTCGGCGGTGGACATGACCGTGCCGGGGCGTTCCACGTCCCAGCCCTCGGCGGAGCGGCCGGAGCGCAGGTCCCGGAAGACGGTGACGAGGGCGTCGAGCACGGAGTCGTCGACCCCGAACGCGGCGCCGGCCCGCTGCACGGCGGCGACGGCCTGGCGGCGGATGAGCGTGGCTTCGGCGTCGGCGTCGGCGATCGGCTCGACGGTCTCGAAGTTGAAGCGGCGCTTGAGCGCGGCGGACATCTCGGAGACTCCGCGGTCGCGCAGGTTGGCGGTGGCGATGACCGTGAACCCGGGGGCCGCGGCGACGGTCGAGTCCTCGGTGGCGGTCAGTTCGGGCACGCTGACGCGCCGGTCGGACAGGATCGACACGAGCGCGTCCTGGACCTCCGGCAGGCAGCGGGTGATCTCCTCGACCCGTACGACGCGGCCGGTGCGCATGGCGGACAGCACCGGCGAGTCGACCAGGGCCTGCGGGGTGGGGCCCTGGGCGAGGAGGAGGGCGTAGTTCCAGCCGTAGCGGAAGGCGTCCTCGGTGGTGCCGGCGGTGCCCTGCACGGTGAGGGCGCTGGTTCCGCTGACGGCGGCGGCCAGGAGTTCGGAGAGCATCGACTTGGCGGTGCCGGGCTCGCCGGTCAGCAGCAGGCCGCGTTCGCCGGCCAGGGTGACGACGCAGCGTTCGACGAGGGCGCGTTCGCCGACGAACTTGGGGGCGATGGCCATCTTGGCCGGGAGCCCGGCGCGGCGCTTGGGCAGGGCGAGTTCCTCGCCGTCGCTGCCGCAGACGAAGGTGACCACGGCGCGGGGGGTCAGGGCCCAGCCGGGCGGCCGGGGGCCGGTGTCCTGGGCGGCGAGGAAGGCGAGTTCGGCCGCGTACCGCTCCTCGGCGGGCAGCATCTGGCGGGCCGGGGCGGCGGGTTCTTCGCTGGCGGTCGTCGTCATGGGGCGTCCTCGAAACGTGAGAAGGAAAGGGAAGGAAGAAAGAAGGACGGGGAAGAAGGACAAGGAAAAGGAAAAAGGGACAGGGAAGCGGAGAAGGACGGAGGTCCGGGCGCGGCGCATCCCGCTCCGGGGTGCGCCGCGCCGGCCGGCCTCACGGGCCGGTCTCACCGGGCCGTCAGCGGCGGCGGCCGCGGGTCCGCTTGACCTTGAGCTCCTCGAAGCGGGGTACGTCGCCGTCGGTGACGCGCTGCCAGGCCCGCCGGTAGAGGTCCGCTGCCGGTTCGGCCGGCACGAGGACCCGCAGGGCGGGGCTGCCGCCGGGCGCCAGGTCGTACATCGGGAGCTTCCACTGCTCCACCGGCAGCACGGGCGAGGACATCTCGGCCCAGCCCCCGGGCAGGAACAGGGAGCGCCCGGCCCGGCTCCGGCTCGCCGCCACCACCAGGCCGGTGGCGCCGAGTTCGGCGCGGGCGGCCTTGATCCGGGCGGGCTTCCAGCCGGTCCAGCGGGCCGTGTTGCGGTCGGAGGGGTCGGGCATGGCGAGCAGCATGAGGTACAGGGCGGCGGCGTCCGCGCCCAGGCCGTGGGCGCGGGCTGCCTCTTCCACCAGGTCCGGGACGGAGCGGGTCGGGTCCTGCGGGTACCAGGTGCCGTCCTTGTCCACCGTGCCGGCGGCCGGGGCGCCCGGATCCGCCAGCAGTGCGGCGAAGCCGGGGAGGTGGGCCAGGCGCAGGGCCGTCTCGACGGCGGAGGGCCGCTGGTCGGCGCCGCGCAGGACCGGCAGGTAGGGGTCGGAGCCGGTGGAGTCGAGCAGGGCGGTGCGCAGCACCGGCCAGTGGTGCTCGTCGGCGAGGACGACCGCACCGTAGCGCTCGTAGCCCTCGCCCGTCTCCGTCGGGGTGCCGGCCGCCTCGCGGAAGCCGCCCAGGCCCGCGCAGTACCCCAGGTCGAGGAGGAGTCCGGGGGCGGCCAGCCGCTGCCGTACGGCGGTGAGCACCGGCGGCAGGGCGGCGCGCACGGGGTCGCCGGCGGGCAGCCGGTGGGCCAGCCAGGCCGCCAGCGACAGCGTGCCGCTCAGGACGCCGCCGGTGAACGCCTCGCCGCCCGGCGTGCAGCGCTCGATGCGGCCCTCGCGGGCCCTCCACTCGACGTCGGTGCCCAGCGCGGCGGAGGCGGCGGGGTCGAGGACGGCCGGGAGTGCCTGGTGCACGGCCCAGAAGGTGCCCGTGGCGCGCGTGGCCTCGGCGAGCAGCCACTCGGGCACGGGCATGCGGCGGCCCACGCGCCGGTTCCACACCTCCGCGGCGGCGGCCACGTCCGGGCCGTCGGTCCACAGCCGCGCCGGGTCGGCGGGCAGCAGGGCGGCGACCACGGCGCGCCGCACCTCGATGTCGAGCGCCTTGAGTTCGGTACGGGCGTGCTTGGCGTCGGCGGCCTTGACGCCGAGGGCGGTGCGCAGCTCGGCCGGCAGGAAGTGGTGCTCCCAGCTGTCGATGTTGGGCAGGCCGGCCAGCAGCAGCCGGGCGGCGGTGCCGGAGACGCCGGTCAGGCGGGCGAACTCGTCGGCGGCCTCGGGCCGCACCGGTGCGGGGCCGCGCTCGGCGGCCTCGGTCAGGAAGGCCGTGAGCCAGCCGGGGCCGCGTTCGCGGTCGCCGAGGGGGGCCTGGGCGCGGACGGTGTACGGGCCGGGGACGGCGAAGGCACCGGTGGGGTCGTACAGCAGCGCCCCGAACTCGTGGCCGTCGGGCACGGTGGCGCTGTGCTCGGTGCGGGCGAGGACGGCGCCGCCGCCGAGCGGGAGCAGGCTGCGGTGGCCGGGGTTGCGCTCGATGCCGTCGGGGGTGCGCAGATGGGAGTGGTCGAGGTGGACCAGGACGCGGCGCCAGCGGTCGGCGGAGCCCTGCGCGGAGTCGAGGCCGAGGGCGTCGACCTGGGCGAGCACGGTGCACAGTGCGGCCCGCTCCTCCTCGGTGGTGCCGGGGGCGACGGCCCGGTAGGCGACCGCGGCCGGCTCGTCGAGCAGCGGGGTGAAGGGCAGGGCCGAGTACTCCAGGGCGGGCATGTCGAAGTGGAGCCGGCCGGGCACCGCGACGGCGCCGGTGTCGGCGCACGCCTGGGCGAGGCGGGCCAGGAAGCGGTGGGCGACGTCGTTCTCGGCGCCCCAGCGGTAGTAGCCGGTGCCGACGATGCCGGACAGCGCCTTGGCGATGAGCGCGTCGGAGGGGCCCTGCGGCCCGTCGGCGGCGCCGGCCCCGCCGGTGTCGGGGTCGAGGCGGGCGGCGATGCCGTCGAGGGCCTTCTGCTGGACCAGGGCGAAGCGCAGGACCTCGACGATGCCGCCGACCAGGGGCTCGGCGGTGACCTGCGGCAGGGCCGCGGTGACCAGGCCGGGCAGGTCGGAGGCCTTCTCGGCCTTCGCGGCGGCCTCCAGCAGGGCCGCGACGGTGTCGCGGTCGGCGGTGCGCAGGGCGGCGGAGCCCTCCGGGTCGCGGGGGCGCAGCGCGTACCAGAAGGCGAGCGGCGGCAGTTCGACGCTGCCGGTGGCGAAGCCCTGGTTGTCGCGGTGGTCGCCGCGGGTCTTGGCGGTGACGATGCCGTCCGGGTCGGTGAGGCTGAGCTCGCGCCAGTGGCAGCTCACGGCGCGCGGCCGGTCGTCGCCGGGGAACGACAGGGCGGCCAGCGGCATCTCGCTCCCGTGGGGCGTGCGGACGGTGCGGCCGGCGGTGTCGCAGCCGTGCCAGCCCTGGTCGGCGGCGAGGCGTACGACGCGCCAGCCGAGGAGCCCGTCGGCGGGTGCGCCGAGGGCCGAGCCGTCCACCGCGGGGGCGGGCCGCAGCCAGGAGGAGCGGGCGGCGAGGACCGAACCCGAGGGGTGGGCGCGCAGCGCGTCGGCGAGGAAGGCAGGCTGCGCGTACCGGCCGAGGACGCCCTCGGCGGGGGCGTACTCGCGCCAGCCGGCGTCCCGGTCCTGCTCGCGGCGCTGCCACACCCAGTACGAGGTGCCGTCGCAGAGCAGCTCCCGCTCGGCGGGCAGTGCGGTGTCCCCGGCGTGCAGGACGCCGCCGCCGAGGGCGCGGCCGCCCCCGGGCAGGGGCAGGCTGATGTGGTCCGAGCGCAGCGACCAGTAGGTGCGGTCCGCGCCGAGCGAGAAGACGCGGTCGGGCGCGGTGTGCCAGTAGCCCTGGACGTCCCCGGAGTTCCAGGAGGCCCAGAAGACGAGCAGGGCGCCGTCGACGTAGTGGAATCCGTACCGGTACGAGCCGCCGGCCGGCACCCGCAGGTCGTGGGTGAGGACGGTGGAGTCGGCGTCGATGACGCGGACCTGGAGGGAGTTGGCGACGATCAGGTACGGCCACGCCTCGACGACGGTCAGGTTGCCGCGGCGCAGCGCCTTGCGGTCCGCGAGCTCGACGAGGGCCTCCTCGTACGCGGGCCAGGCGAACTCCTCGAAGAGGCCTCCGCGCAGGGTGCGGGCGAGGATCTCGCCGAGGTCGGCGGCGGCCGCTGCGGCGACCTCGTCGCGGGCGAGTTCGAGTGCCTCGGCGGGCAGCCAGGTCAGCCGCTGGATGGCGGCGGGCAGGGCGGGCAGGCCTGCGGCGGTGGAGTTGCGGGCGACCTCCTTCATCCATGCGGTGAGCATCGGGCGGCCGCCGGGCGAGGCGGCGAGCCGGCACATCACGTCCGCCCCGGATCCGGCGTCGCCGAAGGAGTCCGCGGCGCGCCGGAAGGAGGGCCGGAACCGCTGGTCGGCCGCGAGGGCGAGGAGGTCGCGCCGGGCCGCCTCCTCGGAGCGGGCCCAGGAGGCCAGGTTCAGCTGCGGCCGGCGGTGGGGGGAGGTGGACGGGTCCTCGTCGGGGTCGGCGACCGGGAGGCCGAGGGAGAGCAGCAGGTCGAGCAGGTTGACGTCCTCGCCGCCGATGCGCAGGCCCTCGGTGCGGCCGGGTGCGGCGAGTTCGGTGCGCAGCCGGTCGGCGGCGCGGGTGACGAGGTCGAGCAGGGCGGGCGGGGTGAAGCGCTGGCCCCAGCCGCTGTGGCGGGCGCTGTGGTAGCGCTCCAGCCAGCCGGCCGTGCCGTCGGCGCACCGCTGCTCGGCGGGCAGGTCGGCCTCGACCAGTCCGGCGGTGGCGCCTGACTGCTCCAGGATGTCCAGCCACAGGTCGGACAGTTCGCCGGCGCCGCCGCCGAGCGGCATCAGTTCGAGGAGGGTGCCGCGGACGGCCGGCTCGCGGCGGGCGAGGGCGATCAGCGCGGTGCGGTGGGCCTTCCACCAGCCGTACGCGGCGCGCAGGGTGGCGGGCAGCGGCAGGAGTTCGGCGAGGTAGTCCTGCTCGGCCTCGCTGCCGGTCAGGCCTGCGGCGCGGGCGAGGCGGCGCAGTTCGGTCGCGGCCTGCGCGGAGGGCGGCAGCCCGCCCGCGGTGCGGCGCACGCACAGGCGGCGGAAGCGGGTGTGGGCCTCCTCCGGGCTGACGCGGGCGGAGAGTTCCTTGGCGTAGCCGGTGAGGACCTTCACCGGGAGGGCGCCGACCAGGGCGAACTCCAGGAAGACGGCGTCGAGGCGGTCCTCGTCGACGGTCAGGCCGTGCTGGGCCTCGCTGCTGCGGGCGCGGCCGAACAGCTGGGCGGCGTACGTGGTGTTCTCGACGGCGAGGAAGAGGCGGGCGGCCTGCTCGTAGAAGACGGGCAGGAAGTGCGGCACCGCGGCGGCGAGCCGGCCGGCCAGTTCGTGGCAGGCGTCGAGGGCGGCCTTGGGCTTGGTCTTGGCCTGGCGGGCGGCCCGGTCGAGCTCGGGGACGACCGCGAGGGCGTGGTGGCCGTCCTCGGGGTGGTGGACGAGCACCCATTCCGGGAAGCCGAGGGCCTGGCGCTGGCCGAGGCCGACGACGGGCGGCTCGCCCTCGTCGAGGACGAGGCCGAGGAACCCGGCGGCCAGGTCCTCGGCCGGGCCGAGCTCGGCCGCGGCCAGCCGGACGACGACGCGGTCATCGGGCAGGGCGGGGTGGCGGTAGGTGCGCGCGGTCAGGTCGACCGCGGAGGGGCCGGCGCCCTCGGTGCCGACGGGCAGCACGGCGCCGGCCTTGAGGAGGAGTTCGGCCTCGGGGGCCCGGTCGGGTGCGCCGGCCGTCCCGGCCGCGGTGGTGGTCGTGGTGGTGGTCATCACGCGTCCTCGCCCTCTTCGATCGTGCGGCCGGCGTGGAGCGCCGCGGCCATGCGCATTCCCTCGGACCAGGCGACCGGTCCGACCTCGGACAGCGGCACCGCCCGGCCGTCCCCGTCGCTCCAGCTGAGGGCGCCGGTGGTCGTCGCTTCGTCGTAGTACGGCTCGCCGATCCAGACCCCCGCCTCGGTGGCGCGGCCGGTGTCGCGGACGGGGCAGGTGGCGTAGCCCCCGGAGACCCGGTAGCCGAGGCCGGTGGCCCGCGCGGCCAGGGCGAAGCGGTTGGGGAACGACCCGCCGGCGTAGTCGCGCACCTCGGTCGCCGTGGCGGCGAGGGCCTCGGGCTTCGACCAGGTGGCCCGGTGGATCTGCTCCACGCGCTGCACGATGCCGAGCTCGGCCGCGAAGTCCCGTACGTCGTCCAGGTCCGGCAGCAGCACCGGGTGCGGCAGGGTCACCGTGCGCGGGGAGAGCCGTACCGTCTCGCCGTCGAGGTTGACCACCTTCAGTTCGCCGGAGGCGGTGGCGTCGCGCAGGAAGCCCACCTCGTCCGGGTCGTCGCCGACCACGGCGAGGTCGTGCAGGGCGCTGCGCCAGGCCTCGTCCGGCCAGACCCGGGCGAGGAGGGCGGTGGGCACGGGCAGCGAGGACACCATCCAGCTGTCCACCTGCGCGATGCACGCCGCCTCGTGCCGGTCCAGCCATTCCGCGAGCCGGCGCAGCCGGTCCACCTCCGGGTGGTCGCGCAGCGCCTTGGGCAGGGTCTTCAACTGCCGTCCCGCACTGCGCCCGGTGGCGGACCGTGCCGCCACCCTTCCCTCCACGAGGGCGATTTCGTACCCCTCGCCCGCTGCCAGCCAAGCCATCGTCGCGTGCCTCTCCCCTGCCCGATCCGAATCCGCGCAGCGTCGGACAGGGCGGAAAAGCCCCCCTGAGCTGCGGTATGCCCGGGAGACTAGCGAGGCCCACTGACAACACCTCCCGCCGGGGCCCCGCCGTATGGCCCGTGGCCGTTCCCGTGACCGTGTGGCGGGAGGACGCCCGGGCCGCGTACCGTCCGCCCCATGCCCGAGCTGCAGCCGCTTCGTCCGGACCACGCCCCCGCGCTCCTCGCCTTCGAGCGGGAGAACCGGGCGTCCCGAGCCGTGGTGGCCCGTGCGGGGTGTGCCGCGACCGGTGAGACACGGCCCGCCGGTCGCCCGGGGCCGACGTACCTCCTCCGCCTCGAAGGCTGTTCCGCTTCGGATGGCGACCTCGGCACCGCCCCCGCTCGGGCCGGCGCCCGGCACCGCGGGGTGCGGCCACCGGGCCCCGGGGGCGCAGCCGGTCAGCCGGGCATCGGCGGTCGCACGTCCGGTTCTGGGTAGGGATGGCGGGGCAGGAGGCGGAGCGGAATCGACGCGGGGTGGGTTCATGGGACGTCAGATACGGGTGGCGGGCGCGGTCCTGGCGGCCTCGGTGCTGCTGGCCGCGGTCGGCTGCTCGGGAAGCGGAGCGAGGACTGCGGATCCGGGGGCCTCGGTGCCGGCGCCGTCCTCCGCACCGCCCGCCCCCGCTCCCGCGCCCGCCGGTGACACCACGCCGGGCGGCGCGGGGGACGTCCTGCCGGGCATGGTCGGGGTGGACGTCGCCCGGACCCAGCTGGCCGGGCTGAAGGTGGCGCCCGCGGGCACCATGGCGGGCTACAGCCGCGCCAGGTTCACGCACTGGGCGGAGCAGGGCGACCGGTGCGACACCCGCGAGGTGGTCCTCGCGCGCGACGGCAGGGACGTGGTCCGGGACGGCGAGTGCCGGGCGGTCTCGGGCACGTGGCGGAGCCTGTACGACGGGACGGTCGTCACCGACGCCTCGAGGATGGACATCGACCACGTCGTGCCGCTCGCCGAGGGCTGGCGCTCGGGCGCGGCCGCATGGGACGCGGCGCAGCGCAAGGCCTTCGCCAACGACCTGACCCACCCCCAGCTGCTGGCGGTCAGCGCGGCGGCGAACCGCTCGAAGGGCGACCAGAGCCCGGACCTGTGGCAGCCGCCGGACAGGTCGAGCTGGTGCCAGTACGGACGGGCCTGGACGACGGTGAAGTCCACGTACGCACTGACCGTCACGGAAGCGGAGAAGAAGATGCTGACGACGATGCTGGACACCTGCACGGCATGACCGGGCGGCAGCAGTGGCAGGACCGGGTCCTCGCCGGGCCGGGCGGGGCGATGACCGACGAGGTCGGCGTCATCACCGGCCCGCTGACCGTGCGCACGACGGCGGTGGCGGGGGGCCTCGCCCGCATCGACGTCCAGTACACCGACGCGGAGGAGTGGTACACGCTGACCGGCAGCCCGGTCGCGCACCGCGGGGCGCCGGCCGCGGTGCACGCGGCGGCGCTCGCCGCGGTGCGGGCGGGACGTGCGGCCGAGGCACCGGCGGGACCCGGGGCGTAGCCGGGCCGGGCCCGCGGAGCGGCCGGGCCCCGGAGCGGCCGGGCCCGCCGGTGGGGGCAGGCCGCGCGGTGGCGGCAGGCCGCGACGCCGCCCGGCTCAGGCCTCGTACTCGGTCAGGTCGATGCTGTGGATCTGGAGGAGGTGGCCGTGCTCGGGGTCCTCGGTGTCCCGCTCGTGCACCATGCCGAGCTTGCGGATCACGTTCTCGGAGTCCTCGTTGCCCGCCCGGTGGACCGCGATCACCCGGTCCAGGCCGCGGTCCTGGAGGGCGAACTCCAAGGTGGCCTGCGCGGCCTCCGAGGCATAGCCCTGGCCCCAGTACTGCCGCCCGAGCCGCCAGCGGATGTCCACCGCGGGCATGACCTCCGGCAGGTCCTCGGGGACGGAGAGCCCCACGGCGCCGATCAGCTCGCCGGACGCCAGCAGTTCGACGGCGAAGAGCCCGAAGCCCTCCTCGTCCCACTCGTCCTCCCAGCGCTCGATCTCCTCGGCGGTCGAGTCCAGGTCGAGGGTGGAGCCGTCGCCGATCCAGCGCATCACCTCCGGGTCGGCGTTGATCTCCGACAGGGGGACGAGGTCGTCGTCGCTCCAGCGGCGCAGGAGGAGGCGGGGGGTGCGGATCTCGGTCATGCCCCCATCCTGCCGAACGGGGGCCGACCTGGGTAATCGGGGGCCTGCGGGCCGGTACCGGCCCCGGTCAGGGCGTGTGGAAGCGGACCTCCGGCGCATCGGCGGCCGGGCCGTCCAGCACCGGCTGGGGCACCCCCTTGAGGTGCAGGTCGAAGAAGGCGCCCACGTAGCGGCGGGTCAGCTCCAGCGAGCGGTCGCCGGGCAGCGGCGTCATCCGCTCCAGCCCCAGCTGGTCGCTGATGGCGGGCCAGTCGGTGAAGGTGAAGTGATTCGAGTCGGCGAAGGTGATCCACCGCTTCCAGCCGTCGAGCCGCGCCCAGTTGGAGTCCCAGCTCGGCCAGTCGGTGCCCGTACCGCCGGGCACGGTGTCGGCCCCGCCGAGCAGCAGGAAGGGGCGGCCGCCAAGCCCGCCCTCGGGCACGGGCGAGAACAGCCCGCCGTCCATGTCGATCCCGGCGCGGACGCGCGGGTCGGCGGCCATCACGGCGGCGGCGGTGGAACCGCCGATGGAGTGGCCCGCCATCGCGATCTTCCTCTTGTCGATCAGGCCCGCGTTGCGCCAGGCGGGGCGGGCTCCGGTCAGCCGGTCCAGGAGGAAGGACACGTCGCGGGCCCGGTTGTCCGACACGGCCTTGTAGTCCTTCAGCTCCTTGGCCTTGTCGCAGGCCAGGCAGGTCAGGACGCGCCCGCCGGGGAAGGCGGTGCCGCTGGTCTCGTACGCGTGGTCCACGGCGGCGACCACGTAGCCGCGGGAGGCCAGCTCCTCTGCCAGTGAGGTGAGGGTGGCCCGCGGGACGGTGAACCCGGGCGACAGCACGACGAGGGGGTACCGGCCCGCGACGGGGCGGGCGCCCGAGCGGGCGAAGGCCTTGGTGCCGGCCAGGCTGCGGTGGTCCACCCGCCGGTCGAGGTCGCGGGAGGCCAGCAGCAGGCGGGCCTCCTCGTCGGTGAGGTACGGCCGCACGGGGCCGCCGGTGCCGCGCTGGGCCGGGTAGCGCATGGTCACCATGAGCTCGCGCGGGCCGGAGTCGGCCCAGGGGTCGGTGCGGCTGTCGTCCACCAGGTGGAGGGTCTCCTCGCCGACCGCGAACCGGCCCGTGGGGCGCGGCAGCCGGGGCAGGACCACCCCGGCGGGGTCGGGCGCGGCCGCGGCGGGCGCGGGAACGGCGGAGGGTGCGGCCGGGGGTTCGGCTGCCGCGGCCGTTCCGGCGGCGGTCAGCATCAGCGGGAGGAGCAGGGCGGCGCCCAAGGCGGCTGCGGCGGCGCTGCGACGGCGCGTCGGTCGGTTCATGGGAGGGAACCTATGCGCCGGTCAGGAGCTTGATCGTCCCCTTGCGGGAGGAGAGCGGGTCCGACCGGAGGAGGGTTTCCCGCCTCCGCCGCAAGGGGGAAGCCGGACGGGGGATACCCCGTCCGGCGGAGCTCACCGGGTGTCAGGAGACGCTGATGGCGTCCAGCTTGGCCCGCAGGTACGCGTGCGAGTCGACCGGCGGGTGCGCCACGCGGCCGAGGGGCGCCGGCAGGGACTCCACGCGGGTGTGCGGGTCGCATTCGTAGAAGTAGACCAGCGAGACGAGCTCCTCGGCGGGCGCGTCGGCCGACGGCGGCAGCATCCGGTGGCGGCCTGCGCGCCAGCGGTCCCCCGTCCAGCGGGCCAGCAGATCGCCGATGTTCACGGTGAGCGCGGCCGGGTCGTACGGGGCGTCGAGCCAGCCGTCGGCTTCGGTGTGGATCTGGAGTCCTCCCGCGCCCGGCTCGCGGTCGAGGACGGTGACCGTGCCGAAGTCGGTGTGCGGGCCGATGCGGAACTGGCCGGGCAGCGGCGGCCCGACGACCTCGGTGCCGGGGTACCAGTTGAGGTTGAAGCCCCAGGTGGGGTGGCGGGTGTGGCGGGTGAAGTGGTCCGGGGGCAGGCCCAGCGCGGCGGCGAGCAGTTCCAGCAGCTCGTCGGACAGGGCCTGCATCCGGGTGAGGTACTCCTCCACCGGCGGCCGCAGGTGCGGCACCTCGGCCGGCCAGGCGTTCGGGCGGAACCACTCGGCGTCGACCGCGGGATCGCCGGTGGGCCGCTCGGCCGCGCAGGACCACGACTCCTTCAGGTCGGGCGGCGAGGCGGTGCCCTCCGCGTAGCTGTTGGCCTCGGCTCCCGGGCCGAGCCAGCCGCGGCCGCCGACGGCCACCGCGTACGGCTCCTTCACCTCGGCGGGCAGCCGGAAGAAGGCCCGGGCGGCGGCGCGGATCCGCGCGGCGAGCCGCGGGTCCACCCCGTGCCCGGTGACCAGCAGGAATCCTGCGGCCTGCAGCGCCCGGTCCACCTCCTCGGCGATCCGCTTGCGGGCGGCCGAATCGCCGGACCGCCACGGCCCGAGGTCGACCACCGGGACCGGGGACTGCGTGGGCCGGGGCCGGGGAGTGGGTGCGGAGCTCGCCATGGGGGGCCTGCCTTTCGGGCCGGTGCGGGCTGGTGCGGGAGGCGATGGGGGCCGTGCGGGGCGGTGCCGGGCGCTGTTCGGGGTCCCGCCCGAGGCTATGGCCCGGGGCGGCCGTCGGGGCCGGAGGCGCTCGGGGAGGGGCGCTCCAGTCCGCTGCACGGCGGTGAGTAGGCGACGTACGGCAGGTGGGCGGACCACTGGGCGCGGGTGATGCGCGCTCCGGTGTGCGCGCACGCGCCGGCGATGGTGCGGGCCAGGTCGGTCCCCGACAGCCGGACGGTCGTGTCGAAGCCTCCGGAGGCGAGGACGGCGCCGTCGGGGCTGAACGCGACCGAGCCGACGGCGGTGGCGTGCCCGGTCAGGGTGGCGAGGAGGCCGGCGTGGGCGGGGCGGGCCACGCTCCACAGCCGCACCGTGCGGTCGTCGCTCGCGCTGGCGAGGCTGCGCCCGTCTGGGCTGAAGGCGACAGAGCCGACGACGTCGGTGTGGCCGGTGAGGGTGGCCAGCAGGGCGGGCCGCCGCGGGTCGGCGGTGTTCCACAGCCGGATGGGGTTGCGGCCGCCGCCCGCGGAGGCGAGGACGGTGCCGTCGGGGCTGAAGGCCACCGAGAACACGACGGTGTCGTGGCCCTCCAGGACCGTCGGGGCGCCCGGTCGGCGCGGGTCCGCCACGTCGGTGAGCCGGACGGTGCGGTCCTCGCCCGCGCTGGCGAGCGTACGGCCGTCCGGGCTGAAGGCGACGGCGCGGACGGCGTCGTGGTGGCCGGCGAGCGTGGCGAGGAGCGCCGGGCGGGCGGTGTCGGTGGCGTCCCACAGGCCGACGCTGCCGTCGGTGCCGGAGGTGGCGAGCGTACGGCCGTCCGGGCTGAAGGCGACGGCGCGGACGTCGCCGCCCTGCCCGGTGAGCGAGGCGAGGGCGGCCGGGCGGGCCGGGTCCGCCACGTCCCACAGCCGGACGGTGCCGTCGGCCGAACCGGTGGCGAGCAGGCGGCCGTCGGGCCGGTAGGCCACCGTGCGGACGTCGTCGCCGTGCCCGCCGAGGACGGCCTCCTGGACGGGGCGGTCGGTGCCGTTCACCCGCCACAGGCGGGCGGTGTGGTCCCCGCTTCCGGTCGCCAGCTGCCGGCCGTCGGGACGGTAGGCGAGGGCGAGGACCTCCTTGGGGTGGGCGGGGATCGCGGTCATCAGCGTGCTGACCAGGCTGTCGCGGGTCTTGGCGGTCGGTGAGAGGCGGTACGCGGTCAGGCTCAGCTGGACCGCCAGCCCGGGCTCGGTGTCGGCCAGCTCTCCGATGCTGTCGGCGAGGTTCTGCGCGACGGCGTCGTTGCGCTGCCGGGTGACCTCGGCCCCGGAGCGCACGGCGCTGGCGGTGGCGACCCCGGCCACCACCACGAGGGCGCCGAGCAGGGCGACGAGGTAGCCGAGTCGGCGGGCGCGGCGCCGGGCGGAGCTGTCGGCGGCGGCCTCGGCCTCCGTACCGGCGTCCAGGAAGGCCCGTTCGACGGCGGTGAGTCCGGTGGCCCGGGTGGCGGCGAGGTCGCGGGCGAGGGCGAGGCGGGGCCCGCGGTAGAGGGCTCCGGGGTCCCGGCCCAGGCGCTCCCAGGCGTGGGCGGCGTCGGTGAGGCGCCGGTGCAGGCGCAGGCGCTCGCGGTCGTCGGTCAGCCAGCCGCGCAGCCGGGGCCAGGCCCGGATGAGCGCCTCGTGGGTGAGCTCGACGCGGCCGTGGTCGAGGGTGAGCAGGCGCATCCGGGCGGCGCGGGCCAGGACGGTGGCGGTGTCGGCGTCGTCGTCGGCCTCCCGGTTCAACTCCTCCCGCTTGACAGGCCGCTTGGTGTCCTCCGTGCCCTCGCCCAGGGCGATGAGGTGGACGAAGATCTGCTGGGCCAGGAGGCGCTGGCGTTCGGTGAGGGAGGCGTACAGGGCCTCGGCGGACTGGGCGAGGGCGCCCTCGAACCCGCCCGCGGCGCGGAAGCCGTCGAGGGTGAGGGCGGCGCCGCGGCGGCGGCGCCAGGTCTCGAGGAGGGCGTGCGAGAGCAGGGGCAGGGCGCCGACCCGGCCGTGGGCGTGGGCCACGAGGGTGGCCTGGAGCGCGCCTTCGACGGTGAGGCCCGCGCGCCGGGCCGGCTCCACGACGGCGCGGCGCAGCTCGGCCGCGGTCATGGGTCCGACGACGACCTGCGCGTCGCGCAGCACGGGGACGAGCGGGGCGTGGCGGGTGCAGTGCGCGTAGAAGTCGGCGCGGACGCCGAGGACGACCCGGCACCGGGACCCGGCCCGCCGGGCCGGCCCGACCAGCGCGGCGATGAACCGCTCCCGCTCGGCGGCGTCGGCGCACACGGTGAACACCTCCTCGAACTGGTCGAGGACCACCACGACTTCCCCGCTCCCGACCCGTCCCTCGGGCCCGGGCTCCCACCCGGGCCGGTACCCCGGACCGGAGGCTTGCGCGTACGCCGAACCCGAGCGGGGCTCGGCCCCCGGCTCGGCACCGGGCCCGGGGACCGGCCCGGGGCCGCCCGCCTCGCCCCCGGGGCCGAGGGCCCGGCGGAGCCGGTCCAAGGGGTGCGGGCCCGGGGTCAGGACGTGGACCTGCGCGTCCGCGGCGAGGCGGGGCAGCAGGCCGGCGTGCAGCAGGGAGGACTTGCCGGCCCCCGATGCGCCGACCAGGGCGACGACGCGGTGGCGAGCGAGGGCCGCGAGGAGGTCCTCGACGAGCCGCTCCCTGCCGAAGAACCGGTCCGCGTCCTCGGCCCGGAACGCCGACAGGCCCGCGTACGGGACGGCGCCCTCCGGGCCGCCGTCCTGCCGAGCCGCGCCCGTCCCCGGTTCCGGGTCGCCGTCCGCGGCCCCTCCCCCGGCGGCCGGGGCGGCGGCGAGTTCGGCGGCGGCCTCCTGCCACCGGCGCTCCCATTGGGCGGTGTCGCCGCCGCAGGCGCGGACGTAGGACAGCGTCACGTCCAGGCTCGGCAGTCTGCGGCCGGCCGCCGCCTCGGAGAGGGTGGCCACGGAGTAGTGGGCGCGGGCCGCCAGCCGGCGGTAGGGCGGGGAGCCGGCCTCGTGGCGCAGGCGGCGCAGGTCCGCGGCGAACCGCAGCAGCGTTGCGTCGTCGCCGTCCAGCGGGCGTTCCTTGCGGGCCATGCCGTGTCCCTTCCCCGCCCGCCTTCTTTTCGTGCCCCCTGCAGGGATTGTTCGGCAGTTGTTTGTTCGGTCCGGCCGCCCCGACGCCGAACAACGGATCGCCGCTAGACCTGGTCCCGGCAGGACGGGAAGCGAGGCGCAACAGGAGGGAGTCCGGCCGTGGAACGACACCGTGCGGCCCTGGCCGCGGCCTGTGCGGCCGCCGCCGTACTGGCCCTGGGCGGCTGCGGCCCGGCTCGCGGCGGGGAGCCGGCGGCCCCGGCCCCGGGCGTCCGCGAACCGGGCGCAGCCGAGCAGCGGGTGCTGGCGCGGGCCGAGCAGGTCCTGATCGGCCGGTGCATGGGCGAGCGGGGGTTCGCGTACGCCGTCACGGAACCCCCCGACCCGCAGGCCGAGGGGGCGCGCTCCTTCCCGTACGGGATCGACGACGTGGCCTGGGCGCGGGCGCACGGCTACGGCGGCGCCGAGGAGCGCCGGGCGGAGCAGGCCCGCCGGGACGACCCGAACCAGCGGTACTTCCGGCAGTTGTCGCCCGACCGGCGCGCGGCCGCCCGCACCGCGCTGATGGGCCCCTCCCCGGAGGGGCTGACGGCGGAGGCGCCCACCGGCATGACGATCACCGCGTCCACCCGGGGGTGCACCGCGCAGGCGCAGCGCGCGCTCTACGGCGATCTGGCGGCCTGGTTCCGCGTCAAGGTCGTCACCATGAACCTGCGCCCGGTGCGGGAGGCACGCGTGCGCAAGGACCCGCGGTACGCGGACGCGGTCGCGCAGTGGGCCGCCTGCATGGCGGCGGCGGGCCGGCCCTACCCGACCCCGGACGCCTCCCGGCAGGCTGCCGCCGGCTACCGGGAGGCCCTGCCCCCGGCGGAGGCGGATGCGGCCGAGGCCGGGCTGGCCGTCGTCGAAGCGACCTGTGCGACCGGCACCCCGCTGGCCCGGGTCTCCCGAACCCTGGACCGCGCCTACGGCGAGGAGCTGCGCGCGCAGCACCGGCAGGACCTCGCGCTGAGGTGGCGGCTCCAGCTCGGCGCGCTGCCGAAGGCGCAGCGCGTCACCGGTCGGCAGGCCGGTTCCGGCACGGAGGGCCGGAACCCCGACCGGGACCCATGACCGAACCCGCACGACGACCGAACCCACACCGATGAAGACGACCAGGACGACAACGAGACCTCTGGAGGGTCCCATGCGCACGTTCCACACCCTGATTCCGGTCGGCGCGCTCACCGCTGCGCTGCTGGCCGTACCCGCGACCGCGACCACGGCGGGCGCCGCCGCGGCCGACGCCTCCGGCGTGGCCGCGGACGGCAACTACTGGGTCTGGGAGCACACCAACCGGGGCGGTGCCGCCTGCGGCTGGAGCGGCAACGACGCGGACTGGCGCACCTGCGGGGCCAGCGGCACGTTCGACATGAACGACAAGGCCTCGTCGTGGTGGAACAACGGCTACGCAGGCTCCCTCGGGGACGTCCGCGTCTACGAGGACATCAACTACGGCGGCGCCTCCACCTGTGCCCCGAACGGCTCGGCCGGCAACATCCCGTGGGAGTGGAACGACCGGATCTCCTCCCACAAGTGGGTCACCAACTGCGGCTACTGACCCGCCGGCCCCGGCGCGGGCCGCAGGGCGTACCGGACGGTGCCGTCGGCGGCTCCGGTGCGCTCGAAGCCCGCGCGGAGCAGCACCGCGTGCGAGGGGGCGTTGCCGTCGTCCACCGAGGCGTGCAGTGCGGTCAGGCCGGGCTGCCCGAAGGCCCGGGCCGTCAGGCCGCGCAGCGCCTCGGTGGCGTAGCCGTTGCCCCGCGCCGACGGGACGAGGTCGTAGCCGACCTCCGCGTGCCCGTCGGCGTCGGGGGCGCCGTGGAAGCCGATCCCGCCGACGGCGCGGCGGTCGTGCGTGCGGATGACGGCGTACGGGCCCCACCCCGGGCGGTACGCCCCCTCCGCGTACGCCTTGGCCGTCATGCCGGCGGCGGCCCGGGTGCCCTCGAAGGGCCCGTCGGCGGCCCAGGTGAAGCCGCCGGTGCCGCCGGCGGCGAGGTCGGTGGCCACGTCCGGGGAGATCTCGCAGAGCACGATGCGGTCGCCGGCCGGGACGGGGTCGGCGTACCAGCGCCAGACGGTCTGCCGCGGCAGGCCGGCGAGTTCGGCGCGCCCGGTGGCCCACAGCAGGGTGGGCCAGGCAGCGGCGTCCCCGGCGTCCCGCGGAACGTGCGGGAAGAGCCGGTCCAGGGCGTACGCGCACAGCTCCGGGTCGGGCTCGAAGTCCGGTGTGCCGAGGCCGTCGAGGATGTCGTGCGTGTGCAGGAGGGCCTCGACGACGCCCATCGCGGCGAAGCCGTCGGCATCGGAGGTGCCGTACGGGTGCCAGGCCCGGTCGTCCGGGTCGGCCGCGGAGACGGCGGCGGTCAGCTTGCGGCCGGCGGCCTCGATGGCGTCGACCACGGCGGAGGGCGCGGCGCCGGGGGCGGTGTAGCGCTCGATCGGCGCGAACCCGTCGGCCAGGCGCTCGGAGATCCGGGTGGCGTACACGACGAAGTCGTTCACGACGTGGACGGCCGTCTCGTGGCAGCTCCACTCCAGGCCGGCCGCCGGCGCCGACCAGTCGAGGTGTGCTGCGGCGCGCAGGGCCTGCACGGTGAGGGAAACGGCTCGGTCGATGGCGTGGGTACCCGTGATCGTCATGGGCCGAACCCTAGGATGCGGCACGGGCCCTGGCCAGGGGATTTCGGGCGGTTCCGGGCCGGGTGCCCGGCAGCTGGCGACCGTACGGCGGAAAGAGGCGAAAGTGATGGGCGGTCTGCGCGAGGTCCTGGAGCCGTTCGTGGACGGCGGTGCGGTGCCCGGGGCGGTGGGTCTGGTGGCCCGCGACGGGCGGGTGGAGGCCGCGGCGGTCGGGGCGGCCGATGCGGAGGGGTCCGCGCCGATGGTCCGGGACTCGATCTTCCGGATCGCCTCGCTGACCAAGCCGGTCATCGCCGCGGCGGTGATGATGCTGGCCGAGGAGGGCCGGTTCGCCCTGACCGACCCGGTCGGTCCGTGGCTGCCGGAGCTCGCCTCGCCGGTCGTGGTCCGCACGCCGGACTCCCCGGTCGACGACGTGGTGCCCGCGGCCCGCCCCATCACGGTGGCCGACCTGCTCACGTTCCGGGCGGGCATCGGGTTCCCGGAGGACTTCGCGCTGCCCGCGGTGGCCCTGCTGCGGACCGAGCTGAAGCAGGGGCCGCCGCAGCCGCAGCACGTCGCGGCGCCGGAGGCCTGGATGAAGGCGCTGTCGCGCATTCCGCTGCTCCACCAGCCGGGCGAGGCCTGGCTGTACAACACGTGCTCGGACATCCTCGGCGTCTTCATCGCCCGGGTGTCGGGGAGCTCCCTGCCCGTGTTCCTCGAGGAGCGGATCTTCGAGCCGCTGGGCATGGCCGACACGGGGTTCGCGGTGCCGGCCGCCGATCTGGGGCGGTTCACCTCGTACTACCGGGCCGTCCCCGCCGGCGGGGACGGAGCCGGGGCCGGCGGCGGGGCGGGCGCGGGCCGGGGGCTGGGGCTGGTGGACGCGCCGGACGGGCAGTGGAGCGTCCCGCCGGCCTTCCCCTCCGGGGCCGGCGGGCTGGTCTCGACGGCCGACGACCTGTACGCCTTCCACCGGATGCTGCTGGCCGGGGGCGCCCTGCCGGGCGAGCGGGGCAGGCTGCTGGCGGAGGACTCGGTGCGGCGGATGACCACGGACTGGCTGACGCCCGACCAGCGGGCGGGGGCCGAGCTGTTCCTGGAGGGGCAGGGCTGGGGGTTCGGCGGCTCGGTGGACGTGGAGGTCCGCGATCCGTGGAACGTGCCGGGGCGCTACGGCTGGATGGGCGGCACCGGGACGGCGGCCCACATCACCCCGTCCACCGGGTCGGTGGCCGTCCTGCTCACGCAGGTGGAGCTGGCCGGCCCGACCGCGCCCGGGGTGATGCGGGCGTTCTGGAGGTACGCGGCGGGGGTCTGAGCCCGCCCGCGCCGTCCGCTCCCTCCCCGCTACAGGCGGACGTTCCAGTCGACGGTGGAGCGCAGGCTGCGGGCGATCTGCGGGTCGCGGACCGCGTCGGTGCGGTCCTCGACGGCCACCGAGAGCCTGTGGGTGCGCAGGTCGAGCAGCCACAGCTCGGCCACGGCGACCTCGGTCCGGCCGGCGAACCGCTTCAGCTCCCGGCCGTCGAGGTACCAGCGGACGTCCAGCTGCCGCCCGTCCGGGGCGGCGAGCCGGGGCACGGACACCTTCGCCGTGTGCGGCAGGCGCAGGGTGCGGGTGGTCGGGGTGAGCGCCGTGGCGGGCCGGGCGTGCTGGTAGAAGCCGGCGATCATGGCCTCGGCTCCGGGCAGGTTGAAGGGCTTGCCGAGCACCCGCATGATCGAGTTGTCGGTGGGCCGGTAGAGGCCCGTGACGTAGTAGCCGCCGCCCTCGTACGCGCCGACGGTGCCGCCGTCGGGCGAGGGGGCGCCGAGCCAGCGGTACCACTTGCTGCGCCCGGCGGCCATCCGGTCCGCGGTCAGCGTGGAGCTGTTGGACTCTCCCGGCTCGGCGCCCTCGTACTTCTCGTATCCCGGGGTGTCCGGGTAGAAGTACTCGTCGGCGAGCTTGCCGAGGGAGTGGCCGGTCTCGTGGATGGCGACCTGGCCGGACTTGGCGTTGCCGGCGGAGGCGGTGGAGATGCCCTCGTAGCCGAGGGTGGTGCTCTTCTCGTTGTAGCCGGCGCCGCCGTACTTGGTGCTGTTGGCGAGGACCAGGACGAGGTCGGCGGCCGGTGCCTTCGCCACGTACGCGTCGACCTTCGGCTGGTCGATGCAGAGCAGCCGCTCGATGTCCTCGCACCAGAAGGAGGAGCCGAGGGCGGTGTCGCGGACGGTGTCGCGGGACGGGTCGCCGGTGACGCCGGAGTCGTGCGAGACGGCGTCCACGGTCCAGACGTTGAACAGGCCGCGGTACGTGGAGTAGGGCTCGACGGCGGCGATCTCGGCCCATTTGGCCTTGGCATCGGCGTGGAAGCGGTCCAGTTCGGCGGCGGTGTAGCCGTCGCCGACGACGACGATGTCCAGGCGGTCGGCGGTCGGGCCGTTGTCGACGAGCTTGGTGACCCGGCCGTCGGCGGAGCGCTCGGCTTCCGACAGGCGGGCGCCCGTCTTGGCGCGGCCTCCGGTCGCGCGGACCCGGGTGTGGCCGGATCCGGCGGCGGACCCGTCCTGCGGGCCGGGTATCTCCACGAGCGGCCCGCTCCCTGCGGCTGCCGAGGACGCGGCCGGGGCGGGTACGGGTGCCGGTGCGGCGGTCGCTCCGACGGGGCCGGCGGCCAGCAGCAGCGCGGTCGCGCCGGCCGCGGCGAGGGCCGCGCGCAGGGCGGTGCGGACGGCTGAGTCCATGAAGTCATCCCCCGGAAAAGGAAGTTAAGCGGTCGGATAAGCGGATTGAACCGGCTGCTTAACGTAGGGGGCGTCCGGGGCGTGCGCAATGGGCTGCCGCCCCTGAATACTGGGCCGTCGGAACCACCAGGGGGTCTGCATGGACGAACCGGCCGAGATCGGCCGCAGAGTTGCCCGCATCCGCGCCGAACGCGGGCTGACGCAGCGGGCGTTGGCGCAGCCCGCCTACACCTCCGCCTACGTCTCGACCCTGGAGGCGGGCAAGGTCCGCCCCTCCGAGACCGCCTTGCGCTTCCTCGCGGGGCGCCTCGGCGTCTCGTACGAGGAGCTCGCCACCGGGCGCCCGGCCCACCTGGCCACCGAGCTCAGGCTCGCGCTCACCGATGCCCAGCAGGCGCTCGCCACCGGGGACGCCGCCGAGGCCGCCGGCCGCTACCGCCGGCTGCTGTCCGACGCACGGGAGCTCGCCCTGGTGCCCGAGCAGGCGGAGGCGCTGCTCGGGCTCGGCGACTGCGCGCTGGAGTCGGGCGAACTGGCGGCCGCGATCGGCCACTTCGAGGAGGCCGAGCGGCTGCTCGCGGACGAGCCGCTGCCCCGGCGCGCCCGGCCCGTCCGCGGCCGCGCCGTCGCCCACTTGCTCGCCGGGGAGCTGCGGTACGCCTGCTACCTGCTGGAATCCGCCATCGACGAGCTGAACGCGAGCGGGCTCGCCGACCCCGAGGCCCTGGTGCTGCTCTACGCCGCGGTGATCGGGCCGTACATCGACATGGGCGCGCACGCCCGCGCCGCCCACGCCGCCGAGCTCGCCTTGGCGCTGGCCCCGCAGGTCGACGACCCGGCCCTGGTGGCGGGGATGCACCGGCAGGTGGCGCGCACCTTCCTCGCGGCGGGGCGCCCCGCCGACGCCGACGCCTCACTGGCCAAGGCCCAGGCGATCTACCGGCAGCTGCGGCTGCGGACCGACCTGGCGCACTGCCACTGGATGCGGGGCTACGTACAGGCGCAGAACGGCGAACTGGCGGTGGCCGAGGCGGAGCTGCGCAAGGCCCGGGACATGCTGGCGGCCCGGCGGGCCGTCCTGTACACGGCCCAGGTGGAGGTCGAGCTGGCGGACGTGCTGCGGCGGCTGGGACGGGGCGCGGAGGCGGCGGAGCTGCTGGCGGGGCTGCTGGAACTGGGCGACAGCCACGGGGCCGTGCACGCGGGCGGCGCGCACCGGCTGCTGGGGCTGATGGCGGAGGAGCGCGGGGACGCGGCTGCGGCCGAGCGGCACTACCGGCAGGCGCTGGCGCTGCTGGAGCGCAGCGGGGCCAGCGGGGACCTGGCCGACCTGTGCCGGCTGCTGGGCGACCTGCTGCGGCGCACCGGCCGGACGGAGGCGGCGCTCGACGCGTACCGGACCGGGCTGGGGCACCGCGCGGCCCCGGGGACGACCACGCTGGGCCCGGCGCCGGCGGGCCCGCCGGCCGTGCTCGGGGGCGGGCCGGTCCGGCCGGGGTGAAGGGTCCCGGCCCGGGGCGGGCGCCGTCGGGGCGGGATCAGAGGCCTTCGGCGCCGGGGCGGGTGCCGTCGGGGCCGGGTCAGGTGCCGTCGGGCTTGTCCTGGTCCGCGCTGGTGCGGGCGCGGGCCCCGGTGCGGGTGCGGCCCGCCGTCTGGGCGCGCTGGGGGTGCCGGCGTACGTACTCGTGCTCCAGCTCGTTCATCCGCTGCGTGTGGGTGACCAGCGCATCGTCCGACCCGTGAAGCAGGGTCTCGTGGCGGGTGCGGTGGATGGCCTCGAGCTCCTTGAGCAGCCTGCCTTCCTCCAGCTCCCGTGCCGACGGACCGCCGTCGTGCTCCGCCATGTCCGCTCTCCCTCCTCCTCGCCCGCGTCGAACGGGCCCGTTCTCCATCATCCCCTTCGCGCGGCCTTTCGGCCGGATGAGCCGTCCCGAGGGAGCGGGACGGTCGAGTAGACACTGTCTACGCGCTCCTGGTACACATGCTCCATGGATCATGAACGTCCGCTGCGGGAACGGCTGGTCGACGTCGGCGTGGAGCTCGTCCTGACCGAGGGCGCCGGTGCGGTGGGGCTGAGGGAGATCGCCCGCCGGGCGGGGGTCTCCCACGGCGCGCCCCGCCGCTGGTTCCCCACCCACCACGCCCTGCTCTCGGCGATCGCCCGCCGCGGCTTCGCGGACCTCGCCGGCCGGTTCACGGCCGCGACCGCGGACACCGGGTCGGGGCCCGCGTCGCCGCGCGAGCAGGTGCGCGCCCTCGCCTGCGCCTACGTGGGCTATGCGCTGGAGCACCGCGGCATGTTCGAGCTGATGTTCCGCCACGACCTGCTGGACGGCACCGGCCGTGCGGACACCGGGCAGCCGCAGCTGCGCGCCACCACGCAGCCGCTGTTCCGGCTGCTGGTGTCCCTGGTGTCGCGGTGCCGGGAAGCCGGGGGCGACCACCCTGAGGACGAGGGCAACGGGGAGAACGGGGCGGCCGAGGTCACCGCGGCGGCGCTGTGGGCGGGGCTGCACGGCACGGCCCTGCTGTGGGGGTGGGGCAGTCTGCCGCTGGCCCTCGGCGACGGCCGCGAGGAGCTCGTCGGGCGGATCGTCGATGCGGTGCTCGACGCCCACCTCGGTCGGGCGGCGGACGCGTGAAGCACCGGATCGTCCTGCTCGTCAGCGTCGGCGGCGCCACGCTGGTCGCCCTCGACGGCACCGTGCTCAGCGTGGCCCAGCCCCGAATGGCCGGGGAGCTCGGGGCGGACGTGGCACAGGTGCAGTGGACCAGCACCGCCTATCTGCTGTGCGTGGCCGCGTTCCTCGTGACGGCCGGGCGTCTCGGCGACCGGTACGGGCACACCCGGCTGTTCGCCACCGGCGTCCTCGGCTTCGCCGCGGCCTCGGCGGGGATCGCGCTCGCGCCCGGGATGGGCTGGGTGATCGCCCTGCGGGCGGCGCAGGGGGTCTTCGGCGCGCTGCTCCAGCCGGCGACGCTGGCGCTGCTGCGGCTGGCGTATCCGGCCGACCGGCTGGCCGGGGCGGTGGCCGTGCGGACCGGCGCCATCGGGGCGGCCGCGGCGGCCGGGCCGCTGGTCGGCGGACTGCTGGTCGCGCAGGCGGGCTGGCGGTCCGTGTTCGTGCTCAACGTGCCGATCGCCCTGGCGCTCGCCGCGCTCGCGCTGGCCGTACGGGTCCCGGCCGCCGACCGGACCGCGGGCGGCGGGGGCGGCGGCGCCCGCACCGCAGCGGGACGACCGGAGCTCGCCGGCGCGGCCCTGCTGGCGGCGGCCCTGGCCGTCCTCGTCCACGCGCTGGCCGGCGTACCGGCGCACGGCTGGGGCTCGGCGCGGACCGTGCTGGGGCTCGCCGCGGCCGCGGGCCTCGCGCTGCTGCTCGTACGGGTCGAACGGCGCTCCGCGGCGCCCCTGGTACCGGCCGCGGTGGCGCGGTCCGTGCCGGTCTCGGCGTCGATGACGCTGCTGTTGTGCGTCTCCGGCGGCATGTTCGGGGCGCTGTTCACGGCGACGTTCCTGCTCCAGCAGCGGCGGGGGCTCGACCCGCTGGAAACCGGCCTGCTGGTGTTGCCGCTCACCGCGTGCATGGTCGCGGGCGCACCGGTGGCGGGACGGCTGCTGGGGCGCCACGGGCCGCGGCGCACCGCGCTCGGCGGCACCGCCCTCGTCCTCGCCGGTGTCGCGGGGCTGCAGGCCTGGTCCGGGCCGTGGGTCACGGTGGCCTTCGCGGTGCTCGGCGCGGGGTTCGCCGCCGTCATGGTGACCGCCACCGGGACGGTCGTCGGGGACGCCCCGCCCGGCTGCGCCGGGGTGGTCGGCGGGCTCAAGCAGACCGCGATGAACGTGGGGCCGACGCTCGGCATCGCCGTCGCCGTGGGCGCCGGGAACGGGCCGGGGGCCCTGCTCGGGCCGGCCCTCCTGGCTGCGGCGGGCCTGCTCGCGGCCTCAGCCCTGCCGCGCGGCGCGCGCCGTGCAGCTGCGAGCGACGTCGTCGGCGAAGACCCGGGCCAGCGGCGCGAGGGCCGCCCAGCGGCGGACGGCCCAGCCGACCGCGAGGGGCGGCAGGGCGGGGATGGGGACGAGGCGCAGCGGGCCGCCGGTTCCGGGTACCTGCCAGCCGGGCAGGGCGGGCACGACGGCGTGTCCCAGGCCTAGTTCGGCCAGGAGCAGGGCGGTGTCCCAGTCGGCCACGCTGGTGTCGGAGCGCATCGAGAGCCCGGCTGCCGCGAAGGCGGCGTCGAGGTGGGCGCGGGAGGCGGAGTTCTCCGGGAGCCGGATGTGGCGGATGCCGGCCAGGTCGGCGGGGTCGATGCGGTGCCGGGCGGCGAGGGGGTCGTCGGCGCCGACGGCGAGCACCCAGGGCAGCTCCATGACGGGGCGCTGCTCGATGCCGCGCACGGGCCGCCCGATGGTGATCCAGGCGAGGTCGAGGTCGCCGGCGGCGAGGGCGTCGAAGCAGCTGCGGCTGGAGTTCTCGGTCTGGAACTCCAGGCTGACTCCGGGGTGCCGGCGCCGGAAGTCCACGACCGCCTCGGACATGAAGTGCCGTACGGTCGTCGCCCCGGTGGTGATGCGTACGGAGCCGGTGTCGCCGCGGACGAGCTCGTCGAGGCGGCGCAGCGCCCCGTCGAGGCCGGCGATGCCGTCTGCGGCGGCGGCCTGGAGGATGCGGCCGGCCTCGGTGGGGACGACTCCGCGGGCGTGGCGCTCCAGCAGGCCCGTGCCGGTCTGCCGCTCCAGGCGGCGGACGTGCTGGCTGACCGCGGACTGGGTGCAGCCGAGGTCGCGTGCGACGGCGCTGAGGCTGCCCGCCCGGCACACGGCGACGAAGACGCGGAGGTCGTCGAGGGTCATGGGGTCCAAGCTACCGCTTGGATGCGGGTAGGAAATCGGAGGATTGACTTGGGTTTCCGGGTGGACAACGATCAATGCGGGTCCCAGGGCGGCAACCCGTCCCCGTCAGCGCCGTGGTCCGGACCCCGGGCGCCGGCGGTGACGGGTGCCGACCCGCTCACACACGAAATGGAATCCACCGTGGACCGACAGCCGTCCGAAGCTCCGTGCGATCCCCGCGAGTTGCGCGCCCTCGCCCTGCTGCACGGCCTCGGCGCCGAGGACATCGCACACCCGGGCGGCACGCTCCTGGCCCATCTGCGGCGCGTACGGGGCGTGCTCGGAGCCTGGGGTGCCCGGCCCGAGCTGTGCCTGGCGGGACTGTGCCACGCCTTCTACGGCACGGACGGTTTCGCCACCGCCCTGCTTCCGCCCACCGGCCGGGCCCAGTTGGCGGGGGCCATCGGGGACGGGGCCGAGGCGATCGTGTACCTGTACGCCAGTTGCGACCGCGCGTTCTCCCAGCCGTCACTGGCCGACGCCGGGGCGGTGTTCCGCGACCGGTTCACCGGACGCGTCCACTGCCCCGACCTCCGGTCGCGGCGCGACGTCGCCGAGCTGACCGCGGCGAACGAACTGGACCTCGCCCGCCGCGACCCCGCCTTCCGGGCGGCCCACGGCCCCGGTCTGCTCTCCCTGTTCGGCCGCTGGCGGGAGCTGCTCAGCGAGCCGGCCCGGCGGGAGTGCCGGGCCGTGCTCGGCGGTTCCTGAGCCCGGGCGGGTTCAGGGGGCGGTGGCGGCCGGTGGCGGGGCGGCGGCGGGCCGGCCGGTCAGGGTGATCTCGGCGGCGCTGGTCCACAGGCCGCGTCCGCCGGCCTCGGTCAGGGCTCTCAGCCGCAGGTAGCGCCCGCTCTTCGCGGTCAGCGGCACGGAGGTGGCGGCGGCGGTGTCCGCGAAGGTGCCGGTCGCCACCGCAGGCCCCCAGTCGGTGGCGGAGTCGGACACGTAGACCTCGTAGGCGCCGATCCGGCCGTTGACCCCGCCGTCCTGGCGCGGCAGGTGGCCGAGGCCGTCGACCGCGTACCGGGCCCCGAGGTCGATGCGGATCTCGTGCGGGAGCGGGGCCGCGGTCCCGCCGGACCAGGCGGTGTGCCAGTGCGTGGCCGGGTTGCCGTCGAAGGCGTTGGCGGCCGCGCCGTTCTCGGCGGCGGTCTCCTGGCTGTCGGCGGAGAGCAGCTTCCAGGCGGACTGCGGGATCGCTGCGGACGCGGCGGGGACCGGGTCGGCGGCCGGGACGGAGGTGCCGGTGGCGCTGAAGCCGTAGCCGCCCGCCTGCGGGCCCGACTTCACCCACAGGATGCCGCCGCGGTCGGCGGCGTCGAAGTACCAGCCGGTGGCGGCCGCGTCGTAGGCGGCCTTGGAGGTGTGGCGGGCGAGGGCGGCGCCGTCGCCGGCCGTGACCCCGCCGGGCGCGGTGGCCAGGTGGAGGGTGAACTCGTAGGCGCGCGTGGCGGGTTTGCCGCTGTAGCTGCCGGCGGGGGCGCCGACGTCCACGGTGACCGTGCCGGAGCCGGCGGCCGGGGCGGTGACGTCGACCTGCTGGCGGGCGTACGCGCCCGACGCGTGGGCGCGGGTGGTCCCGTCGTCCTCGTACAGGCTGAAGGAGGAGGCGCCGCGCGGGTGGATGTCGTAGGTGAGCGTGGAGACGGGCTTCTCGCCGGTGTGGTTCATCTGCGGCCACATCGGCACGATCGCCCCGCCCTTGACGAAGAGGGGCAGCGTGTCGAGCGGCGCCTTGTAGCCGTTCAGCCAGCCCGGTCCGGCGTACGTCCTGCCGGTCCAGTAGTCCGTCCAGGTCCCGGCGGGCAGGTAGATGCCGTCGCGGACGGAGGTGTCGGAGACGACGGGGGCGACGAGGAAGGAGTCGCCCGCCATGAACTGGCCGCTGGTGAGGTTGCCGCGGGCCACCGGGTCGTCCGGGTACTCCAGGACCAGGGCGCGGGTGCTGGGGACGCCGGTCTCGTGGGCGGTACGGCTCATGGTGTACAGGTACGGCATCAGCCGCATCTTCAGCTGGAGGTACTTGCGGTTGATGGACAGGTACGGTTCGGCGAACCGCCAGGGCTGCTTGTCCTGGTAGCCGGCGGACGGATTGGCCGCGCCCCACCCGGACATGGTCATGAAGGCGGGGGTGAAGGCCTTCCACTGCAGGTCGCGGACGTACGTCTGCGGGCTGCCGCCGAAGATGCCGTCGATGTCGCCGGAGGCGTAGTTGAGGGCGGACAGGCCGGCGCCGGCGACGGCCGGGACGTGCCAGCGCATGTCGTCCCAGGTGCCGTAGGTGTCGCCGGTCCACACGACGGCGTTGCGCTGGGTGCCGGCCCAGCCGTCGACCGTCCACACGAACCGGCGGGCGTCGGAGTTCTTCTCGATGCCGTCCACGGCCTGCTGCACGCCTTGGAAGGCGCTCTTGTAGCCGCCGCCGATCCAGGCCACGTCGGTCTTCACACCGCGGGTGCCGGCCTTCCCCACCTCGTCGGCGATCGAGCCGAGCCCGGTGGAGGTCCACAGGCCGGTCTGGAAGCCCTTCGCCCTGAGCGCGTCGACGGTGGACTTCAGGGGCGCGGTGTAGCCGCAGCCGTAGCCGTCGTTGGGCAGGAACCAGCCAGAGGGCATGTCGTGGGCGCGGGCGTCGTCGGCGTAGCCGACCACGTCGGGCGTGGTCTGGTGGCGCAGTCGGTCGTGGTCGCCCTGGTAGGCGGGGTTGGAGGCGTTGAAGCAGTCGGCGTTGCCCAGTTCCAGGCCCCACATCGGGGCGAGGAACGGCTTGCCGCTGACGTCGGTGTAGGCGTCGAGGACCGATTTGAGGGAGGTGCCGGTGAAGTACCAGGCGTCGAAGCGCTTCTCGTCGTGGGTGAGGGCGCTGGGGGCGTCGAACGCGTAGCTCCCCTTGGCCCAGGTGTTGCGCATGACGCCGTAGCCGTTGGTGGACATGTAGAAGGGGGCCGGGCTGGCGTTGTCGTTCTCGCGCCACCTGTTGTCCACGGCCACCGGGACGGTCAGGCCGCGCAGCGCCCAGGCGCCGAGCCGCAACCCGGTGCCGTAGAACTGCTCGTCGGCGCCGCGGGTGAGGTACTGGGTGGTCCGGGTGGCGGTCCAGGAGGTGGGTTTGCTCTCCTGCCAGACGAGGGTGGCGTTGTCGGCCCGGTAAACGGAGAACTTCAGCGGTGCCTTGTTGACCCGGATGGTCAGGGCTCCGGTGGTGATCCGGTAGTGGGAGCCGGCGTCGGCGGAGGCGGCGGCGACCGGGCCGAAGTCGGTGGTGGCGGCCAGGTCGGTGCCGGCCGGGTCGTCGGTGAAGGAGCCGTCGGGCGAGAGCCAGATCCGGAAGATGTCGGCCCGGGCCACGACCACGCGGGCCTTGGCGCCGCTGGTCGTGGTGACGGTGAAGGTGTTCTGGGACCGGGTGAGCCCGGTGGCGTCGCCCGCGGTGGCGCCGGCCGCGGCCGCGGCGGCCTGGACGGCCATGGGCCCGGCGGCGGACAGCCCCGCCACGGCGAGGGCGCCGGCGACCAGCGCGGCCATGACGGTGCGCAGCCGCCTGCGCGGGCTCCTGCGGAAGGGGATCGGTCTCATGGGCAGCTCCTCGTGCGGTCCGGGACATCGGACACACCGCTTTGGCATGCGCCTGGCAACATAGCGGCCCATGGAGATCAGTTGAAGGAAGCTGCTCGAAATCGGCTTTAACCGAGCAGCTTTGCGCATCAGCGGGGGATCGACCGAGACGGACTGCTCCGCTCGAGGCGACGCGCGTACGAGGCCTGAGCGGCGGCGACCAGCGCGCCCGAGCCAACGATTGACTTCCCCTTGACCAGGTCTTCGTGGGGCCCCGGGCGGGGGGCTGCGGTCCGGGGCGAGCCGTACGAAGTCCGCGGCTGCGAGGCTCTCGGCGACTTGACCGGCAGGTAGTTAGCCACCATATTACTTCTCATGAGCGACGAGGATGCGAACCCCGGCGCTGCACCCACGCTCGAACAGGCGCGGAAGCAGATCGCACGGTACGGGCTTGAGGCCGACCCGCAGGCGGTGCTTGTGGCGGTGCGCCTGATGGCTGCCGGGGCGCGCCTCGACCGGGCGTCCGAAGTGCATTTTGCACGTTCCGGACTGTCGACCGGGCGCTACCGCCTCCTGGTGGATCTCGAGGACAGCGACGGGGAGAAGTCGCCGTCGCAGCTCGCAAAGAGGCTTGGCGTCTCGCGCGCGACAGTGACCGGCCTGGTCGTCGGCCTGGAGCGAGATGGCCTGGTGGCTCGCCGCGCCTCAACGGAGGACGGGCGAGGTGCAGTGGTCGTACTGACGGCGCGCGGCAGCCGGCGGTTGCGGGATATGGCCGCGGACCACTTCGCACGGCTTGAGGCGCTGGTCGGTGGACTGGCCGCCGACGAACGCGGGCTTTTCCTCGACCTCCTGGAGCGGATCACTCAGCGGATCGGCGCATTGACTGCCGAATAGCTGCGGCCTCCTTCCGCGCGAGGCGGCTGCCTCGACCGCGCGGCACCCTTTCCCATACCCCAGTAGTTAGCCGCCTAACCAAATAGTTAGCCAGCTAAGTATTTTCGAGGAGTCACATGAGTCCCCCTCCCGGAACCGCCCGGCGCGGATGCGCCACGCGTCCGTTCACCCTGTGGAAGGAAGTCGCGACCGCCTACCTGGCCCCCGCGCTCACCGCCGGGCTCGGCGGATTCCTCAGCGGGCAGCCCGAACTGACCGGGGCCGCCTTCACCTCCATCGGGGCCACATCGGCCTTGGTGGCTTGCATCGTCGGCACATGGCTCCACCGGCGTGGCCGACCCCGACGCTGGACAGCCTCGGCGCCGCGACCGGTACTCACCCTCGGACTTGCCATGGCAGCGGTCGCAATCGCCGGCCTGGCCGGATGGTTCGGAGCCGACTGGCTGCCGTCGCACGCACCGGTGCCCCATGCCGGATGGCTGGAGCGGCTGCGGATCGACCTGCCGCTGTCGGCCGGCCTGGCCGCCGCCATCGTCACCTGGCGGTGGCACGGCACGACATCCCGGCAACAGGCCTGACCCAGCCCCTCCATCCGATTCGCCAGCCCCCTCCCTCAGGAAAGGCACACTGTGATCACCATCATCGGAGCCACCGGCGCCACCGGCAGCACCCTGCTCCGGCGGCTCATCGAACTCGAAGTCCCCTGCCGCGCCGTCAGCCGTACGCCCGGCAATCTGCGCGCCGCCATCGGCACGAACACGCCAGTCGAGCTCGTCGGTGCGGACGCCGCAGACCCCCAGACGCTCCGCGACGCGTTCGAGGGATCCACGCAACTGTTCCTCGCCATGGCCAACAGCCCGCGTCAAGCCGAGCTGGAGACCAACGTGATAGACGCCGCAGCCCACTGCGGGGTACGGCACGTGGTCAAACTGTCCGCCCCCGCAGCCGAGCCCGCCTCACCGGTGGCCATCTCGCGCAGCCACTGGCGGGTCGAGGAACACCTGGCGACAACCGAAATGACGGCTACGCTGCTCCGGCCCTACGCATTCATGCAAAAGCTCCTCTTGAACGCCCCGGCGATCGCCGAGGGCGTCCTCATCGGGGCCATGCGCGAGGCACCCTGTAACTACATCGACGTCCGAGACATCGCCGACGTCGCCGCCGAGACCCTCCTGCGCCCCAGCCTTGCCGGCGCCACCTACACCCTGACCGGCCCACAGGCCTTCAGCCACCCCGAGCTCGCCCGTCTGATCGGCGAGCTGACCTGCCGCCCCGTTCGCTACATCGACCTGCCACCGAGCGAGTTCCACAGCCATCTCCTGTCCACCGCACACATGCCGCCCTGGCTCGCCGGCCACGTGGTAGAGATCCAGCAACTGGCCATCGCCCGCCCGGAGTCTCCCAACGACACCATCGAGACCATCCTCGGCCGCCCCGCCAGGACACTGCACACCTTCCTCCGCGAACATCTCCATACGTTCACCAAGACCGCCTGACCGGCCGCCCAGCCACCTGCCCCGCCGCCAGGTGCAGGCGGCACGCTCCCCAAACGCCGAGGGCCGTTCTGCTCAGCCGGTGGGCGACGCGGTCAGGCTTCACGACGCCGAGCAGGCGGTCCAGGTCCCCCAGCGGGTGGGCGAGCGGCCGGAGGGAGTCACCGAACGCGGCGGTCTTCCGCCGGGGCGGCCACGATCATCCAGGGCCGCCCGGCGGGGTGATGGCCAGGGCCGGCGGGGCCGGGGAGGTGTGCCGGTGGCCGCACGGCTCGAAGACCAGGCTGACGGGCCGGCCGGACTGCTGGCGCCAGGAGACCCGTTCGGGGGCGCCGTCGCACACGGGACAGCGCGGCAGCGGTCCCGGCTCCGGCTCCGGATCGGTCTCCGGCCGGCACTGCGGGACGGCCGCGAGCGGCGGCCTGGGGCGCGGGTCACGCATGGAGGCTCCCTGGTGCGGCAGCGGTGGCAGTGCTGGCCGGCACTCTGCCACGGACCGGCCCCGGGCGCACCGACGATCTTTCCGGGGCCTCCGGCGGCTCAGGTCCGGCCCTCGCGGGCGGGGACCACCAGGCCGGATTCGTACGCCGCGATCACCGCCTGGGCCCGGTCGCGCACGCCCAGCTTGGCGAACAGGCCCGTGATGTGGTTCTTGACCGTCGAGACGCTGATGTCCAGCTCCTCGGCGACCGCCGTGTTGTCCAGGCCGGCGGCGAGGAGCCGCCAGATCTCCAGCTCGCGCGGCGTGAGACCGCCGGAAGGCCCGGCCGCGGCGGCGGCCGCCGGCCGGTGCGGGGTCGGGGTGCGCACGTACGCGGAGAGCAGCCGGGTGAGCAGCCGCGGCGCCACGGCCGCCTCCCCGGCGTGCACGGTGCGCAGCGCGGCGGTCAGCTCCTCCGGGGAGACGTCCTTGGGCAGGAAGCCCGAGGCGCCGGCGCGCAGGGCGGCGACGACGTACTCGTCCATGTCGAAGGTGCTCAGGGCCAGCACCCGGGCGTCGGGCACCGTCCGGGCGAGTTCGGCGGTGGCACCGACCCCGTCGAGGACCGGCATCCGGATGTCCATGAGCACCACGTCGGGCCGCAGCCGTCCGGCGACGGCGACGGCCTCGGCGCCGTCGCCTGCCTCGCCGACGACCTCGAACGCCGGGTCGGGGGCCAGGATCAGGGCCAGGCCGCGCCGCACCAGCGGCTGGTCGTCGGCGATGAGCACGCGGATCATCGGTGCGCTTCCTCCCGCTCCGCCCCGTCGGCTGCGCATCCGGGAGCCACCGGGATCCGGGCCGCCACGGCGAACCCGCCGCCGTGGAGGGCTCCCGCCTCCAGGGATCCGCCCTGGAGGGCGACGCGCTCGCGCATCCCGATCAGACCGTACCCCGCCCCGGGGCCGGCGACGGAGCGGGCTCCGGCTCCGTCGTCGCGCACCTCGACGCGGACCTCGTCCGGACGGTACGTCAGCAGCACCCGGGCGCGGGCCGGGCCGGCGTGCTTGCGGGCGTTGGTCAGGCCCTCCTGGACGATGCGGAACACCGCCAGGCCCACGCTCGGCGGCAGCGGGCGCTGGGGCCCCTCCACCGTGAGTTCGGTGTCCATCCCGGCGAGCCGGGACTCCTCGACGATCCGGCCGAGGTCCGCGGTCCCGGGCTGCGGCGCGGGCGGGGCCTGCTCCGGCTCCTCCCCCGCCCGCAGCACGTCGAGGAGCCGGCGCATCTCGTCCAGCGCCGTGCGGCCGGATTCCTCCAGGGTGACCAGGGCCTCGCGGGCGGTGTCGGGGCTGTGGGTCAGGTTGGCGCGGGCACCGCCGGCCATCAGCTGCATGGCGGTGATGTGGTGGGCCACGATGTCGTGCAGCTCGCGGGCGATCCGGCGGCGCTCCTCGGCCACGGCCCGTTCGGCGAGCAGGATCCGGTTGGCCTCGGCCTCGTCGTGCCAGCGGCGTACGAGCCGGCCGGCTCCGGCGCTGAGGAGGGCCGCCATCGCGTTGCCGAGCAGGCTCCAGGCCCACACGGAGGCGTCGGCGGCGACGTCATGGCCCAGCAGGGACAGCGGCCCCGTCGCGGCGGTGGCCGTCGCTGCGACCCGGGGGCCGGCGAACCGGGCCACGGAGTACAGGGCGACGGCCGGGGCGGCGCCGAAGTGCGGGACGGGCCGCGTCGCGAGGTTCAGCACCGCGCCGAGGGCCAGGACGGCGGCGAGCACGGCCACGGGGTGGCGGCGTCGGAGCAGGAGGCAGAGGGCGGCCAGGACCAGCAGGCCCAGCGCGGGCAGGGTCAGCGGGCGGCCCTGGTCCGTGGCCCCGAACGAGTAGGCGGTGAGGTCGACGGCGGCCGCACCGACGACCACCAGCGCGTCGGTCCGGCTCCAGGCGGGCGCACCGGGCTCGGTCCCGGTCCCGGCCCTGCTGCCGCCCCCGGTGCGGGAGCCCGCCTCCGTCGAAGTGGCGGCGCCCTGCGCGGCGTTGCGTATCCGGTTCTGGCGCGTGCTGGGCATGCCCGCGGGTCCCCTCCCTCGTCTCCGACCCGCCGGATGCCTCGCCCGGGCCGGGTACGGCACCCATTCTCCCAGCGCCCCGCCGGCGCGCCGCCGGGCCCGCAGGCGGAGCCGGAACCAGGACCCCGGTCCCGGTCGGCGGCCCGGGCCGGCCCCCGGTCCCGGGTGCGGATCCTCCCGCGCCCCGACGCCCGGGGGCGCGGCGGGTGATGGGCTGGAGGGAACCGGGGAGCCGGGGTGCCCCGGCCCCTGATCCACCACCGGCGGCCCCGGCCCGCGACCTGCAAGGAGCCCCCGTGATCCGCGCATTGACCGGCTTCGCGACCCGGAATCCCTGGAGGGTCATCGCCCTCTGGACGGTGCTGGGCCTCGCCCTGACCGTCCTCGGCCAGGCCCTCGTCTTCCGCGCCACACAGCCGAGCACCGGCGCGTTCCTGCCGCCCTCGTACGACGCGGCGGCCGCACTGGAGATCGCCGAAAAGCACTTCGGCGCGGCGCCGGACGCCAACCCGCTGACGGTGCTGGTGGCCCGTACGGACGGCGCACCGCTGTCGGCCGCCGACGAGCGGCGGATCGACGCCGAGGCCGCGCAACTCGCCCGGCACCGGGTCGAGATGCCCGCGCCGAAGGACACCCCGCCCCTGTTCGCCCTGGACCACTCGCAGGTCCCCGGGGCGGGCCCGGCCACGACGGCGCCCGACCGCAGCTTCCGGCTGCTCTCCTTCGCGCTGACCGGCAATCCCACGGACCCCGGCCTGCAGGACACCTACCGTGCCTTCCGCGACCACACGCGGGCGGTGTTCCGGGAGGCGGGGATGCGGACCGGGTTCACCGGCGCCCTGGCGGACGCCGTCGACACCGCTGAGGCCGAGCGGACCCGGTCGATGGTGGTCGGGCTCGTCATGGTCGGGTTGATCGTGCTGCTGCACGTCCTGGTGTTCCGCAGCCTGCTCGCGGCGCTCCTGCCGCTGCTCGCGGTGTCGGTCATCGGCGGCGCGGCCGCCGGCCTGGTCGTCGCCGCGGCGCTGCTGACCGGCACGGGTCTCGCCCCGTCCACGCCGGGGCTGATCAGCGTGGTCCTGGTCGGCATCGGCATCGACTACTTCCTGTTCCTGCTGTTCCGCTTCCGCGAACGGCTGCGGGCGCACCCGGGCGAGTCGGGGCGGGCCGCGGCCGCCGAGGTCGCGGGCCGGGTGGGGACGGCGATCACCTCGGCGGCGCTCACCATCGTCGCGGCGTTCGCCACCCTCGGGGTGGCCTCGTTCGGCCAGTTCCGGGTGCTGGGGCCGGCCGTCGCCGTCTCCGTCCTCGTGATGCTGGCCGGCAGCCTGACCCTGATGCCGGCGCTCCTCGCCGTCTGCGGGCGGCGGATGTTCTGGCCCTCGCGCGCCCTGGATCGGCAGGCCCCGGCCGGGGCGGCCGCGCGGATCGGCGCACTCGCGGCCCGGCGACCGCTGGCCCTGGTCCTGGCCTGTACGGCCCTGCTGGGCGCGCTGTCCGCCGGGCTCGTCGGGATCCGGATGGACTACGGGCAGGCCGGAGCCGGCGGGGAGCGGACCGCCGCGGCCCGTACGGCGGAGGAGGTCGCGCGTGCCCTGCCCGCCGGCGTGTCCGACCCGACCACGGTGTTCGTCACCGCCTCCGACGGCGGCCCGCTCCCCGCGGGGCGGCTGGACGGGCTCGCCACGGCGCTGGCCGGGGTACGCGGTGTGGGCCAGGTCGCCCCGCCGGTGTTCAGCGAGGACGGCAGGGCGGGCCGGATCGACCTGTTCCTGGCCGTCGACCCGCAGGGGCGGCAGGCCCGCGAGCTGGTCTCCGGGCCGGTCCGCGCCACGGTGGCCGCGCACCGGCCCGACGGAACCGAGGCCCACGTCGGGGGCAGCGCCGCGCTGTTCGCCGACGTCTCCACCGCCGTCGGCGAGGACCTGCGGGTGGTCTTCCCCGTGGCGGCGGCGCTGATCGCGCTGATCCTGTGCGTGCTGCTGCGCAGTCTGCTCGCTCCGGCGGTGCTCATGCTCGCCGTCGGGCTCGGCTTCGCCGCGACGCTGGGCGCCTCCACCCTGGTGTTCCAGCACGCGGCGGACCGGCCGGGCGTGGACTTCACGCTCCCGCTGGTGCTGTTCCTCTTCGTGGTCGCGCTGGGCACCGACTACAACATCCTGGTCGCCGACCGGATCCGGGAGGAGATGGACCGCCCCGGCCCGGCCCGTGCGGCCGTCGCCCGCGCCGTCCGGCACACCGCGCCCGCCATCGCCGCGGCCGGCCTGGTGCTGGCGGCGTCCTTCGCGAGCCTGGCCGTGAACCCGGCCCCGTCCACGCAGCAGACCGGCTTCGCGACGGCGCTCGGGATCCTGCTCTCCGCGTTCGTCCTGTCGATCACCCTGGTCCCGGCCCTGTCGGCCCTCCTCGGCCGCGCCCTGTGGTGGCCCCTGCGGCCGGCCCGCCCCGCCCCCGCGACCGCTGGGCAGGCCTGCGCCGAGTCCGAGGCCCCTGCCCTGACCGGCTGAGCGGCTGACCGGCTGAGCCGCTGACCGCGGCGGGGGGGCGCGGCCGGGCCTGCGTACGGAATCGAGATCCACGGCGGCCCCGGTGCGGTCGGCGGCGTGCGGCGCGTCCCCCGCCACGGCGGTGCGGCCGTGCGCCGTGTGTCACAACTCGATCACACGGCGTTCGCTCCGCGCCGCCCGCACCGACCATGGCCTGATGCGCACCCACCACATCACCGCCCTGCCCCTGGCAGCCGCGTCGGCGCTCGTCCTCGCCGCCTGCGGTCCCGCGGCCTCCCCCCGCGGCCCCGGAGCCGTGCCGTCCGCACCGTCGAGCGGCCCGGCGTCGGGGAAGCCCGGCGGAGCCCGGCAGGCCGCCCTGCCGAATCTCGTCGGCATGGGCCTGCAGGCCGCACAGGACGCCGCGCAGGCGGCCGGGTTCTTCTCGCTCACCTCCCACGACGCGCTCGGGCGGGGCCGCGCGCAGGTTCTCGACCGCGGCTGGAAGGTCTGCTCGCAGACGCCCGGGCCGGGCAGCGGGGTCGACACCGCGACGAAGATCGACCTGGGCGCGGTCAAGCTGGAGGAGGAGTGCCCCGCCCGGGAGGCGGCGCCGCCGTCGGCAGCCGCCGGCGGCACCATGCCGAACGTCATCGGCACGAGCATGAAGGTCGCCCGCCAGGCCCTGCCCGGCAACACGGGCATCACCGTCAAGGACGCCCTGCAGGACCGGATGGTGCTCCAGGAGTCGAACTGGCGCGTGTGCACGCAGAATCCGCCGACGGGCACGCCGCTGACCGGTCAGCCCGTGGCCTTCCACGTGGTCAAGTTCGAGGAGACCTGCCCCTGACCCGGACCGCGCACCCCGGGGGCGGCCCCTCAGCCCCGGGCCGGCGGCTTGGCGCCGGGCTTCGGGACGGTCTCCGGGCCGGACTCCGGGTCCTCCAGCATCGAGGCGCGCAGGTGGGCCAGGAGGCGGGAGAGCAGGCGCGAGACCTGCATCTGCGAGATGCCGAGGGCGGCGGCGATCTGCGCCTGCGTCAGCTCCTCCCCGAACCGCATCTGAAGCATGCGGCGTTCGCGGTCGCTGAGCCGCTCCAGCAGCGGCGCCAGCGTCTGGATGTCCTCGACGCGCTCCAGGGCCGGCTCCTCGGCCCCCATGACGTCGGCGAGGGTGGGCCCTTCGACGGCTTCGCCGCCGTGCTCGGCGTGCGCCCCGTGCGGGGCGTCGAGGGAGCCGCTGGTATGGCCGTTGGCGGCGACGAGCCCCTCGATGACCTCCTCCTCGGAGAGCTCCAGGTGGACGGCGAGGTCGGCGACGGTGGGCGAGCGGCCGAGGGCGGTGGTCAGTTCCTCCTTGGCCTTCGCGATGTCGAGGCGCAGCTCCTGCAGTCGCCGGGGGACGCGGACGGCCCAGGTGGTGTCGCGGAAGTGGCGCTTGATCTCGCCGGTGATGTACGGCATCGCGAGCGTGGCGAACTCGTTCGCACGGGCCGGGTCGAAGCGGTCGATCGCCTTGATCAGCCCGATGGTGCCCACCTGGACGAGGTCCTCGATGTCCCCGCCCTCGCCGCGGCCGCGGAAGCGGCGGACGGCGTACTGCACGAGCGAGGAGTTCATCTCGACGAGGGCGTTGCGGACGTACCGGTGCTCCGGGCTGTCCTCGGGCAGCTCGCGCAGCCGCCGGAAGAAGACCCGCGACAACTCCCTGGCGTCCGCAGGGGCCACCTCCCTCGGTTCCGTGATCCGGGGCAGGTCCGCGATCCGGGCGGCCACCGGGTGGCGGGTGCACGGCACGGCGGCGGCGGTTTGGAAAGCGGAGGACGGGGCAGGGGCGCGCATGGGGTTCGCTCCTTGGGCTGGTGGGCTTGCGGCGCGGGGACCTTGACTGGCGTAGATCCTGGTTCTTTTCGGCTGGTACGTCAAGATTCGCCGGATATAAGCGGAAGGGTGTAGACGTGCGCGCACGCGGGCCCGCGCGCAGGGCGCCGGGCCTGTTGCTGGGCCCGGCGCCGGTGCGTCAGCTGATGCGGAATCCGCTGGCTGGCCGGTCCCGGTGGAAGGTGAGCCGGTCCCAGGTGGGGAAGGCGAGATCGGTGACGGCGAGCAGCCGGCCGGTGCGGTCGTGCAGGGTGCGCCGTACGGTCAGCCCGCAGGCGGAGGCCGCCGCCGGGGGGTGGCTGCTGCGGGTCATGGTGAGCGTCTCGGCGACGCGCCCCTCCTCGGCGGCGCGGTCGAGCCAGCGGTGCAGCGGGCCGAGGTCCTCGTCGCGTGCGGCCGCGCGGTCGAGGTAGCCGGCCAGCTCGGGGGTCCGGGCGGCGACCCGCGGGCAGAGGTACGTGACGGCGTGCCGGAGGGTCTGCCCCGCCGGGCCGCGGTCGCGGCGGTGGTGCACCAGGGTCCGCTCCCCGCCGCGCATACCGAGGAGCGCGCCGAGCGAGGGCGGTACGGTCACCAGGGCGAGCCAGTTCTGCGGGGACACGGCCGCGGGGGCCCGGACGGCGCCGGGGAGGTGCGCCGCGGCGGGCGGCGCACCGGCCGTCACCGCGCCGGCCGCCCGGCCCCCCGGGAGCTGCGGGACCTGCGTGACATGCGGCGGGACATGCGGGGCCCCCGGGAGCCCCCGGTCCGGCCGGGCGGGCCCGTGCGCCGGCAGCCGGCGGTCCGGCCCGCCGGCCCGCCCCGCCGGGTCCGCGGCCGCCGCCGACCGGGACCCCCGACGCTCGGTGACCACGAGGCCCTCCTCCCGCAGGTGCCGGAGCGCCGCCCGTACGGTCTGCCGGTTGACTCCGTAGCGGGCGGCCAGGGCGCGCTCGGAGGGAAGTCTGCCGCCGGGCCCGGCCCCGGCCTGCCGGAGTTCGCGCCGCAGCGCTGCGGCGATCCACTGGTACTTGGGCATGGCGGCCGGGCCGCCGCCCCGCGAAGGGGAGGGCATGGGCTTCTCCTCTGACGGGTGGTCAAGGAACGCGCGGTCTGCCCGCCCAACGTAGCATTGGTCTATACCTGTTGGTGAGGGCGGCGCCGCTCCGCTCCCCACCTTGGCCGGATCCCGCCGCTCCGCCCACTCCCCCGGGCCGGCGGCAGGCCCTACCCCCGCAGCGGATTGGGCAGCGGGAGGTAGCGGGCGTCGGCCCCGTCCGCCCGGGTCCAGCGCAGCAGCAGGTTCGTCTTCGCCGGCAGGGACGGGGCCGCGAGCAGCTCCGCGATCTCGGGCAGGCCGCGCTCGGCGTCGTGGCGCAGGAACTCCTCGCGCACCGCGGGCCACACCCGTGCGGCCATCCCCGGGTGCGCCTCGGCGAGCGCCCCGGCGATCTCCGCCAGGTGGTTGACGACCAGGCAGTAGACCAGCCGCTGCCAGGCGGCCGCCCGGTCCGGCTCCGGCAGCAGCTTCACCCCCTCCGCATCGCGGAACAGGGCCTGCACCGGCATGCCCTGCGCATCGCAGGCGACGAGGGTGTTCTGCAGGTGGGCCTCCAGGACGGCGCCGTGCCGGTCGAACAGCTCCAGCACCGGCGGCACCACCCGGCGCAGGTACGCCCGCCACCAGCCGGCCGGATCGCCGGTGCGGGCCAGCGGGCTGCCCGCGAAGCCCTCCGCCAGGGACGCGGCCAGCAGCGGGGTGGCCCCCGGCTCCAGGTGCGCCCCCAGTCCGTCGCGCACCAGCACGGCGAGCTCCTCGAAGGCGAAGGCGGCGGTACGGTAGCCGCGGTCCGAGAGCCAGGCCGCGTTCGAACCCGCGCGCCGCATGGCCACGAACCCCGCCGCGACGGCCTCGTCCGCCCGGCGCAGCTTCAGCAGGTCGTGGCGCCACAGCCGGCGCACGTCGTTGGTGATGCGGACGTCGAGGCTGAACTTCACGAACGCGTCGGCGCCGGCGGCGGCGCCCGGGCCGCGGCCGGCGCCGCGCCCTCGGCCGGGCACGTACAGGGTCCGTACGGAGGCGGTGGGCCAGACCGGCAGCCGGCCCGGGCGGAGCCGCAGCAGCCGCCCGTCGTCGAAGGCCGCCCGGATGGCGGGCGAGCCGCCCACCAGCTCCAGCTGCCACGGGTGGGCGGGCAGCAGCCGGTAGCCGGCCGGCGGACGCGGGCCGCCGGCCTGCTCGGCCAGCGCGTCGACCGCCGCGGCCGCGGCCGCCCCGCCCTCCTCGGCGACCTGGTCCTCCCGCAGCCCCAGGAAGACCAGCGGGAAGCGGGCGTGCGCCTCCGGCGCGTACGGCAGCCAGCTCCCGGCGGGCGCGCCGCCCCGGGCCTTGGGCGCCGGGTGGTAGGGGTGTCCCATGACGAGGGACTGCTCGGACAGCACGTACGGGTCCTGCGGGGGCTCGGCGGCGGCGCGCGCGGCCAGCAGTGCCGCGACCGTCTCGCGGCTGTCGGCGATCTCGACCGGCAGCTCGTCGTTGCCGGTGCCCGTGTACCGGTGCAGCTCGTCGGCGGTCAGCTTCACCAGCTCGGTGTGGCTGAGGGGCCGCCAACCCTCGGGCGTCCCCAGTTCGGGGCGCACGGGCCGGCGCCCGCCCCGCACCCGCAGCAGCCGGCCGCTGCCGCGCAGCCGGTGGACGTTCCCGCCCTCCGGGTCGGCCGCCTCCCTCAGCAGGCAGTTGAGCAGAGGGGTGGCGGCGAGGGCGTCGGCTGCGGCGTTGAGGTCCACGGATTCCATTCGGTCCATCCAGTGCGCCGGGGTCCGCGGGGCGTACCACCGGCCGTGATCTTCAGTATCCGCGATGATGATGTGATCACCACAACGACCCGCGAGAGGAACAGGGCCCTGCACCCCAGCATGAACCTCCCCCACTCCGCGGCCGAAGAGGCCGTATCCGCCGAACTGGCCGAGGTGCGCCCCGCGCTGGCCGGCCCGTACGGGGCCGCGCTCGGCGGCGCCCGGGCCGCGGTGCTGACCCGGCTGTGGCGGGCACTGGCCTTCGAGCCGCTGCCGTGGGTGGTGCGGCGCGAGCAGGGCCCGGACGGCATGGTCCTCCTGCTCGCCGGGGGCAGGCGGCTGCACGGCCCGGCGCCGGACCCGTACGCGACCGCCGCCACGGTGCGCGAGCTGTGCCTCGACGGCACCGCGTACGGGCAGGCCGGGCGGCTGGTGGCGGCGCTGGGCGTGCCGCACGGGGACGCGTTCGCCGCCGAACTCGACGACAGCACCGCCTCGCTGGCCCTGTCGCGGGCCGGGCAGCCGGCCGTGCCGGAGGCGGAGCCGCGGACCACCTGGGAGTGGGAGCAGCGGATCGTCGACGGGCACCCCTACCACCCCAACTGCCGCTCCCGTCCGGGCTTCACGGTGGCCGAGCAGCTGGCGTACGCGCCCGAGCACCGGCCCGTCGTCCCGCTCGGCCTGGCCGCCGTCCCGGCCTCCGCATGCCTGGTCAGCGGCGACTGGCCGGCCGGGCTGCGCGACGGCGGCCGGATCCTGGTGCCCGTGCACCCCTGGCAGGCCCGGCATGTCCTGAAGCAGACGGGCCGGGATCCGGACGTCCTGCGCGCCGGGTACGCGGCGCATCCGCTGATGTCCCTGCGGACCCTGAGCCCGGTGGCGGGCGGGGCGCACGTGAAGACGGCGCTGAGCACGCGGCTCACCTCCTCCGTACGGGACATCTCGCCCTACTCGGTCGAGACCGCGGCCGCGGTGTCCGCGTTCGCGCAGGAGCTGTGCGCACGGCTCGACGGGCGGCTGCACATCACCCGCACCCTGGGCGCCGCCACCGCGCACAGCCCGGACCTGGCGGCCGTGCTGCGCGAGCCGCCCGAGGTGTACGCGGACGCCGCAGCGGGCGAGCGGGTCGTACCGGTCGCGGCGCTGGCGGGCGCCGCGTTCGCGCGGTCGGCGGCCTGGCGGGCCGCGTTCGCCCGGCTGGCGCTCTCCGTCTGCCTGCGGGTGCTGGACCTCGGGGTGGCGCTGGAGGCCCACGGGCAGAACCTCCTCGTCGTCCTCGCCGCCGACGGGTCCCCGGTGCGACTGGTCTACCGGGACCTCGCCGACATCCGGATCAGCCCGGCCCGGCTCACCCGCCACGGCCTGCCGCTGCCGCCGGTGTCGGGCCGTCTGGTCGACGACGACGTTGCGGTGCTGCGGCGCAAACTGTTCGGCTCGCTCCTCACGGGGGCGCTCGGGGCCACGGCCGGCTCGGCCGCGGCCTTCGCCGAGATGCTGGCCGAGGCGGCCGGCCTCCCGCCCACCGCGGACACCGGGGCACTGCTGCACGACCCGCTGCCGACCAAGGCGCTCACCCTGATGCGGCTCAGCCCGGACGCCCCGGGCGACCAGTGGACGCAGCTGCCCAACCCGCTGACCGCGGGGTGAGGCGGCCCGGGGGACGGCGCTGTGGGGCGGCGAAAGCCCCGGTGCCCGGACGCCACCGCCCCGGCACACTGCACGCATGACCGCCGCCTCCGCCGCCTCGGCCTCCGCCAAACGGGACCTCCACACCTACCTCCAGGACCCCCGCGACGCACTGCTCTGGAAGCGGGAGGGCCCTCGGAGTACGACGCACCAAACTGCTGGGCCGAGGCCCTGTGCTTCGGCGCGACGTTCGGGCGCCGCCCGTTCGCGGCCCCGGGGCTCCGAAGCCGGGGGTCGCCGAACTCAGCCCCGCCGGCGCTTGAGGCGCGGGGCTTGGGGCGGAGCCCCGACAACCACGGCCCCGCCAGGCACCGGGCTCCGCCCCGACCTCCCCCGGACTCCGTCCGGCGGACCCCCGCGCAAACGTCGGCGAGGCTGCAAAGAGCCGGACCCCCGTACCAAGCCCCGGCGGGGCGGAAAGGCCGGACCCCGCCCGGGCGTCGGCGGCGGGGGCGGAGTGGACGGGCCCCCGGTGGGCGTGGGCCGTTCGGGGGGCAGTCGAGACGGCACGGGCTCGCCTTCACCGCGATCCGGGACGGCAATGGCAGGAAGGAGGGGTGAGCCTGCGTCGACGCCAACTCCTCGGCAGCGCGCCCGCAGCCGTCCTCGCGGCCGTCGGGGCGGGGGTGCCCTCCCGGGGGCCGGACTTCGGGGCGCTCGCCCGGGGGATCGACGGGCGGGTCGTCCTGCCCGGCGACCGCGACTACGCCGAGGCCCGGCAGCTGTTCCAGCCCCGGTACGACACCGTCGCCCCGGCCGCGGTGGCGTACCCCGCCCACGCCGGCGACGTCGCCGTCTGCCTGGACTTCGCCCGCCGCTCGGCGGCCCCCGTGGTGCCCCGCGGCGGAGGCCACAGCTACGCCGGCTGGTCGACCCGCGCCGGCGGCCTCGTCGTCGACCTCGGCGCCATGGCCGCCATGGCCGTCGAGGGGACCGGCGTACGGATCGGGGCCGGCGCCCGCCTCGGCGACGTCAACCGGATCCTCGCCCGCCACGGCCTCGGCCTGCCGACCGGCCTCTGCCCCACCGTCGGCATCGCCGGGCTCACCCTCGGCGGCGGCCTGGGCCCCGCCTCCCGCGCGCACGGGACCACCGCCGACCGCCTCACCGGCCTGACGGCCGTCACCCCGGACGGGACCGTCCGCGACATCAACGTCAACGACAACCTCGACGCGAACCGCGCCCCGTACCGCGCCCCTGACCGCGACCCGGACCTGTTCTGGGCCCTGCGCGGAGCCGGCGGCGGCAACTTCGCCGTCGTCACCGAATTCCGCTTCCGCACCCACCCGGCCGCCGACTGCGCCCGCGCCGAACTCCGCTGGCCCGACACCGCCTCCGCAGCCCTCCTGCGCGGCTGGCAGCGCTGGCTGGCGGCGCTGCCCGAGCCACTGTGGAGCCGCGTGGAGTTCATGGTCGAGGCCGGCCCGCCGCCGCCCACGACCGTGTACGTGCTGTGCCTCGACGGACGCGCGGAGCTGGAGCGGCAGCTGACCCGCCTCGCCGACCTGGTCGGCAGCCCGCCGCAGGACTCCTGGACCACCGTCGCCGGCTACGAGGAGACCCTGCAGGCCCTGTCCGGCTGCGCGGAGCGGACCGCCGCCCAGTGCCACCTGCAGGGAACACTGCCCGGCCGCACCCCCGAGGGGCAGGTCGGCCGCGACTCGTACGCCGCCCGCTCCGACTTCTGGGGCCCGGCCGGCCTCGCGGACACCGGCATCGCCGCGGTGCTGGCCGCCGTCCGCCGGTACGCCCGCGACGTGCCGCCCGGCGGTTTCGGCGTCGTGCAGTTCACCGGGGAGTGCGGCGGCGCCGTGAACCGGCCGGCGGCCGCCGACACCGCGTTCGTGCACCGCGACAGCGCGTTCCTCACCCAGTACCTCGCCTACTGGCCGCAGGCCGCGGCCCCGGCCGACATCGACCGCCACCAGCGCTGGCTCGACGGGCTCTGGCAGGACCTGCGCCCCTGGGCGAGCGGACGGGCGTACCAGAACTACACCGACCCGAAGCTGCCCGCCTGGCGGGAGGCCTACTACGGGCCGAACCTCGCACGCCTCGAAGAGGTCCGGCACACCTACGACCCGGGCCGGCTGTTCCGTTTCCCCCAGGCCATCTAGAGGAGGAGCCCCACATGCGACGTACGTTGACGGTGGCGGCGGTGGCGGCCGCCCTGCTGCTGCCCGGCGGACCGCTGCCCGAGGCCGAGGCGGGCAGCGGGGGCGGCACCCCGTCGGCGACCGGCCGGTGGTCCGCCCGCGAGGCGGAGGAGTTCTGGACGGCGGACCGGATGGCGTCGGCGGCCCCCGTCAACGCCGGGACGGCGGCGGCACCGGCCACCGACCCGGGTACCGGCAAGGACTTCGACGGGATCCCGGTCGTCGGACGGATGTTCGTCATGAAGGGCGACGGCGCGTACTTCTGCACGGCGAGCGTGGTCGCCTCCCCGGGCCGCAACCTGGTCCTGAGCGCGGCGCACTGCCTGCTGGGCACCGACGCCCGCCAGGTGGCGTTCGTGCCCCTCTACACCGCGGAGAACCCGCAGCCGTACGGGATGTTCCCGGTGCTGCGGGACGCCGAGGGGCGGTCGAAGGTGTGGATCGACCCGCGCTACAAGACGCTGGGCGCCGACAAGGCCGCCACCCTCGACGTGGCCTTCGCACAGGTCGGGCCCGACGCGGACGGGTACCCGGTCGAGGAGGTGGTGGGCGGGAACCGGCTGGTGACCGGCGCGCCGTACGAGCACCCCCAGGTGTCGCTGATCGGGTACCCGGCGTCGGCGGCCCGGCCGCGCCTGTGCGTCAACCGGACCACGCGGTTCACCAGCACCGACCCGGGCATCCCCGGAACGTTCCTGCGGATCGACTGCACCGGGTACCCGGGCGGGACCAGCGGCGGGCCCTTCCTGACCCACTACGACAAGGAGACCGAGACGGGCGACGTCGTCGGGGTCATCGGCGGCTGGAAGACCGGCGGCGACACGGCCGACACCTCGTACAGCTCGTACTTCGGCGCGGACGTCAGGCACCTGTACGAGAAGGCTGTTGCCGGGGCAGCGGGGGCGTGACGACCCGGACCCGGCGGGTCCGCCGCGGGTTGCCCACCGAGCGGGGCAGCGCGGGAGCCCCGTCGGCGCTCAGCGCTTCCGCGGGCGGGAGCGCGAGCTGGCGGCGCAGATCGGCGAGGGCCGCGTGCACGGGGGCCAGGATGACCTCGGCCCGGGGGTGGATGTGCGCGAGGGCGTGCGCGGTGGTCTCGATGGTCTCGGCGGCGTCCTCCGCAGCGGTACGACTCCACCCGGCGGGCCCCGCGGAACGGAAGGGCGCGACGGCGTCGTAGAGATGGCAGGCGGCGTCGGCCGCAGCATCGGCCCGCTCCCCGACCCCGGGGGCCGCAACGATCGGCAACAACTCCATACCGACACAACGAGCCTCCCCCCAAACCCGTAATGCCATCCCCGCCAGCGTGGGGCGGGGCGGCGTTCGTTACGGTCGGTGGCCCAGGAGGCGGCGGGCCACGGTGTGGCCCGCGGCGGCGGTGGCGGCGGCCACGGCGAGGCCCACCGCCGCGTCCCGCGGGCGGGTCGGCCGCAGGACTCCCGCGCGGCGGAGCCTCCCGCGGGCCCAGAGCGTGAAGGGGACGACCAGGAGCGGGGAGGTGGCCACGCCGGGGGTGTAGCCGCGGGTGGCGGCCGCCTGGCCGAGGTGGACGAGCCCGTGCAACCCGAAGGCGTTCAGCGAGGCCTGGTAGAACGCCGACCGCCCACCCGTGCGGTACCCGTCGGCGGCAGCCGCCCCCACCACGAGCGCCACGACGGCGGCCGCGGCGGTGAACTGCCGCCCGTTCACGGAGCCCAGGCCCTGCCAGATGCGCTCCGGCACGCGCGGATGCCGTGCCCGCAGCACCGGCACCCGCTCGCGGGACCAGCGCCCCACGGTCAGGGCTTCCTCGGTGTCGTGTACGGCCCAGGCGGCCAGCAGTCCCAGCGTCGCGGCTGCCCCCGCGGCGCCTGCCCCCGCGGCTGCGTCCTTCGTCGTTGTGATCATGAAACGACAGTGTGCAGCCACACCGGGACCAGCAACAGCGAAACGACGGAACTCTTGATCACCAGGGAGGCCGACAGGTCCACCCCGACGTCGTACCGCTGGGCGAAGACGAACAGGTTCTGCGGCGTCGGCATCGCCGCGATCAGCACCAGGTACGCCAGCCACTCCCCCCGCACGCCGAAGGCCGCCCCGCACACCGCCCACGCCAGCAGCGGGAAGGCCAGGCACTTGAACCCGATGAGGGCCAGCTCCTCGCGGGTGGTGCCCCGGACGTCCAGCCCGGTGCCCCCGAGGTGGAGCCCGAGGGCGAACAGGGCGACCGGCGAGGCGCTGTCCCCGACGAACGCGGCCCCGTCCAGCACCACCCGCGGCACGTGCACCGACACCAGGTTGAGCAGGATGCCGGCGTTGCAGGCGAGGACGAGCGGGGTGGTGAGCGAGGCGGTGAGGGCGCGCCGCAGCCGCTGCGCGGGGGTGCCGGCCCCCGCGCCGGCCCGGCCGAGTTCCATGATGGCGATGACGACGAGGGACAGGACGCACACCTGGAAGAGCAGGACGGGGAAGATCGGCGCGGCCGTCCCGAAGACGGTGATGAACACCGGGACGGCGAAGTAGGCGGTGTTGACCTGGACTCCGGCCATCACGCGCAGCGCGACCGCGCGGGGCTCCCGTACGCCGTACGCGGCCGAGGCGGCGACGAGGACGGCCACGGCGAGGGCGGCGGCCGCCGTGTAGCCGCCGATGGCCCGCCAGTTGAACAGGGCGCCGAGGTCGCTCGCGTAGATGTTGCCGAAGAGGTAGCAGGGGACGGCGAACAGGAAGGCGTAGTCGGCGAAGGCCTTGGAGGCGTCCGCGGGTACGACCTTGCGGCGCGCCAGCAGCACGCCCCCGCCGAACGCGGCCAGCACCGGCACCAGTTTCTCGAGTGCGGCGGCCCCTTCCATCTGCGCTGCTCCCCCTGTCGCGTCGAACCCCGGCAGCCTACCCGCAGCGGCCCGGGCGGCCGCCGGGGCGCCTACGCTGGTCGATCATGAGCGATCGCGACGACGAGCCCGGCACCCCGGCCCCCGGCCGCCCCCGCCCTGCGGCCCGCGCGTCCGGGGCCCGCGCACCGGCCCGGTTCGGTGCCGTGCTGCGCTCGCCCGCCCGGCCCGGGGAGCCGCTGTTCGGGCAGGCGCCGAAGGCCTGGCAGCGGATGGCGCCGTACGCCGTCGTCGCCGTCTTCGTGGTGGCGCTGGTGCCGGTGACCATCGCGGTGCTGGCCAACGACTACCGGGCGGGAGGCGGTTGGGCGGGCGCGCTGGGCGTGGCGCAGACGGTGCCGCTGCTGCTGGCGGTGACGCGGCCGCTGCCCGCCTGGGGGCTGGTGCTGGGCGCGGACACGGCGGGGGCGCTGGTGCTGCTCCAGGCCGACGGGGTGGCGGGGCACAGCTGGCCGTGGCCGCCGATGAACGTCGTCGGCTACCTGGTGCTGATGATCTGCCTGGGGCTGCGCGAGTCCGTCCGGACCCTGGTGGGGGTGTGGCTGGCGACCGGCGCGGTGGGGACGGTGCTGGGCTTCTTCGCGCCGGACGCGCCGGGCGGCGGGGTGACGAACACCGCCGGCCTGCTGTTCGTGTTGAGCGGGGCCTTCCTCGCCGTGACGGGCTCGCTGCGCGGCATCGGCGACGCGCAGCAGCGGATCGCCGAGCAGGAGAGCATCAGCGAGGCCGAGCGGGCCCGGCGCACGCTGCTGGAGGAGCGGGCGCGCATCGCGCGGGAGCTGCACGACGTGGTGGCGCACCACATGTCGGTGATCACGGTGCAGGCGGATTCGGCGCCGTACCGGCTGCCGGGGATGCCGGAGCCGGTCCGCGAGGAGTTCACGGCGATCGCGGCCAGTGCCCGGGAGTCGCTGGGGGAGATGCGGCGGCTGCTGACGGTCCTGCGCGGCGACGGGGCCGGCGGGGGAGACGGGGCCGCCGGCGGGCAGGACGGGCGGGCGGCCGGCGGCGAGCGGGCCCCGCAGCCGGGGATCGGCCGGATCCAGCAGCTGGTCGAGGCGACCGTACGGGCGGGGCAGCCGGTGGAGCTGTCGCTGGCGGCGGGGGCGCAGAAGGCGGCGCCGCCGGCCGTGGACCTGTCGGCGTACCGGATCGTGCAGGAGGCCCTCGCGAACGTGGTGCGGCACGCCCCGGGCGCGCACACGCAGGTCTCGGTGGCGCAGGACGAGCGGGAGGTGCTCGTGCTGGTCGTCAACGGCCCTGCGGCGGCGGAGGGTGCGGTGTTGGAGGGCTCCGGCGGCACCGGGCACGGGCTGGTCGGGATGCGCGAGCGCGTACGGTTGACCGGCGGGACGCTCGACACGGGGCCGCTGCCCGACGGCGGCTTCCGGGTCGCCGCCCGCCTGCCCCTGGACGCGCCGACCGAGGAAGCCAGTTGACCATCCGAGTGATCATCGTCGATGACCAGGCCATGGTGCGGGCGGGGTTCGCCGCCCTGCTGTCCGCCCAGGCCGACATCGATGTGGTGGGGGAGGCTCCGGACGGGCGGCAGGGGGTGGAGGTCGCCCGGTCGGCCCGCCCCGACGTGGTGCTGATGGACGTGCGGATGCCGGAGCTGGACGGGCTGAGTGCGGCCCGGCAGATCCTGGACCCGCCGCCGGGGGTGCTCCACCGGCCGAAGGTGCTGATGCTGACGACCTTCGACATCGACGACTACGTGTACGAGGCGCTGCGCGCCGGCGCGTCCGGGTTCCTGCTGAAGGACGCCCCGCCGGCCGACCTGATCGCGGCGGTCCGCATCGTCGCCTCGGGCGAGGCGCTGCTGGCGCCCTCGGTGACCCGGCGGCTGATCGCGGACTTCGTGCAGCAGCGGCCCGCGCCGCGCAGGAACCCGGCGCTGCGGCTGAACGGGCTGACCCCGCGGGAGACCGAGGTGCTGGAGCTGATCGCGCGCGGGCTGTCGAACCAGGAGATCGCCGCGCGGCTGGTGGTGGCCGAGCAGACGGTGAAGACGCACATCGGGCGGGTGCTGGCCAAGCTGGACCTGCGCGACCGGGCCCAGGCCGTGGTCTTCGCGTACGAGGCGGGGCTGGTCCGGCCGGGCGACGGCGCCTGAGCCGGAGCCCGTACCCCGCCCCCTGCGACCCCGGCCGGCCCACGGGTCTCCTCCACCCCCTACCCCGGTATGACATCGGGCTTGGCTCCCCGGTGGGACGTGCCCGCAGGCACCTCCTTCCTACCTTCCTCGGCGTCACGAGGAGAGGAGAGGGCGGATGGGCCGCTTGGGGAGGACACTGGCCACGGCCGCACTGGCGGTGGCGGTGGCGGCGGGGACCGCGGGGTGGGCTTCGGGCGACGGGCAGGAGCCGGTCACGGGGCCGCCGCCCGGCACGGCCGAGTGGCGGGCCGCCACGGTGTCCGGGCACCGGCTGCCCGATCCGGCGACCGCGTCGGCGTACGAGGTGGCCCGGTTCTTCGCCGGGCTGGACCGGGCGGCCCGGCAGGAGCTCGTACGGCTCCACCCGCAGGTCGTCGGCAACCTGGACGGGGCTCCGGTGGCCCTGCGGTACGAGGCGAACCGACTGGCCGTCCTCGCGAGCGGACAGTCCCGCTTCGCCGCGCTGGCCTCGCCGCAGCGGCAGGTCCTCGCCTTCGATCCGCGCGGACGGGGCCAGGTCGCCGAGGTGTTCGGGGACCTGGAGAGGGCGGCGCACGTCGCGGTGGTCGTACCGGGCTCGGACAGCGACGCCGCCTCGTACGACGCCCCGCGCGCCCCGTACACCGGGCCGGCGGGGATGGCCCGTTCGCTGCACCGGGCGGCCGGGGCGGGCACCGCCGTGGTCGCGTGGACGGGCTACACCACCCCGGTCGGGGTGGGCCTGGACGCGGCCGGGGGCCGGCTGGCGCAGGCGGGCGCGGTCCGCCTCGCGCGGTTCACGCAGGGCCTCGACGCGGTCGGCGCCCCCGATCCCGTGCTCTTCGGCCACAGTTACGGCTCGGTGGTGGTCGGGCTCGCGGCCCGGAACACGGACGCCGCCGACGTGGTGGTGTTCGGCTCCCCCGGCCTGCACGCCGAGACGGCCGCAGGCCTGCACACCCGCGCCCGGGTGTGGGCCGCCCGCGGGCCCTCCGACTGGATCGCCGACGTGCCGAACGTGGAGTTCGCCGGGCTCGGCCACGGGGCCGACCCGGTCGCGGCGGGCTTCGGCGCCCGGCGGATCCCCGCCGACGACGTCCGCGGGCACACCGGCTACCTCGTGCCCGGCACCCGCTCGCTGGCGGCGTTCGCCGCGATCGCGAAGGGCGAGGCCCGATGAGCGCCCCGGCCGCCCCTGCCGCGTTGGCCGCCCTGCGGCGGACCGCCGGCCGGATCGACGCGCGGACCCCCGCCCACCGCGACCGAGCCGTCGACGGGCTGCGCGCCCTCGCCCTGCTCGCCGTGCCCACCGGGCACTGGCTGCTCGGCGGGTTCACCCTGGACTCCGGCGGCGGCCTGCACAACGCGAGCCCGCTGTCCTCCTTCTCCGCGCTGGCCCCGGCGAGCTGGGTGCTGCAGATGCTCGGCGTCTTCTTCCTGGTCGGCGGGTACGCCTCGGTGCTCTCCTACCACCGTCGCGACGGCTCCGCCGCCGCCTGGCTGGGGGGCCGGGTCGCCCGGCTGGGGCGGCCGGTGCTCGGGGTCACGGCGGTGTGGGCGCTGGCCGTGCCGGTGCTGTACGCGGCGGGGGTGCCCGAGGCCACGCTGCGGACCGCGGCCACGCTGGTGGTGCAGCCGCTGTGGTTCGTGGGGGTGTACGTGGTCGTCACCGCGCTGACCCCCTACTGCGTGCGGGCGGCACGGCGCCTCGGCGCGTGGGCCGCGGCCCCGCTGCTCGCCTCCGTCGCGGTGGTGGACTTCCTGCGGTACGGGCCGTACGCCGACGCGGTGCCGTCCTGGCTGGCGGTGGTGAACATCCTGCCGGGGTGGCTGTTCGCGTACCAGCTGGGCGTGGCCTGGGGCGAGCGGCGGCTGGGGCGGCGCGGGGCCTGGCTGCTGCTGGCGGGCGGGCTCCTGCTGTTCTCCGCGCTGCTGCTGGTCTTGGGCTACCCGGCGTCGATGGTCGGCGTGCCGGGCGAGGCGCGGACCAATTCGCATCCGCCCTCGCTGCTGGTCCTGGCGCTGGCCGCGGCGCAGTCGGGCGCGGCGGTGCTGCTGCGGGACCGGCTGGCGCGGCTGCTCGCCCGGCCGCTGCTGTGGGCGCCCGTGGCGGTGGTCAACCTGTGTGCGATGACCGTCCTGTGCTGGCACCAGAGCGCCATGCTGGCCGCGGCCGTGCCCGGTTCGTTCCTGGGGCCGGTGGCGGGGCTGACGACGGCGCCGGACAGCCCGCTGTGGATCGCGGCGCGGCTGGCGTGGCTGCCGGTGTTCGCGGTGCTGCTGGTGGGCATCGCCCGGTACGCACGGCGGTTCGAGGAGCCGTGGACCCGGGCGACGGCGGTGCGGCGGACCGCCGCGGGACTGCTCGCGGCGGGGTTCGCGGTCTTCGCCCTGGGCCTGGCGTGACCCGGGCCGGGGACCGAAGCGCAGACCGGACCGGGGACCTGGCCGGCGATCGGACCGGGGACCGAACCGCCGACCGGACCGGGGACCGGCCCGGCTCAGGCGATCGAGGCCGCGACGATCGCGGCCACCGCCAGGTTGCAGGAGGCCGTGACCCAGACCGCCGGGTGCGGCTCGGGGTCGACCACGATGGCGCCGAGCCGGCCCGGGGTCACCCAGTCCAGCACCAGGAAGGCCACCGCCATGAGGACCAGGCCGAGCAGGCCGAAGGCCGCCGTGGACAGCAGCCCCTTGCCGAAGTCCTCGTACGTGGTCCAGATCGAGGTGAACACGATGCCGCCGACGCCGAGGAGCGCCGAGCTGAGCGTCACGGCCGCATTGCGGTTGCGCTCCTCCCAGATCTGCTTGGGGAGCTTCCCGGGGGTCAGCACGTCCACCAGGACGATCCCGAGGACCAGCAGCACCAGCCCCAACGCGCCGTAGGCGCTGGTGCGGCCGAGTCCGTTGACGATGTCGCTCATCGAAAGGCCTGTCTTCGCGGGGGTCGGGTCAGCCGGTGGGAGGAGCCGGGCCGGCCGAATCTATCGCACGGCGCGTCGGACAACACCTCCCGCTCGGATGGCGGTTGCCGCCGCCCTTGACCTCGACATTGGTTGAGGTCTTAGCGTTTCGGCCATGGACATGGAAGTCACCGCCTGGACCTCGCTGCACAGCGCGATCAACGCCCAGCAGGAGCGGCGCCCGGTCTCCCGGGCGAGCCTGCGCCGGGTCGCCTCCTTCGCCCGCCCGCACCGGCGTGAGCTGGCGTTCTTCCTGCTGCTCAGCACCGTGACCGCGCTGCTGGCGGTGGCCACCCCGGTGCTCGCCAGCCGGATCGTCACCGCCATCGTCGACGGCCGCGCGAGCTCCACCGTCGTCCGCCTCGCCCTGCTCATCGCGGTGATCGCGGTCGCGGAGGCCGGGCTCGGGCTGCTGACCCGCAAACTGTCCGCCACCCTCGGCGAGGGCCTGATCCTCGATCTGCGCACGGCCGTCTTCGACCACGTCCAGCGCATGCCGGTCGCCTTCTTCACCCGGACGCGGACCGGCGCGCTGGTCAGCCGGCTCAACAACGACGTGATCGGAGCCCAGCGGGCCTTCAGCAACACCCTCTCCGGAGTGGTCGCCAACACCGTGACCCTGCTGCTGACACTGGCCGTCATGCTCGGCATCTCCTGGCAGATCACCCTGCTCGCCCTGGTCCTGCTGCCGGTGTTCGTCCTTCCGGCGCGCCGGATGGGCGCGCGGATGGCGGCGCTCCAGCGCGAGGCGGCGGCGCTGAACGCCGCCATGGGCACGCAGATGACGGAGCGGTTCTCCGCGCCCGGCGCCACGCTGGTGAAGCTGTTCGGGCGGCCCGCCGAGGAGTCCGCCGAGTTCGCGGCCCGCGCGGGCCGGGTCCGCGACATCGGCATCCGCACCGCGATGGCCCAGTCGGCGTTCATCACCGCGCTCACCCTGGTCTCCGCGCTCGCCCTCGCCCTCGTCTACGGCCTCGGCGGGTACTACGCCCTGCGCGGGACCCTGGACGCCGGCAACGTCGTCGCCCTGGCGCTCCTCCTGACCCGGCTGTACGCCCCGCTCACCGCCCTCGCCGGCGCCCGCGTCGAGGTGATGAGCGCCCTCGTCAGCTTCGAGCGGGTCTTCGAGGTCCTCGACCTGAAGCCGCTCATCGCGCAGAAGCCCGACGCCCGCCGGGTCCCGGACGGGCCGGTCTCCGTCGAGTTCGACCGGGTCTCCTTCGGCTACCCCTCCCCCGACAAGGTCTCGCTCGCCTCGCTGGAGGAGGTCGCCACCCTCGACGCCCGCGGCGGCACGCAGGTGCTGCACGAGGTGTCGTTCCGGGCCGAGCCCGGGCAGGTGGTCGCCCTGGTCGGCTCCTCCGGCGCCGGGAAGTCGACCATCGCGCAGCTGCTGCCCCGCCTGTACGACGCCGACGCGGGCGCGGTCCGCCTCGGCGGGATCGACGTACGGGACCTGACGGCCGACTCGATCCGCGACACCCTCGGCATGGTCACCCAGGACGGGCACCTGTTCCACGATTCGGTACGGGCCAACCTGTTGCTCGCCCGGCCCGGCGCGAGCGAGGAGGAGCTGTGGGAGGCGCTGCGCCGCGCCCGGCTGGACGGGCTCGTCGCCTCGCTCCCGGACGGCCTGGACACCGTCGTCGGCGAGCGCGGCTACCGCCTCTCGGGCGGTGAGCGGCAGCGGCTGACCATCGCCCGGCTGCTGCTGGCCCGCCAGCGCGTGGTGATCCTGGACGAGGCCACCGCCCACCTGGACTCCACCTCCGAGGCGGCGGTGCAGGAGGCGCTCGGCGAGGCCCTGGCGGGGCGGACCGCGGTGGTGATCGCCCACCGGCTGTCGACCGTGCAGGCGGCCGACCTGATCCTCGTCGTCGAGGACGGCCGGATCGTGGAGCGCGGCACGCACGCCGCCCTGCTGGCGGCGGGCGGGCGGTACGAGGAGCTGTACCGGACCCAGTTCGCGCAGGGCGCGCGCACGCCGGACACCGGGGACGCGGAGGCGGACGCGGCCTCGGGCGGGGGCACGGCGGGTGCCGCCAGCGCAGTGAGCGCAGCCGGGCCCGGCGGCCGTAGGACCGCGCGCCACGACGGGCGAGGTTGACGAGCCCCGTGAACGCCTGACCGGGACCAGGTGACCGTGATCCCGGCCGCGGTCACCGTGCGCGGCGGTCGATGAGTGTGGCCAGGCCGTCCAGGATCCGCTGCAGGCCGAAATCCCATGCCTGGTCCTGTCCGTCGGACTGGGCGGCTGAAGCGAGGGCCGCAGTGAGCGCGGGGAACCGCTCGCCGTGCGTCTGCATCAGTGCGCCGAGGACCGCGCCCAGTTGGGCTTCGGGGTTGCCTGCGGGGCCTGCCGCACGGGCCTGCTGGGTGATGCCGCGTACGTGGCCCACCAGCAGGACAGCCGCGTCCATCCGCTCGGCACCGCTCAAACCGGTGCCGTCCAGGGCGGACACGGCATGCTCCAGCCAGGACAGCTCTCCGGGCCCCATGACCCGCGGCCCGACCGTGGCGTCCAGTGCCCACGCGTGCTGACGGAAGACGGTGAGCAGCCGGCGGGCCCAGTCCTCCAGTTGCTCACGCCAGCCGCCGCGCCGCGCCTTCGCCGCCGGGTAGGGGCCGATCGCGGCGTCCACCATCAGCGCGACGAGCTCGGCTTTGCCCGGCACGTACCGGTACAGCGCCATCTTGGTCACGCCCAGTTGCGCGGCGACCCGCTGCATGGACACATCGGCCAACCCCTCCGAGTCGGCGATCTCGATTCCGGCGCGCGCGATGCGGTCCAGGTCGAGTGTCGGCTTGGGGCCTCGCGCGGGCTTGTGGTGCGGACCCCACAGCAGCCGCACCACCTCGGCGTGCTCGCCACCCATGTCCGCTGCCCCTCCTCTACCGCCTTGCCGAACAACCGTGTCTACGGTACACAGTAAATACAGTGTCCAACGGACACAGTTTTTCGAGCGGAGGGAACCCGTGAACAGGAACGTCCTCATCTCCGGCGCGAGCATCGCCGGCCCGGCGCTGGCCTACTGGCTGGGGCGCCACGGCTTCCGGCCCACCGTCGTCGAAGTGGCCCCGGCCCTGCGCCAGGGCGGCCAGGCCGTCGACTTCCGCGGAGATGCGCATCTGACCGTGCTGGACCGCATGGGCCTGCTCCCCGAACTGCGCCGCATCCAGACCGGTGGCAGCCCGATGCGCTTCGTCGATGAACGCGGCCGCACGCTGCTGGACCTGCCGGCCGAGTTCGCCGGCGGTGAGGTGGAGGTGCTTCGCGGAGACCTGGCCCGCGTGCTCCACGAGCACAGCCTCCCCTACGCCGAGTACGTCTTCGGTGACTCCATCGTCGGCCTGACCGAGACCTCCTCCGGCGTGCGGGCCGACTTCCACAGCGGAATCTCGCGCGACTTCGACCTGGTCATCGGTGCGGACGGGTTGCACTCCAACGTCCGTCGCCTCGCCTTCGGGCCGGAGGAGGACTACGTGAGCCACCTCGGCTACTACGCCGCGACCTGGCAGCTGCCCAACGACGCGGGAGCGGGAAAGGGGTCGGTCGGGTACAACGTGCCGGGGCGGCTGGCATCCGTCGGCACCGACCACCGGGATCCGGCACGGGCGGGGGCGTTCTTCGTCTTCGCCGCGCCGCAACTGTCGTACGACCGCCACGACCCCGAGGAGCAGAAGCGTCTGATCGCGGGCGCGTTCTGCGGCCTCGGCTGGGAGGTGCCCCGCCTGCTCGAGTCGCTGCACCAGGCTCCCGACCTGTACTTCGACTCGATCAGCCGGGCGGACGTGGACACCTGGTCCACCGGGCGCGTGTGCCTCGTCGGCGACGCCGCCTGCGGGGCCACCATCGGCGGCATGGGCACGGGAACCGCGGTGGTCGCCGCGTACGTCCTGGCCGGCGAGCTCGCGCGGGCCAGGGGCGATCACCGGGCGGCCTTCGCCCGCTACGAGAGCAGGCTCCGCACGTACGCCCAGGGCTGCCAGGCAGGCGGCGACCGCACCGGGAAGTTCCTCGCCCCGGCCACCGCCACCGGCATACGCATCCGCAACACCCTGCTGTCCCGGCGCCTGCTCCTGAACGGCATGCTCAAGCTGGGCGAGAAGGTCAGCAGCACCGTGGCCCTGCCCGACTATCCCGCTGACCCCAGCCGCCTCCGCCGGTGACCGACGCGGCCTCCACCGAGGGAGGCCCCCGCCGGCAGCGCCCGGCCGCTCAGGCCCCCGGGGCCTGCGGGCCGGAGGCGTGCAGCCGGCGCATGACGGCGAGGAGTTCCTCGGGGGGTTCGATCGAGAAGGACCGGGTGGCGTCGTCGATGCGGGTCAGGCAGGTCACCGTGCCGCGGTGCCACCAGTACAGGCGGGGCGAGAGCGGGCCGGGGTTGTCCTGGTACGCGCCGAGCCCGAAGGCGGCCAGGTCGTTGACGGCGCCCTGGACGTGGTGGTCGGCCAGCGGGTGGAAGGCGAGGTGGCCCCGGCTGGGCACGGTGAACAGAGCGCCGTCCGCGGGGAGTTCCCGTCCCGTGAGGGAGCGGGCGACCTCGTCGAGGACCAGGGCCTTGCTCGCGACGAAGAGCGAATCGCCGGACAGGACGTGCACCTGCCCGCCGCTCGGCGTGGCCGTGGCCTCGTACGTGACGGGCTCGTTGACGAGGTTGGCGCGTCCGGCGGCGCGCAGCGCCTCCAGGCCGATGGCGGCGACGTCCTTGTCGTCGAGGAGCCGCACCGAGTCGGGGAGGTCCAGCGCGAGGGCCTCTGCCAGGCCGGTCGCGACGGGGCGCACGTAGCCGAACTGGGCGGCGGCCTGCGGGGGGAGGGCGTCGTCCGGTATGAGCCGCAGGTAGGCCCGGCGCAGGACGTCGTCGGGGGCGGCCGGCTGCTCCGCCGCCGCACGGGCGGAGGCCAGGGCGGTGAAGTGGCGGTCCACGATGCGGGGCCACTCGCGCGGGTCGGCGCGCCGGACGAACTCGGCCAGGTTGTACAGGGCGGTGGTGCCCCCGGGGACCCGGAGGGTGTCACCGGCGACGGTGGCCTGCTCGCCCCGGGCGGCGTGCCACTGGCCCACGAGGTCGCGCAGGTGGTCGGCCTGCCGGACCGTCAGGGCGGTGAGGTGGGGGTCGTGTGCGTCCGCGGACGTCGATCGGAAGAACTTCATGATCAGACTGTAGTGAAGCGAAGGTTCCGGGGTGGTTCGCCCACACCCGGGTGCGGTCCGTTCCGCGAACGGCGCACGAGGGTGATGATGGGGCGGCAGCGTCAGTCGAGTGACCAGCGGGGTACCGGAACAGTGACAGGGTCGGGACAGGACTGCGTCCTGGTGGTGATGGGCGTGTCCGGCACGGGCAAGACCACGGTGGGCCGGCTGCTCGCGGACGCGCTCGGCGTCCCGTACGCGGAGGGCGACGCCTTCCATCCCGCGGCCAACGTCGCCAAGATGTCCGCCGGCATCCCGCTGGACGACGACGACCGGCGGCCGTGGCTCGACGCGATCGGCGACTGGCTCCGCGGACGGCCCCCGGGGCAGGGGGCGGTGGTGTCGTGCTCCGCGCTCAAGCGCGCCTACCGGGACCGGCTGCGGTCGGCGGCGCCCGACGCCGTGTTCGTCCACCTCACCGGGGAGCGCTCGCTGATCGAGCGCCGCATGGCCGCCCGTGCGGAGCACTTCATGCCGCCGTCGCTCCTGGCCTCGCAGTTCGCCGCGCTGGAGCCGCTCCAGCCGGACGAGCCGGGCGTCGCGGTCGAGGTCTCCGGCTCCCCCGAGACCACTGCGGCCCGCGCCCTGGCGGCCCTGACCGACCGCCCCCGGCCACGGCATCCCTGACCCGGCCGGCCCCAAGCCCCTGGTATCGCGGGCCGTCCCGGGTGGGCCGTTCCGGCCGCGCGGCGGTTGGGGCGCGGGGGCCGGTGCGGTGCACCAGCGGCGCGGGGCGGGGTCGTCACTGTTCCCGCAGGCGGGCCGCGGCGAGGGACAGGCCGTCCGCGGCGGTGGCGCAGCGGTCGGCGAGGGCCGCGACCTCGGCCCTGAAGGCGGCGGCCTGCGGCCCCTGCCGCTCCAGTTCGTCGGCGGCCTCGCGCAGCCGGTCGGCATGGGCCTGGAGGGTGGCGCCATGGGCCCGCAGGCCCTCGGCAGGGTCGGGCCGGGGCGGCTCCAGCCGCGGTGCCGCGCTCACCGGCTGCGCCAGGGCTGCACGAGCAGCAGCCCACCGGTGCCGAGCAGACCCATGGTGTGCACGCAGCCGCGTTGGCCGCTGCGCGCGCCGGGGGATCCCTTCGGCTGCCGGCCCCGGTCCCGGTCCCGGTCCCGGCCGAGGAACGCCCGAACGGCGGCCCCGAGCCCCAGCAGCGGAGCGGCGGGCTCCGCCCGGCCGGTGGCCACCTGCCAGCCGGCGTGGTCGTTGAACGGGTTCGCGTCGGTCAGCGCGTTCCAGGCGAAGAGGTCGGCGAACGACGGCGCCAGCAGGGCGAAGGCCCGCTCGGCGCCCTGCTCGCGCATCACCCGCCGGAACGACCTCACGGCCGCGGCCTGCCGGTCCTCGGCGACCGCCCGGGCGATCGCCGCGCAGTCCGGGTCGGCCAGCAGCTCGGGCCGGTCCAGGCCGGCGGTGCGGATGCGGGCCTTGAGCCCGCAGACGGCGAGGCTGACGGCGAGGCTCTCCCGGCCGGTGAGGATCCCGGCGAGCCAGCCGGCCCGGGCGACGCCGCGGCCGCGCGGGGCCCACCCGAGGCCCGCCGGGTCGGTGAGGGTGCGCAGCAGGGTGCGGCGCGCGAGCCGGCGCCGCGCGTGGCGGCCGGGCCGGCGGGCGCGCCCGGGGCCGCCGGCCCGGCCGCGGTACGGCCCCGGGCGCCCGCCCGGTGCGGGCGCGGCGGCGGCCGGGAAGCGCGGCCCGAGGGCCAGCTCGGAGGCGTAGCGGGCGGCCTCTGCGACGGCATCGGCGGCCTCGGCGAGTTCGCGGCACACGGCGCCCAGCAGGTCTGCGTCCGGGTCGGCGGGCGCGGAGGAGGTTGCGGCGTCGGACATGGAATCCTCGCGGATGGTCGGTGACGGGGAGGGGGGGTGGACTGGCGACGCGGGGTGCGTCTGCGTCAGCGCCGGGTGAGCGTGAGGCGGATGCCGCGCGGGTCGAGCACCGCGGGCAGCGGCCCCGGCGGATCGAGGACCGGCCGGACGCCGGTGATCCGGCGCCGGCGCAGGAGCTCCGCGCAGAGCGCGGTGGTGAGCAGCAGTCCGAGCCGGTCGCCGGGGCAGCGGCCGGGGCCGTGCCCGAAGGGGGACAGGCGCAGGTCCTCGTCCGCGCCGGGCGTCTTCCAGCGCCCCGGTACGAAGACGTGCGCGGCGGGCACGTGCGCGGGGTCGCGCTGGTGGAAGTGGGCGGGCAGCAGGACGCAGGTGCCCGCCGGGTGGCGCACGCCCCGCCATTCGGTCTCGGCGCGGGTGATCCGGACCAGCTCGGGCACCGCCGGGTAGAGCCGCAGGGACTCCAGGACGCAGGCCCGCATCCGCACCAGGTCACGGGGGGAGGCGGAGGCTGCGGCCTCGGCGGCCGCGGCGGTCTGCTCGGCGGGGTGCGCGCCGAGCAGGAGCAGGGTGCGCAGCAGGGTTCCCGGGACGGTGTCCACGGCCCGCAGCCAGGGTTGGGGGCGGGCCGCGGGGCCGGCGTGGGGGGCGGCGCGGCCGGCGCGGACGTGCCCCTCGGCCGCGGCCGCGCGCTCGCGGCCCGCGCCGCGGCGGCACAGCCGGCCGAACAGGCCGGCGGGCGCCCCGGCGGCGTACGGGCCGGCCGGGAGGGCGGCGGCGGCCGGCGCACCGGGGGCGATCCGCCGGGCCAGGCGGGCCACGGCGTGCCGGACGCGGACCAGTTCGAGGGTGGAGGCGGCGGCCAGCAGCCGGGCCTCCTCGGCGATCACGGCGCCCAGCGCCTCGCAGGAGGGGGGTGCGGGCGCGGGGGGCGGCTCCGGCGCGGCCGGTTCGGCGTAGAACTGCCCGAAGTCCTGCGGGTCCAGCAGGACGAGCGCCCTTCCGGACAGGCCGCGTACGAGGACGGGCGCCCCGCCGTGGCGGTCGCGCAGGGCGCGCAGGGTCTCGGCGGAGAACGCCGGGCGGGCGCCGGGGACGCCGCGGACGAAGAAGGGGATCGCCCGGGTCGCGGCGAACCGGACCGACTCGGCGCGTCCCGCGGTCCGCACCGCCGGGCCGCGCGTGACGGCCGCGCGGGTCGTACCGGAACCGGCCATGCCCGCACCACCTCCCTGGGATCGGGCCGCTGGGGACCGCGGCGGGGCTCCGCGCACCGCCGGGTGCCGCCGGGTCTTGCCGGGGGCGGCCTCGTACGGGATGCGATCCGGAACCTCCGCGCGGCCGGGGCCAGCGGTCGGTGACATCGGGCCCACCGTACGTCGATCTTGGAGGCCCCGCGCTCCGAGTGCGGCCGGGACGGCCGGCGCCCGCGGGCGGGCGCGGCCGCAGCGCCCCGCGGCAGCGGCCGCCCCGCCTCCGCGCCCGGGCACGCCCGTCCGGGCGACGCACCGGCCCCGGGCCGCATCCCGCCCCGCGGGGCGGGCCGCCGACCGGGTGCGCGCAGGCGCCGGGGCTCAGCGGGCGGCCGGGGCGAAGACCGCCTCCCGGAAGGAGGTGCGCAGGGGTCCGCGCGGGGCGGCGGGCAGGAGCACGGCCCAGCGGCGCAGGGCGGGGGCGACCCAGACGGCGGCGGTGTCGCCGTACGTCCACGTGCCGTGGGGGCCCGGGTACCACAGGAGGCCGCGGGCAGGGGTGAGTTCGCCGGTGCGGATCCGCAGGGACTCCGTGGTCCAGGTCCGGGGAACGGGGTGGTCCGAGCGGCCGAGGAGGACGCCGAGGAAGCGGCCGAGGTCGGCGAGGGGGGCCTCGAGCGTGCCGCCGGTGCAGCGGGTGCCGGTCATGCCGAGGGGCTGCCAGATGCGGGTGGCGGCGAGCTCGGCCAGGGGCCCGCCGCCGAGGTGTTCGGCGAGCCGGGTGAGGGCGGCGTGGGCCGTGTGCGCCGCGCGGCGGCCGCCCGGGTGGGTGAGGAGGTGGTGGGTGGTCGTCCCCGAGGGGGTGTCGGCGGCGGCCTCGTGCCCGTACGCGGTGAGCGGGGTGTGCAGCCGCAGGACCTCCTCGGCCACCAGGCTGCCGATCACGGGCCACAGGGCGAGGACGGGGAAGAGTGCGCCGACGTCGCGGCCGGCCCCTTCGCCCCCGTCCTTGCCTTCCCCCACGCCTTCGCCTTCGAAGTCGGCGTGGGCGTCGGCGTCGCGGTCGCCGTACCGGCCGTGCTCCGATCCGGCGAGGGGGCCGTCCGGCCCCCCGAACGCCCATACGGCCTCCGGGTCGGCGACCCGGAGCACCTCGTGGACGCGGTCCGCCGTGCGGGCGGTCGCGGCGGCCGCCGCCCCGGGCGGGGCGGGCGGGGCGGGCGGGGCGGAGGGGTGCGGCACGGCGGCGGGGCCGAGGGGTTCGGCGCGTTCGCTGCTGAGCGTCATGGTGCCCCACGCTAGCCACCCTCGCCCCGCCCTCCCGGGCGCACCGCAGCGCAGTCGACGCCCTCCACCCGAATGCCCGGAAGTGCAGGGGGGCGGTCCGCCACGCGGTGGCGGGCCGCCCCCGGCTGCGCCTTTCGGCCGGGCGCTAGTGCGACGGCTGGTTCTTGTCCGGGCGGTCCGTCACCCGCAGGGTGTTCAGCAGCGGCTTGCCGAAGCCGGTGTGCTGCACGAAGCGGATGTTGAGGACGCCGTCCGTCACGGTGACCGTGTAGCTGCGCGTCACCGCGGCGTACGTGCCCGCCTCCAGGGAGACGTCCAGCGAGGGCAGGACCTCGGTGCCCTCGGCGAGGACGTCGAAGACGCGCCGGTTCGGCTTGGTGGACGACAGCTCCGCGAAGCCGAGTTCCACGGTGTACGTCCCGTTCGGCACGTTGTCGAAGCGGTATTCGTACATGCCCTCACGGGCGTTGCGGAAGAGCTTCTGCTCCTCCGTTCCGGCGATGGCGTGCCCCGTCGACCGGACCGAGGAGCTGCCCTGGTAGCCGTAGGAGCCGGCCGTGTAGGCGCGGTCGGGCGACCAGCCGTCGCCCAGCGAGTCGGTGCCGGGGCGGTCGGAGCCCGCGTCGAGGGCCACCTGGTAGCGCGGGACCACGATCTTCACGGGCACGGCGAGCACCGGTGCGCGGCCGCTGACCGAGGTGATCCGCAGGTTTGCCGTCAGCACGGAGCCGGCCGCCTGCCCCGTGGTGTCCACGGTGAGCGCCAGAGCGGCCTTTCCGCCGGTCGGAAGGTTCCCGGTCTCGGGGGTGGCGGTCAGCCAGGGCGCGTCCTCGGCGACCGTGAAGGCGGTGTCCAGGGTGCCGGTGTTGGTGAGGTCCAGGGTGCGGGTGCGTTTCTGGTCGGCCGGGAGGACGATCTCCACGGCCGGCCGGGACGGGTTCACGCGCGCCGTGCGCAGCGAGCGCGTGTGGGCGGTGACGCCGGCCTGCTCGACGGAGAGCGCCTCGGTGGCGCCCTCGTACGAGTCGGCCAGGACCGTGACGGTGCTGCGGCCGGACCGGGCCTGCAGGGCGTAGCTGCCGTCGGCGGCGGTGGTGGCCGTGACGGCGTCGGCGCCGGCGCCGACGGTGACGCTCGCCCCGGCCACGCCGTTGCCGTCGTTGGCGTCGAGCACGCGGCCGGCGACGACGCCGCTGCGGGTGGTGCGGAAGGCGAGGCTCAGGCCGTCGGTGATGACGGGGGTGTTGAAGGAGTAGGCGAAGGCATCGGTCCCGGTGGCGTTCTCCACGCCGACGGTGGCGGAGGAGCCGCCCTTCAGCCCGGTGCCGCCGGTGCCCTTGTAGGTGTACGTGACGGAGCCGTCCTCGCCGATCGCGGCCGAGAAGGAGAACGGGTCGGACTGGGCCGACCAGTGGGCGACCTTGCGCCATTCGATGACGTAGCTGCGGTGCGGGGCGGTCCCGGTCACGGCGGTGAACACGCCCGAGCCGCTGCCGGCCGGTCCGACCACGAGGTCGTCCCAGAACGGGTAGAGGGCCGCGTTGGGCGTGGCGGTGCTCGGGAGGTCGCCGTTGATGTCGCCGGTGTGGGCGCCGCCGAAGCTGACCGTGCCGTTCGTGCCGATCCAGGCCTGCCCGTACGTCTTGCCGTACAGCGGCAGCGGGAAGGGCAGGTCGACGCGCTCGGTGGTGTTGTCGCCGGTCAGCGCGAGCTGCCGGTCGCCGGCCTGGTACGGGCGGCCGCCCGCGGTGGAGCAGGCGTAGCCGTAGCCGTCCGTGCGTTCGGGCAGGGCGACGGCCACGGCGGTGTCCCCGGCGACGGTGGTCCGGGCGGTGCCGCCGGTGAGGCAGCGGGAGGGGTGCGTCGCCCGCACCTCGTACGTGCCGTGCGGCAGGGTGACCTCGAAGCGGCCCTGGTCGTCGGCGGTCGCGGTGACGGGGGTGTCCGCGATGGCGACGGCCGCGCCGGCGGCGGGTCCGGCCGGGGTGGTGACGGTGCCGGTGAGCCTGCCGGAGGGGGCCTGGGTGAGGGTGAAGTCCCCGGTGGCGGTGGCGTTCTCGGTGACCGTGGCGGTGGCGGTCTCCTGGCCGTAGCCGAACTTCGCGGCCGTCAGGGTGTACGTGCCGACCGACAGGGAGCGGAAGGTGTAGCTGCCGTCGGCCGCGGTGGTCGCCGTGCGGCTGATCGGCCCGGCGGCGGTGACCTTCACGCCGGCGACGGGCGCTCCGCCGGAGCGGACGGTGCCGCCGAGCGCGCCGGTCGCGCCGCGCGGGGCGGCGGTGGCTGCGGCGAGCACGTCGAGCCTGCCCTCGCCGAAGACGTTGTTGTTCGCGGCGGTGCCGCCGCACTGGCCGTTGTCGGTGTCCTGGGCGGTGCCGTTCAGCAGCGCCTCGGTCTGCGCGATGTCGCCGACGAGGGCGGGCGCGGCGGACCAGAGGAGGGCGACGGAGGCCGCTGTGTGCGGCGAGGCCATGGAGGTGCCGGAGAAGGAGGCGTACGCCCCGCCGGGGACGGAGGAGCGGACGTTCACGCCGGGGGCGGCGATGTTGGGCTTGACGATGCCGCCCGGGCCCGCACCGCGCGAGGAGAAGGAGGCGATGGCGCCGTCGGCGTCGAAGGCGCCGGAGCTGTAGGAGGCGGCGTAGTCGCCGGGCGAGCCGCTGGTGGCGCAGCCGGGGCCGGCGTTGCCGTTGGAGAAGGCGGGGAAGATGCCGGCGGCGCGCCAGGCGTCGACGATCTGCCTGTACCAGTCGTCGTGGGCCGCGCTGCCCCAGGAGTTGTTGACGACGTGCGGGGCGAGGTCGGGGCGGGGGTTGTGGCCGGCGAGGTCGGTCGGGGCGACGATCCACTGGCCGGCGGCGAGGAGGGAGGCCTCGGAGCAGGAGTTGGTCTCGCAGCCCTTGGCGGCGATCCAGCGGGCGCCGGGGGCCACGCCGATCCGGTTGGCGCCGCCGTCGTCGCCGACCATGGTGCCCATGGTGTGGGTGCCGTGGTCGTTGTTGTCGCAGGGCGCGGCGGTGGGGCAGATGCCGGCGGGGTCGAACCAGTTGTAGTTGTGGTCGTAGGAGCCGTCGGCGTTCCTGCCGCGGTACTGGCGGGTGACGGCGGGGTGGGTGACGTCGACGCCGCTGTCGATGTTGGCGACGACGATGCCCTCGCCGCGCACGCCGAGCCGGTCCCACACCTGGGGGGCCTTGATCCGGTCGATGTTCCATTCGACGGCGTCGGCGGCGGTCTGCTCCCGCTTGCCCTCGGCCGGGCGGGGGAGGGTGACCTTGTCGTCGGCGTCGATGCGCGCCACCTCGGGGCGGCCGGCGAGGGTGCCGGCGAGCTTCTCCGTGCCGACGACGCGGATCGCGTTGACGATCCAGTACGAGGTGTACTCGGCCCGGGCGCCGTCCAGGGCCTTGATCAGCTCGGCCTGCGTGCGGGCGGCGTGCTCCTGCTTGGTCCGCAGGACCGTTTCGGCCTTGGCTGCGCGGGTCTGCTGCCGCTGCGCCGCGCCGAGGTCGGCGGCGCTGTCGAGGTAGACCCAGAAGACGGTCTTGGCGGAGCCGTCGAGCTGGGCGCGGAGCTTGGGCTCGATCTTTCGCTCGGCCGCGCCGGGGGCGGGTCCGGGGCCGGGGGCGGCGGCTGCGGCGCCCGCGCCGAGGGGCAGGAGCAGCAGGGTCGTGAGGGCGGCGAGCGCCGTGCGTAAGGGCCGCCGGGATCGTCGTGGTGTGCGTTGGGCCACGTGTGGTCTCCTCGTACGCCGTGTGCAGATCGTGCGGATAAGGCGTGCGTGACGTGCGCGGTCATGGTGAAGGAAGCGTCATGCCCACTACAAGAGCGCCTCATGAGTCACCGCCGGCGCCGTGGCCGGGGCGGCCCGGGCGCGTCCGGGCCCCGTCCGGACCCCGGCCGGGCCCCGGACCGGCGCCCTCCGGGTGGCTCTTTCCGGCGCGGCGCGCCAGCCTGGGGGCATGACCGGTTCCGCGCCCCCCGAGCCGGCGGCCGCGCCGGAGCCGTCCGCGCCGGGCGTCGCGCTCGCCTCCGCCCAGGGCCGGTGGATCGTCCTGGCCACGGTGCTCGGCTCGACCATGGCGCTGCTCGACTCCACCGTGGTCAACGTCGCGCTCCCGCGGATGGGGCGGGACCTCGGGGCGGACCTGGCCGTGCTCCAGTGGACGGTCAACGCGTACCTGCTGACCCTGGCGGGGCTGATCCTCGTGGGCGGGGCGCTCGGTGACCGCTTCGGGCGGCGCCGGGTGTTCGTGCTGGGCGTGGTGTGGTTCGCGGCGGGGTCGCTGCTGTGCGGGATCGCCCCGAACGAAGGCGTCCTGATCGCCGCCCGCGCGCTGCAGGGCGTCGGCGGGGCCCTGCTGACCCCGGGTTCGCTGGCGCTGATCCAGGGCTCCATCGCCGCAGGGGACCGGGGCCGGGCCGTGGGGCTGTGGTCGGGGTTCGGCGGGGTGGGCGCGGCCGTGGGGCCGTTCGTCGGCGGGTGGCTGGTGGACGGGCCCGGCTGGCGCTGGGTGTTCCTGCTGAACGTGCCGGTGGCCGCGGTCTGCGTGCCGGTCGCGCTGCGGCACGTACCGGAGTCGCGGGACCCGGCGGCGCGCGGACGGTTCGACGTGCTCGGCGCGGCACTGGGGGCGGCGGCCCTCGCCCTGCTGACGTACGCGCTGATCGAGGCGCGGTCGGGATCGGCGGCGGTGACCGTCGCGGCCGCCGGCGGGGTGCTGCTGTCGGCGGTGTTCGTGTACGTCGAGCGGCGGCGGCCCGACCCGATGGTGCCGCCCGAGATCTTCGCTTCCCGGCAGTTCACCGCGGTCAACGTGGTCACGCTGTTCGTGTACGCGGCCTTCGGCGGGTTCTTCTTCCTCGTGGTGCTCCAGCTCCAGGTGGTCTGCGGGTACTCGGCGGTGGCCTCGGGCGCCGCGCTGCTGCCGACGACCGTGCTGATGCTGCTGCTGTCGGCCCGCTCGGGGGCGCTCGGGGAGCGGATCGGGCCGCGGATCCCGCTGACGGCGGGGCCGCTGCTGTGCGCGGCAGGCCTGCTGCTGATGCTGCGCGTGGGGCCCGGCGCCTCCTACGTGGCGGACGTGCTGCCGGCCCTCGTCGTGCTCGGCCTGGGCTTGACCGCGCTGGTGGCACCGCTGACCGAGGCCGTGCTCGCCTCCGTGGACCCGGGGCGGGCGGGCCTGGCCAGCGGCATCAACAACGCGGCCGCGCGGGTGGCGGGGCTGTTGGCGGTGGCGGCCCTGCCGCTGCTGACCGGCATGGGGGCGGAGGCCTACCTCTCGGCGCCCGAGTTCGACGCCGCGTTCGAGCGGGCCATGCTCTGGTGCGCGGGGGCGCTGGCGGTCGGGGCCGCCGTGGCGTGGACGACCGTGCGCACCCCGCAGCCCGCGGCGTGCCATCCGCAGTGCCGCACCCACTGCGCGGTGTCCGCTCCCCCGCTGGAACGCCCCGCCGAGCCGACCGCCCCGCGGGAGACCGCCTAGTGCCGTGACCGGCCGGCGCGGAGGCGGGTGAGGAGCCGGTGTGCCGGAGCGCCACGCCGACCTCGGGGCGGGTGCGGCCATCACCGCCGCCGGGACCTCTGCCTCGTGAGCGGGCCCGCGGTCGCGGAGGTCCGCCGCCACACCCCGGCCGCGGCGTGCCTCGGGTGGGCGGGACGCTCCCGTCCGGTTCCGCGCGGGCCGTGAAGGGCCTGAAGTTACCTAGCCGTATGTAGTGACTTCATGCACATGCAGCAGTAGAACTCGTTCCCATTCCCCCACGAGTGAGGAACATCACATGAGCGACAAATGCCAGTGCAGCAACGGCCTGCATGGGATATCGCGACGCGGATTCATCACTGGAACGGGTTCTCTTCTCGGGGCGGCCGTCCTCGGCGGACCGGCCACCGCCGGCCCCGCCGCAGCGGACACCACTGCCGGCCCCATCGCGTCCGGGGCGCACGTGCCGGTCCTGGTGATCGGCACCGGCTACGGCGGCTCGGTCGCCGCCCTGCGCCTGGCCCAGGCGGGCGTCGACGTCCACATGGTCGAGATGGGCATGGCCTGGGACACGCCCGGCCCCGACGGCAAGGTCTTCTGCAACACCACCAGCCCCGACCAGCGCTCCTACTGGCTGCGCACCAGGACCAAGCAGCCGCTGAGCAACTTCCTCGGCTTCCCCATCGACAGGGACATCCCGCGCTACACCGGCATCCTCGACGCCGAGGAGATGGGCGGGATCATCGTCTACCAGGGCCGCGGCGTCGGCGGCGGCTCGCTCGTCAACGGCGGCATGGCGGTCACCCCTAAGCGCTCCAACTTCGCCGCCATCCTGCCGTCGGTGGACCCCGACGAGATGTACGGCACGTACTACCCGCGGGCCAATGCCGGGCTCGGCGTGGGCCTGGTGGACCCGGCCTGGTTCGACACGGTGGACTGCTACCAGTTCGCCCGGGTCGGCCGCAGGCACGCCCAGCGCTCCGGGTTCCCCTTCGTCTTCGTCCCCGACGTCTACGACTGGGACTACATGAAGCAGGAGGCGGCCGGCACCGTCCCGAAGTCGGCGGTGGCCGGGGAGATCCTCTACGGCAACAACCACGGCAAGAAGTCGCTCCAGAAGACCTACCTCGCCGAGGCCCGGGCCACGGGCCGGGTCACCATCTCGCCGCTGCACAAGGTCACTTCGGTCTCCCCCGCGGCCGGCGGCGGCTACAGCGTCGCCATCGACCAGATCGGCACCTCCGGCGACACCACCGCCACCAAGACCGTCACCGCCGACCGGGTCTTCTTCGCGGCGGGCAGCGTCGGCACGAGCAAACTGCTCGTCCGGCTGAAGGCGACCGGCGCCCTGCCGGGACTCAACGGGGAGATCGGCAAGGGCTGGGGCGACAACGGCAACGTCATGTGCGGCCGCGCCAACCACATCTGGGACCCCACCGGCAAGGTCCAGGCCTCGATCCCCTGCGGCGGCATCGACAACTGGGACGCGGGCGGCGCCTTCGCCGAGGTGGCCCCCCTGCCGACCGGCATCGAGACGTACGCCTCCTTCTACCTGTCGATCACGAAGAACCCGAACCGCGCCGAGTTCACGTACGACGCGGCCTCGGGCACGGTCGGGCTGAACTGGCAGCGGGCGTGGAAGCAGCCCTCCATCGACATGGCCCGGACCATCTTCGACAGGATCAACGCGAAGGAGGGGACGATCTACCGGAGCGACCTCTTCGGCACCGACAAGGTCTGGGGCGACCACCTGACCTACCACCCGCTCGGGGGCGCCGTACTGGACCGGGCCACCGACAACCACGGCCGCCTGCACGGACACCCGGGCCTGTACGTGATCGACGGCGCTCTGATCCCCGGCAACACGAGCGTCAACCCGTTCGTCACCATCACGGCCCTGGCGGAGCGCAACATCGAGAGGATCATCGCCACCGACCTGTAGGGGGCGGCGCGGCGCCGCAGGCGCGCCCGCGGGGGAAGAGCGGGGCCGCCGGACGCACCGGCCGGCCCCGTACCGCTGTCGGTCCCCGTGCTCCTCAGTGCCCCGGCAGGACGCAGACGCTGTCGAGGCCGAGCACGTGGTTGAGCCGGCCGAACGCCAGCCAGGACCCGATGCTCATGGTGAGCTCCACGATCTCGAGCTGGCTGTACTGCGCCGTCATCCGCTCCCAGAACGCATCGTCCAGGTGGTGGTGGTCGAGGGTGTAGCGCTCGGCGTACTCCGCGGCCAGCCGGGTGCGCGCGTCGAACCGGTCGGTGGTCCGCCAGGCGGCCACCGCGTCGGCGAACTCCTCCTCGACCTTCTGCCCGTCGCGCTCGGTCCGCCAGTCCAGGCAGAAGACGCACCCGTTGATCTGGGCGACGCGCAGCCGCGCGGCCTCGAACTCGCGCAGCCCGAGGGTGGAGTGGGCGTACACGGCCAGGGAGAAGTTCGCGGCGGCCGTCCCGATCCCGGGGACCATGTCGCCCCACACGTACTCGATCGGGTGCTGCCCTTCGGGTATGTCGATCCTCATGCCGGTCATGGCTGTGTCCTTCCGGGTCTGCCGAGTCTGCCGACGGCGGGGCGCAGTGGGACGTCGAGGGCGTCGTAGAGGCCGGGCGGGGCGTCCACCAGCCAGTCGATGGCGCCGACCAGGCGGCCGACGGCGGTGGCGTTGCCGCCGGCGGAGCGGTTGCCGCCCTCGTCGGCGGCCTCGACGGTGACCTCGATGTGCGGGCGGCCCTCGATGATCACCCGGTGGGCGCCGTCGCCGCCGTCCGGCGGGACGGGCCAGTCGGGGGCGCAGGAGGCGTGGATGCGGGTGACGTGTTCGATGACGAGCCGGGGCTCGCCGTCGACGACGCCCTGCACCTCGAAGCGGACGGCGCCCTGGGTGCCGGCCTCGAAGACGCCCATGGCCGGGGTGGTGACGGTCCGTTCGAGGGCGCGGCGGTCGACGGTCTCGCGGATCTCGTCGAGTTCGACGCCGAGGGCCCGGGCCATCATGCGGATCTGCCCGCCCCACACCAGGGTGGGGACGGCAGGGGCCAGCATCATCGGCAGGCGGTCCAGGGGATGGCCCATGCCGACGAGGTCGCGGACGGAGTCGGGTTGGTCGTACGTGGAGTAGTCGAAGATCTCCTGGCAGCGGATGGCGTCGATCCGGGTGCCGAGTCCGCTGAGCAGGAGCGGCAGCACGTCGTTGCCCCAGCCGGGGTCGACGCCGGAGGCGAACAGGGAGCCGCCGCCCTCCGCGACGGCGGCCGCGACAGGGTCGCGGAACTCCGGCGGGGCGCTGCGGTGGTCGTAGAGCGGGTAGAGGGCCGGGCTGACGACGACGGCGCCGGCGCGGAGAGCCCGGGTGATGTCGCTGAGCGCCCCGTCGGGGCGGACGTCGCCGGTCGCCGCGTAGACGACGGCCCGCGGCCGGGCGGCGAGGACGGCTTCGACGTCGTCGGTGGCCAGGACGCCGGTGTCGTGGCCGAGTCCGCCGAGCCGGCCCGCGTCGCGGCCGACCTTGTCGGGATGGTGGACGATGACGGCGGCCAGTTCCAGTGCCGGATGGGCCGCCACGGCACGGATGGCCAACCGGCCGACGTTGCCGGTGCCCCAGACAACCGTGGGAATCATGCGCGGAGGGTAGCGGCAGGACCTGCAGGTTCCTAGAGCCGCGAGGGGCGGACTGCCGGGCCGGTCATTGGTTCTGACCGCCCAGCAGGAAGAGGAGGTAGACGAAGAAGGCGAAGAGGTGGCCGACGAACAGGTAGGCGATCAGCCGGATCAGCAGTCCACGCGGGAACTTTCCTTGCAGGCGCATGGGGGTGGGGCTCCTTGGCTCCGGGCCCTGGTGTCCGGGCCCTGGTCTCTGGGCTCTTTGCTCTTGCCCTCGGCTTCGTGCTTCGGGCTTTGGGCTTTGGGCTTTGGGCTTTGGGCTTTGGGCTTCGGGCTTCGGGCTTCGGGCACTCGGCTGCGGGCGGCTCCTGGCCCTGGGCCCGGCCCTTCAGGGGCGGTGGTGGGTGGGCGCGGCGCCGGGGCCGCCGCCGAGGCACAGCCCGGCGAGGCTGCTCTGGAGCAGCGTGTGCACGAACAGCAGGTCGGCGCCGCCGGCGGTGGCAGCGGCGATCCGGTGCGGGGTGAGCGAGTCGAAGTGCGCGCTGTCCCCCGGCTCCAGCAGGTACTCGGCCTCCGCCAGATGCAGGCGCAGCCGCCCCTTGAGGACGTACAGCCATTCCTCGCCGGGGTGTACGCGGACCAGCTCGCCCTGGCTGCGGCCGTGCGGCACGTGCACCCGCAGGGCCTGCATGCCGCGGCCGGAGCCGCCGGCCTGCCAGTACGTCCAGCCGTCGGCCTCCCGGGCCCCCGGGCCGCCCGCGCGGATGACGGGGTCGGCCACGGCGGGGGTCTCGCCGAGCAGCTCGGAGACCGTCGTACCGTAGGTGCGGGCGAGTCCGAGCAGGAGCGGCAGCGAGGGCTGGCGCCGCCCGGTCTCCAGTCGGGAGAGGTGGGCCGGCGAGAGCCGGGCCCGCGCGGCGGCCGCCTCCAGGGTGAGTCCGGCGCGGCGGCGCAGCTCGCGCAGCTGCGGAGCCACGGCGGGCAGCTCGTCGGAGTCGGTGCCGGCGGAGGGTGCGGCCGCCTCGTCGGGGCCGCCGGGACCGGGAGGACCTGGTGTCATGCCCCGATTGAGCCAGAACCTTGCCTGTCTGGCAATCCGCATTGCCTCTGGGGCAAAACCGCCCCCCTGGCCCTTGTTCCGGCCGTCTCAGGATCCTCCGCCGGTGCCGCCGCCAGCGCCGTCGTCCCTCGCGCCGGGAGCCGGTCCGCCGAGGACCGTCTCCACGGTGTCGGCCTGGTCGGCGCTCTTGTCGGGGCGGTGCCGCAGGACCCGGGCGAAGCGCAGCGCGACCCCGGCCGGGTAGCGCGGGGAGCGCTGGAGCCCGTCGTAGGCGATCTCCACGACGAGCTCGGGCCGTACCCGGACCGTGAAGCCGTCGTCCCGGACGGCCAGCTCGCGCAGCCGGGCCGTCTGCCAGCGCAGCATCTCGTCGGTCAGCCCCTTGAAGGTCTTGCCGAGCATGGCGAAGGTGCCGTCGGCGGCCCGGGCGCCCAGGTGCAGGTTCGACAGGAACCCGGTGCGCCGGCCGTGGCCCCACTCGGCGGCGAGGACGACGAGGTCCAGGGTGTGGACCGGTTTGACCTTGAGCCAGTGGCGGCCGCGCCGGCCGGCCGCGTACGCCGATTCCAGGGACTTGGCCATCACGCCCTCGTGCCCGCGGCGCAGGGCCTCGGCCCAGAACTCCTCGGCCGCGTCCGCCTGCGCCGCCGGGTCCTCCACCGCGAGCCGCCGGACCCGGTGCTCCTCGGGCACCAGGGCGGCGAGGACCGCGTACCGCTCGCGGACGGGCCGGTCCAGCAGGACGTCCCCGCCCGCGGCGAGCACGTCGAAGAAGTACGGGGTGACGGGCAGGGTCCGGCGGGCGGTCTCGACGTCGATGCGGGACCCGACCCGGCTCGCGATGTCCTGGAAGGGCACCGGTCGGCCGTCCGCGCGCTGCCCGATGACCTCGCCGTCCAGGATGAACCGGTCGCCCGCGAAGGTCCGCGCCGCCTGGACCACCTCGGGCAGCCGGCCGGTGATCTCGTCCAGGGAGCGCGTGTAGACGTGGATCTCCTCGCCGTCGCGGTGCACCTGCACCCGGATGCCGTCGAGCTTCTCCTCCACCGCGCAGGGCCCGAGCGCGGCCAGCGCCTCGGCGACCGACGCGGCCGTGTGGGCCAGCATCGGCTGTACGGGCTGCCCCACGCGCAGGGTGAAGCGGCCGAGGGCGTCGGGGCCCTCGGCCAGCACCGCGGCGCCCACCCGGGGCAGCGAGCCGTCCAGCATCACGGCGCGGCGCAGCTCGGCGGCCGGTACCCCGGCGGCCGCGGCCACGCCCTCCAGGGCCACCGCATCGAGGGCGCCCTGGCGGACCTCTCCGGACAGCAGGCTGCGCAGGAACCGCTGCTCGGCTGCGGTGGCAGCGCCGAACAGGGCGTCGAGGATCCGGCGGCGCTCGGCCTGGGATCCCGTACCGGCGACCGCGGCGAGTGCGGCCACCGCCGCGTCGACCTCGGCGACGCCCAGGGTCGGGTGGTCCGCGGGGGCCACCTCCCGGCCGAGGGAGCTCCAGCCCAGGCCGGGCCGGCCCTGCGGGAGCCGTCCGGCCAGGTACGAGATGACCAGCGCGGCCTCGGCGGCGGGCGCGGCGGCGAAGAGCTCCGCGAGCAGGGCGGTCTTGCGGGACCGGGCGGAGGTCTCGGCGACCTCCCGGGAGACGCGCGCGACCTCGGCGAGCAGCATGCCGACATCCTCCCGCCGCCGGGCGGTGCGCGCAGGTCGGGCGCGTGGAGGGCGGGGCGAAGACGGCGGGCGCGTGCACGGCGGCGCGCATACCGCGGGCGCGGTACGCCGGGACGGCGGCCGTAGTCCTCAAGGAGGTGGGCGGCTCCGCCTCGGGGCGCTGAGCGGGCGCGGGGGCGGCGTCTAGGGTTCGGGGTATGACGCTCCGACTGCCGAAGCCGCGGCTGCCCCGGCGCCGCCGAAGCCGCCTGCTCGCCGGCGCCGCCGCGCTCGCCGTCGTCGCGGGGGCCGGGACCTGGACGGCGGGCGCGTCCGGCGGGGAGCCGGCCGTGCACCGCGAGGACCGGGTGCTGCGGATGCCCGGCGCCGGGATCGACACCTCCTGGTTCACCGCCGGAGGGCCCGGACGGCGTCCCGCGGTGCTCCTCGGCCACGGCTTCGGGGGCAGCAAGGACGACGTGCGCGCGCAGGCCGAGCGGCTGGCCCGCGACGGCTACGCGGTGCTGACCTGGTCGGCGCGCGGCTTCGGCCGCTCCGGCGGGCAGATCGGGCTGAACGATCCCGCGTACGAGGTCAAGGACGTCTCCCGGCTCGTCGACTGGCTCGCGGCCCGGCCCGAGGTGCAGCTGGACGGTGCGGGCGATCCGCGGGTCGGGGTCGCCGGGGCCTCGTACGGCGGGGCGGTGTCGCTGCTCGCCGCCGGGTACGACCGGCGGGTCGACGCGATCGCCCCGCAGATCACGTACTGGAACCTCGCGGACTCCCTGTTCCCGCAAGGGGTGTTCAAGAAGCTGTGGGCGGGCCTGTTCTTCACCACCGGTTCGGCCGGCGGGACGGCGGCCCCGGGCGTCCCGGCCGCCGCCGATCCGGACGGCCCTGCTCCAGCCGGCTCGGACGGCCCGGCTGCCGCGGGCGCGGGCGGCGCTGCGGCGGGGGCGGCCGGTGCGGGCAGCGCCACCGCCTGCGGCCGGTTCCAGCCGGAGCTGTGCGCCATGTACGAGCGCGTCGCGGCGGCCGGGACGCCCGACGCCGAGGCCCGTGACCTGCTGGAGCGGCGCAGCCCGTCGGCGGTCGCCGGCCGGATCCGGGTGCCGGCGCTGATCGTGCAGGGCCAGGACGACTCCCTCTTCCCGCTGGACCAGGCCGATGCGATGGCCCGGGCGATCGCCGCCAACGGGGCGCCCGTGGCCGTGGACTGGGCGGCCGGCGGCCACGACGGCGGCATGCGCGAGGCCCGCCGCGTCGAGGACCGGGTCGCCGCCTGGTTCGACCGGTACCTCAAGCGCGACGAGGGCGCGGACACCGGCCCGGCCTTCCGCGTCTCGCGCTCCGGCGGCATCGACTCCACCGACGGGGCGGTGCGGCTGCGCGGCGCGGCCGGGGAGCGCTACCCCGGCCTCGGTGCGGACCCGAGGCCGTTGGCGCTGGCGGCCCGGGAGCGGGAGCAGACCTTCGCCAACCCGGCGGGCGGCACCCCCGCCGCGCTGTCCTCCGTACCGGGGGTCGGCGGGCAGCTCGCGGCCTTCGGGGCCGGGCTGTCGACGGACTTCCCGGGGCAGCACGCCCGGTTCGAGTCGGAGCCGCTGGCCGAGGATGTGCGGATCACCGGGGCGCCGGCCGTCACCCTGCACGTGCGGTCCACGGCCGCCGACGGCTCGGCCGTCCTGTTCGCGAAGGTGTACGACGTCGGGCCGGACGGGCGCCAGGCCGTGCTGCCGCACCAGCTGGTCGCGCCCGTGCGGGTGGCGGACGCCGGGGGGCAGGGCCGGGACGTGGAGCTGCGGCTGCCGGCCGTCGACCACGCCGTGCAGGCCGGGCACCGGCTGCGGCTGGTGGTGTCGGCCACCGACCTGGGCTACGCCTCACCCGCCGCCCCGGCCTCGTACACGGTGTCCCTGAAGGGCCCGCTGGCCGTCCCGGTCGCCGAGGGGGTGCGGACCGCCTCCGCGGGGCTGCCCGCCTGGACGTGGGCCCTGCCGCTGGGCGCCGCGCTGCTGGCCGCGGCGCTGCTGGGCGCCCGCCGGCCCGGCCGCGGCGGCCTGCGGGGCGGGGTGCGGGCGGCGGACGGGGCACAGCCCGACCCGGCGCTCGCCGAGGTGCCCCTGGACATCACGGGCCTGACGAAGCGGTACGCGAAGGCGCAGGACCGCTATGCGGTACGGGACCTGTCCTTCCGGGTGGAGAAGGGGCAGGTGCTGGGGCTGCTCGGACCGAACGGCGCCGGGAAGACCACCACGCTGCGGATGCTGATGGGCCTGATCTCGCCCGACGCCGGCGGGATCCGGGTGTTCGGGCATCCGGTGCGGCCCGGGTCTCTGGTGCTGTCGCGGGTCGGGGCCTTCGTCGAGGGGGCCGGGTTCCTGCCGCACCTGTCGGGGCGGGCCAACCTGGAGCTGTACTGGAGGGCCACCGGCCGGCCCGCCGAGGACGCGCACATGGCGGAGGCGCTGGAGATCGCCGGGCTCGGCGATGCGCTGGAGCGCGCGGTGCGCACGTACTCCCAGGGCATGCGGCAGCGGCTGGCGATCGCGCAGGCCATGCTCGGCCTGCCGGACCTGCTGATCCTCGACGAGCCGACGAACGGTCTGGACCCGCCGCAGATCCGGGAGATGCGGGACGTGATGATCCGGTACGCGGCCGGCGGCCGGACGGTGATCGTCTCCAGCCATCTGCTGTCCGAGGTGGAGCAGTCCTGCACCCACCTGGTGGTCATGGACCGCGGGCGGCTGGTGCAGGCGGGCGAGGTCGGCGAGATCACCGGCGGCGGGAACGCACTGCTGGTGTCGCTGGAGGGCCCCGTCGAGGAGGTGACCGTCGCGAAGGTGGCGGCGCTGGAGGGAGTGGAGTCCGCGGTGGCATGCGAGGAGGGGCTGCTCGTACGGCTCGACGGGGCGACGGCCGCGGGGCTGGTGGCCGAACTGGTGCGGCTGGAGGTGCCGGTGAGCGGCGTGGGGCCGCACCGGCGGCTGGAGGATGCGTTCCTGACGCTGATCGGAGGTACGGCGTGAGCGCCATGGCGGAGGTCGCCCCGGGCTACCGGCCGGGCCGGACGCTGCCGCTGCGCGTGGAGGCGCTGCGGCAGTGGCGCCGGCGGCGGACGCTGGTGATGGGCGGGGTGCTGGCCGCGCTGCCCTTCGTCATGATCATCGCCTTTGCGGTGGGCGGCGGACGGGAGGGCGGCCGGGGCGGCGGGGACGGGCGGATCTCGTTCATCGACACCGCGACCGCCTCGGGCGCGAACTTCGCGGCCACCTGCCTGTTCGTGTCGGCGGGGTTCCTGCTGGTGGTGCCGGTGGCCCTGTTCTGCGGGGACACGGTCGCCTCCGAGGCGAGCTGGTCCTCGCTGCGCTACCTGCTGGCCTCGCCGGTGCCGCGGGCGCGGCTGCTGTGGAGCAAGCTGGTGGTCGCGCTCGGGTCCAGCCTGGCCGCGATCGTGCTGCTGCCGGTGGTGGCGCTGGCGGCGGGCACCGCCGCGTACGGGTGGGGGCCGCTGAAGCTGCCCGCGGGCGGGGTCCTGGGGGCGGGGGACGCGGTGGGGCGGCTCGCGCTGGTGGTCGCCTACGTGTTCGTCTCGCAGCTGGTCACGGCCGGGCTGGCGTTCTGGCTGTCGACGCGGACGGATGCGCCGCTGGGCGCGGTCGGCGGGGCGGTGGGCCTGACCATCGTGGGCAATGTGCTGGATGCGGTGACGGCGCTCGGGTCGTGGCGGGAGTTCCTGCCGGCGCACTGGCAGTTCGCCTGGGCGGACGCGCTGCAACCGCAGCTGGAGTGGGGCGGCATGGTCAAGGGGGCGGCGGTGTCGGTGTCGTACGCGCTGGTGCTGTGCGCGCTGGCGTTCCGCGGGTTCGCCCGCAAGGACATCGTGTCCTGAGGGCCTCGCGCCCGCTCGCCCGAGCCGGTCCGCTCACCCGCAGCCCTCCGCCACCCTCAGCCGTCCGCTCACCCGAAGCGTTGCCGCGGCATGGGCCGTTCGTGGCAACGCGGTGCGCGGCCGCGTGTGGTGGGGCCGGGGTGCGCCCCGCCGCACGGACAATCGCGGTCGGACCGGCCTCGGCGAGGCGGGCGGCGACAGCGAGGGACAGGACCGATGGACCCAGCAGGACTCCCGGCCCGCAGGGCCGTGCTGACCGGCGGACTCGCGGCCGCGGCGGCGGCCGCCGCCGCCGTGCTGGCGGGATGCTCCTCCGAGAGCCCCCCGAAGGCCGCCGCGGCCGCGCCGCCCGAGCCCCCGTCCACGCCGAAGGCCGCGTACACCCGGCTGATGGCCGGGAACGAGCGCTGGGTGAGCGGCGAGCTCGAACACCCCGACCGGGACCCGGAGCGGCGCGAGCTGGTGGCCCAGGCGCAGAACCCGTACGGGGTGGTCCTGTCCTGCATCGACTCCCGCGTGGCGCCCGAGCTGATCTTCGACACGGGTCTCGGCGACCTGTACGTGCTGCGCACCGGCGGACAGGCGGTCGGCCCGGTGGTCACCGGTTCGGTGGAGTACGGCCCCATGACGGGCGGCACCCCGCTCGTCATGGTGCTCGGACACCAGCGCTGCGGCGCCATCGAGGCGGCGTACAAGTCGATGAAGAACGGCACTTCGCTGCCCGGCAACCTCCAGGCCATCGCCACCGCCCTGGTGCCGGCCTACCGGGAGACGGTCAAGAACCCCGGCAGCGACCCGGTCGACACCACGATCCGCAACCAGATCCGGATCACGGCGGACGGCCTGCGGGCCAACGCCGACCTGGGGCCGCTGGTGAAGAAGGGCGCCCTGGCCGTCGTCGGCGCCTACTACTCGCTGGACACGGGCCGGGTCGAGGTCCTGTCGGGCGCCCCGGCCTGAGCCCCGGGCCCCCGTCTCAGGTCCGCGCGCCCGCGGGGGCGGTGACCGCATCGATCTCGGCCAGGAGGTCCGCCTCGAGCGGGCGGTCGGCGACCGCCGCGTTGGCCCGCACCTGCTCGGCGGAGGTGGCCCCGGCGATGACGCAGGCGCAGCCGGGCTGGGCCGACAGCCAGCCGACGGCCAGTTCGAGGAGGCTGCGGCCGTGCCGGTCGGCGAGGGCGGCCAGCGCCTCGACCGTGTCGAGGCGCTCCTCGGTGAGGTAGTCGTCGCGCCCCGCCAGCCGGGATCCGGCGGGGACGGGCGCACCGCGGCGGATCTTCCCCGTCAGCAGCCCGTTGGCGAGCGGGAAGTACGGCAGGACGCCGACTCCGTAGTGGCGGGCGGCCGGGATGAGCTCCGCCTCGGCGGAGCGCTGGAGCAGCGACCACTCGTTCTGTGCCGAGACGAAGGGCGCGGCGCCGGTCTCGCGGGCGACGTGGGCGGCCTCGGCGAGCTGCCAGCCGCTGAAATTGGAGTGGCCGACGTAGCGGACCTTGCCCTCGGCGACGAGCTCGGTGAGCGCGGCCAGCGTCTCGGCGACGGGGGTGGCCGGGTCGGGGGTGTGCAGCTGGTAGAGGTCGATGTGGTCGGTGTCCAGGCGGCGCAGGGACTCCTCGACGGCGCGCCGGACGTAGGCCCGGCCGCCCTTGGCCCCGGCGGCGGGGCCGTAGCCCATGTCGAAGCCGGCGAAGCCGAACTTGGTGGCGAGGACGACCTGGTCGCGGCGGCCCTTGAGGGCCTCGCCGAGGTGGCGCTCGGAGCCGCCGCCGGCGCCGTAGATGTCGGCGGTGTCGAGGAGGGTGATACCGGCGTCGAGGGCGGCGTCGACGACCTCGCGGGTGGCGCGGGCGTCGAGCCGGCCGCCGAAGTTGTTGCAGCCGAGGCCGACGGCGGAGACCTGCAGACCTGAACTGCCCAGGGGGAGATAGCGCATGCGGGGGTGTCCTCCACACTCGTCCGGCTCGTGATCACTGACCGAACCGCCAGTCTAGACACAGCGGTTGCACAGCTCCTTTCGGCGCGGTGCGGCGCTCACCGCACCCGGTGCGCTCCCGCCGCCGGGGCCGCCGCGGTGATGCGCGGCGGGCGGTGGCCCGCCCGCGCGAAGGCCTGCGCGACGGCCCCGGCGACGGCCTCCTCGGCGTCCGCGTCGATCAGGGCCAGGGCGGAGCCGCCGAAGCCGCCGCCGGTCATCCGGGCCCCGTACGCGCCCGCCGCCTCGGCGGTGGCCGCGGCGAGGTCGAGTTCGGGGCAGGACACCTCGTAGTCGTCGCGCAGGGAGGCGTGCCCTTCGCTGAGCAGGGGCCCGGCGTCGCGCAGCCGTCCGGCGCGCAGCAGTTCCCCGACCCGTACGACCCGCTCGTTCTCGGTGACGACGTGCCGGACCCGCCGGCGCTGCACCGGGTCGGTCAGGCGGGCCAGGGCGCTGTCGAGGTCCGCGTACGGCAGGTCGCGCAGGGCGGGCAGTCCGAGGGCGGCGGCGGCCTCGTGGCAGGAGGCGCGGCGCTCGGCGTAGGCGCCGTCGGCGAGGTCGTGCTTGACGCGGGTGTCGATGACCAGCAGGCGCAGTCCGGCGGCGGCGCAGTCGAAGGGGATGTGCTGCCGGGCGAGGCTGCGGGTGTCGAGGTGGAGGGCGTGTCCGGCGGTGGCGCAGGCCGAGGCCGTCTGGTCCATGACGCCGCACGGCACGCCGACGTACGCGTTCTCGGCCCGGCGGGCGAGCGCGGCGAGCTCGGTCGGGGTGACGGGGATGCCGTACAGGTCGGTCAGGGCCAGGGCCGTGGCCACTTCGAGGGCGGCGGAGGAGGACAGGCCCGCCCCGGCCGGGACGTCGGAGTCGACGTGCAGGTCGGCGCCGCCGAGCGGGCTGACCGGTAGGCCGGCCTCCAGCAGGGCCCACACCACGCCCGCGGGGTAGCGGGCCCAGCTGTCGGGGCCCTGCGGCGGGTGCGCCGGGTCGAGGTCGGCGAGGCGGAGGGTGAGGACGCCGGAGGGGACGTCGGCGGAGTGGAGCCGCAGGAGCCCGTCGGTGCGCCGGGAGGCGGCGACCAGGGTGCGCTGCGGCAGGGCGAAGGGCAGGCAGAAGCCGTCGTTGTAGTCGGTGTGCTCCCCGATCAGGTTGACCCGGCCGGGCGCGGCCCAGACGCCCTCGGGCGCCGAGCCGTACAGACGGCGGAACGCGTCGGCGGTACGGGGCGCGGTCACCGGCTCGCCACCTCCCGCAGCCGGGCGGCCGCGTCCTCGGGCCGGACGTCGTTCATGTAGGCCTCCATCCCGGATTCGGTGCCGGCCAGGTACTTGAGCTTGTCGGCGGTGCGCCGGACCGTGAACAGCTCCAGGTGGAGCGCGAAGTCGGCGCGCCCCTCGCCCGCCACCGGCGCCTGGTGCCAGGCGGAGACGTACGGCGTGGGCTCCGGCCGGTCGAAGAGCCGGTCGAAGCGGCGCAGCAGTTCCAGGTAGACGCGGGGGAACTCGGCGCGGGCGGCGTCGTCCAGGGTGGTGAGGTCGGCGGTGCGGCGGTGCGGGTAGAGGTGGACCTCGTACGGCCAGCGGGCGGCGTAGGGCACGAAGGCGGTCCAGTGCTCCCCGGCGAGGACGACCCGGCTGCCCTCGGCGGGTTCGGCGCGTTCGGCGGCGAGGACCTCCTCGAAGAGGTTGCCGCCGGTGCGGGCGCGGTGTGCGGCGACGGTGGCCAGCATGCGGGTGGTGCGGGGGGTGATGAAGGGGAAGGCGTAGATCTGGCCGTGCGGGTGGCCGAGGGTCACGCCGATCTCGGCGCCCCGGTTCTCGAAGCAGTAGACCTGTCGGACGCCCTCGCGGGCGGAGAGTTCTGCGGTGCGGTCGCTCCAGGCGGCGAGGACCAGCGCGGCGCGCTCCTCGTCGAGCTCGGCGAAGGAGGTGCGGTGGTCGGGGGTGAAGCAGATGACCTCGCAGCGGCCGGTGTCGCCGGCGAGGGAGGGGAAGCGGTTCTCGAAGACGGCCACTTCGTAGTCGGGGGCAGGGATCTCGCTCGCGCGGCCCTCGGTGGAGGGGCACAGGGGGCAGGCGTCGGCGGGCGGCAGGTGGGTGCGGCCCTGGCGGTGGGAGGCGATGACGACGAAGTCGCCGAGCAGCGGGTCGCGGCGCACCTCGGAGCCGGCGGCGGGTGCGTCGAGGGGTCGGGTGTCGGGAACCGCGCGGGCGGCGCCGTCGCCGGTGTCGTAGTAGAGGATCTCGCGGCCGTCGGCCAGGCGGGTGCTGGTTCGCTTCACGTGCACAGCCTCTCTCACCCGGGCGGCTGCGGGTCGGGCGGGCCGGGATGCGGCCGGGCGAGCGGTCGTGGCGCGGATCACGGGCCGTGGACACGATCTGGTGAAGGGCGGTCGTCAGGGGTGACATAACGTGCCCTTCATGGATCAGGAGCACGCGCCCGGGCACGGCGAATCGGCAGGCAGAAGGCGGTTCCTCACGATCGCGACGGGGGCGGCCGCCCTGGCCGGGCTCGGGGCCGTGGCCGGCTGCGCGGACGGGGACGCCGGCCGGCCGCACGGGACGGGGCAGGGCACCGGCCCGAGTGCCCGCGCCTCGGCGGACGGGGGCGTACCGGGCGGCTTCGACGTCAAGGCCGAGAACGCCAGGCCGGGCAACCCGGACTGGCACGTGGCCAAGGCCGGGCCGGCCCGCGCCATCGAGGGCTTCGCCGACAGGGTGAGCGTGCTGCCCGGCGACTCCTTCGGCCTGCACGTCTCCACCACAGCGCCCCGGTTCACCGTCTCCGCGTACCGGATGGGCTGGTACGGCGGGGCCCGCGCCCGCCTGGTGTGGCGCTCCGAAGCCCTGCCCGGCGTGCGGCAGCCGGAGCACACGGTGGACCCCGCGACCCGGATGGTGCGCACCCGGTGGCCCCGTACGGCCACGGTCGACACCAAGGGCTGGCCGGAGGGGTGCTACCTGCTGCGGCTCGACGCGCAGGGCGGCGAGGGCCAGCGGTTCGTGCCGGTCACCGTGCGGTCGGCGGCCACCGCGGGGCGCACCGTCCTGGTCAATGCGGTGGCGACCTGGCAGGCGTACAACCGGTGGGGCGGCTACGGCAGCTACGACGGCCCGAACGGCGGGTACGGCACGCGGTCCCTGGCCGTGACCTTCGACCGCCCCTACGACTACGACGACGGCGCCGGGCTGTTCCTGGTGTACGAGGCTCCGCTGCTGGCCCTCGCCGAGCGGCTCGGCATACCGCTGGCCTACGCGACGACCACCGACGTGGCGCGGGAGAAGCGGCTGCTGGAGGGGGCCGCGGCGGTGCTGTCGCCCGGCCACGACGAGTACTGGTCGCCGGAGCAGCGGGCGCACTTCACGGCCGCCCGCGACGCCGGGACCAACATCGCGATCATGGGGGCGAACTGCTGCTTCCGCCGGATCCGGCTGGAGCCCTCCGAGCTCGGGCCGGACCGTACCGTCGTGTGCTACAAGTCCTCCTACGACCAGGACCCGGGGTTCCGGCGGGGCCACCCGGCCACCGTCGACTTCCGCTCGGCGCCCGGCGCCGACCCGGAGAGCTCGCTGCTCGGCGTGATCTACGACGGCTACCCGGTGGACGCCCCGTACGTCGTGACCCGCCCCGAGCACTGGCTGTTCGAGGGGACGGGTGTGAAGGCGGGCGACCGGTTCGCGCATCTGGTGGGCATCGAGTACGACAGGGTCAACACCGGTTTCCCGACCCCGCGGCCGATCGAGATCCTGGCCCACTCGCCGGTCGTGTGCGAGGGCCGGCCCAGCCACCAGGACACGGCGTACTACACGGTGCCGGGCGGCGCGGGGGTGTTCGCGACCGGGACCATGCGGTGGGTGGAGGCCCTGGACGCGACGGGTGACGGGCGCAGCGGTGCCAACCACGGCCTGGACGCGAAAGCGGGCGCCCTGACCACCCGGGTGACGGAGAACCTGCTGCGGGTGTTCGCGGCGGGCCCGGCCGGGCGGACGCACCCGGCGCAGGACAACGTACAGGCGGTGTACGGGAGTTGACCGGCGGCCGGGACACCGCCGGGGCGGACGGGGCGGACCCGGCGGGGGTGGACTCGCTCCCGCAGCCGTGCATAGGATCGTGATCACGGCATCGCGTGTCGGTCACCGACCGGGTGAGGCATGGAGGTGCCCGTGATGTGCCTTGCGGAGGCATTCACAGATGTCAGTCAGTCTGAACCACACGATCGTCCATTCCCGGAACAACCGGGAGTCCGCCGAGTTCCTCGCGGACGTCCTCGGCCTGCGGGTCGGAGCCGAATGGGGGCCCTTCGTCCCGGTGGAAACCGGCAACGGGGTCACCCTGGACTTCGCGACCGCGGCCCCCGGTGAGCCCATCGCCGTGCAGCACTACGCCTTCCTGGTCTCCGAGGCGGAATTCGACGGGGCCTTCGCGAAGATCGAGGCGGCCGGGATCCCCTACTGGGCGGACCCGTACCAGAAGCACCCGGGCCGGATCAACCACAACGACGGCGGGCGCGGCGTCTACTTCCTGGACCCGTCGGGGCACGCGCTGGAGATCATCACGCGGCCGTACGGGTACCAGGAGCCCGCGGCCGGGTAGCGGGCTGCAGCCGGCGCGGCCGCAGGGGCCCGGCGTCGCCCGCCGGACCCCTCCGGCCCGTCCGCCCCTCGGCTCGAAGACCCCGGCCTCGGGCAGACCGGCCGGGTCCGGCGGGTGTAGGAGCGGGCGCCGACGGCCAGGGCGAGGCCGAGCCCGGCGAAGGCCGAGCCGCCGAAGCCGACCATCCACGTGAGCCCGGACCGGGTGCACGCGGGGACGCCGGACCGGGCGGCGGGGTCAGGGGGCACCACGTGGGCCCCCGGTGCGCCCTGACGACGTGACAGTAAACGGAGACACGAAGAAGGCCCGGGCCGGTTGCTCCGGCTCGGGCCATCTTCTGCGAACCACCTGCTCACATGGCAGGGGCGACAGGATTCGAACCTGCGGCATTCGGTTTTGGAGACCGACGCTCTGGCCAGCTGAGCTACACCCCTTCGGCGGGACCAACCATGCCATGCCGGGGCCGGTAGATCCAATCGATTACCCGCGCGGTGGCGGCGGCCGGGGCCGCGGAGGATCGTGGGCAGGGGAGGCGGCCCGAGCGGGAGGTTCCGCCATGCGTCGGCTGATGGGTGCCCCGCCGCCGCGGCGGTGCGCGCGGCGGCGGCTGGCGGGTGTCCTCGCGGCCCTGGTGCTGGCGGGCCCGGCGCTGCTGGGTGCGGCGATCGGCCCGGGCGGGCCGGCTGCCCCGGCCGAGCCGGGCGGGTCCGGAGAGACCGTTTCGCTCTCCGGGAACGGGCCCGGCGAGCGGCTCGACGTCACCCTCACCCGCGTGGTCGACCCCGCGACCCCGGCGGGCCCGGTGCCCGTCTCAGCCGACCGGCTCGTGGCCGTGCAGTTCCGGCTGGAGAACACCGGATCCGCCGTCTACCACGACTCCCCCGCCCGCGCCGCGCACCTGCTCGACGCCGACGGCCACCGCTTCACCGGCTCCGACGCCGCGACGACCGCGGGCCCGGCCTTCCCGGACACCGTCACCCTCCGCCCGGGCGGCTCGGCGCTCGGCTTCGTCGCCTTCCGCCTGCCGCAGGACGCCCGGCCCGCCGCCGCGCAGTTCGCACTCAACGGCGGCCTCGCCGACGACGTGGGCCACTGGAGCCTGTCCTAGTGTCCTCGTGCCGTGACCGGCGAAATCGGCTGCGGCCCTGCGGCGTGCGGCCGTTACCCTCCCGATCATGCGCAATTCGACGATCCGTGCGGTCAACCGGCTCACCGCACGCTGGGCCGAACAGGCCGTCACCGGCGACACCGGAACGGTCCTCACGGCCGTGGGGGTCTGGCCCCTGCTCGCCCTCCTGGCCGACGGCGCGGCCGGCCCCGCCCGCGAGGAGCTGTCCGAAGCCCTCGGCATATCCGCCGACTCGGCGGCCGCGGCCGCGCGCGAGCTCCTCGGCGACCTGTCCGGCGTACGGGGCCTGCAGGCGGCGACCGGCCTGTGGGCCCTGCGGGACCTGCCGTTGGAGCAGCGGTGGCTGGACGCGCTCCCCGACGGCGCCCGCGGGCTGCTGACCGGCGACCCCGACACCGACGGCAAGGCCCTCGACGCCTGGGCCGCCGAGCAGACGGGCGGCCTGATCGAGCGGATGCCGGTCGACTTCCCTTCACCGCCCGCGCACATCCAGCTGGTGCTCGCCTCGGCGCTGACCCAGCGGCTGCGCTGGATCCGGCCCTTCCGCTCCGGGACCGTCGAGCCGTACGAAGGCCCCTGGGCGGGCCGGGCCCTGATCGCGCTGCACCGCAGCACCACCCTCCTGGACCGGGTCCGCGTCGCGGCGACCCCGGCGGGCCCGGTGACGCTCCTCGAGGTGGTGGGCGACGGCGGCGTGGACGTCCACCTGGTGCTGGGCGCCCCCGACGCCCCGCCGGGCCGGGTCCTGTCCGCCGGAGCGGCCGTGGCCTCCCGCGCCCTCACGGCCACCGGCGCGAGCCTGCTGCCCGAGGGGAATCCGGGTCCGGGGCTGCGCATCCGGAGTGTCCTGTCGCCGGATCCGGAGCCGTACCTGCACATCACCACGCCGGCCTTCGAGGTGGCCGCCGAGCACGATCTCCTCGACCACCCCGGCCTGTTCGGCCTCGCCTCCGCCTCCGACACGGACGCCGGCCACTTCCCGGGGATCAGCCCCGCCCCGCTGGCCGTGGGCTCGGCGCGCCAGTCGGCGGTGGCCCGCTTCGACGCCGAGGGCTTCGAGGCCGCGGCCGTGACGGCCGTCGCGGCGTACCCCGGCGCGGCGGCTCCTTCCCGGTACCGCTACCGCACCCGGCAGGCCGAGGTCTGCTTCGACCGGCCCTTCGGCTTCCTCGCGGTGCACCGCACCTCCCGCCTGGTGCTCGCGGCGGGATGGGTCACCGACCCCCTGCCGTACGTGGACGAGAGGCCCGAGTACGAGGAGTGGATGAAGCGGGCCGAGGAGGAGGCGGCGGACGCGGAGTGGGCGGCGGAGCAGGCCCGGTGGGCGGAGGAGGCCCGGTGAGCCCTGCCGAGGCGGCGCATGGCCGGGCCCTGGTACCGCTGCTGTGGGGGCCGTCGGAGATTTTCTCGAAAACTTCCTCCGGATAAGTGTTATCCGGCCTGCGCTCGACGGTCTCCCAGGTATCGGGCATCATCGACCGCCGGTACGGACAGGGAACCTCACATGACTTCACAGCACACGGCAGCGCTGGTCGCGGCAGCCCGCGCGGGCGATCCCCGCGCGCAGGACGAGCTGGTCAGCAGCTACCTGCCGCTGGTGTACAACATCGTCGGACGCGCGCTGAACGGCTCCGTCGACGTCGACGACGTGGTGCAGGACACGATGCTCCGGGCGCTCGACGGGCTGGGCACCCTGCGCACCGACGAGAGCTTCCGCTCCTGGCTCGTGGCGATCGCGATGAACCGGGTCCGGGCGTACTGGCAGGCCCGGCGCACCGCCCCCGGTGAGAGCGGTCTGGAGGCCGCCTGGGAGCTGGCCGACCCGGGCGCGGACTTCGCCGACCTGACGGTCGTACGGCTCCAGCTGGAAGGGCAGCGGCGGGAGACGGCCCGTGCGACCCGCTGGCTGGAGCCGGACGACCGGGCGCTGCTGTCGCTGTGGTGGCTGGAGTGCGCGGGCGAGCTGACGCGCGCGGAGGTCGCGGCGGCCGTGGAGCTGTCGCCGCAGCACACGGCGGTCCGGGTGCAGCGGATGAAGGCGCAGCTGGAGTCGGCGCGCGTGGTGGAACGGGCGTTGGAGGCGCAGCCGCCGTGCGAGGAGCTGCGGGCGCTGACGGCGGGCTGGGACGGCCGGCCGTCGACGCTGTGGCGCAAGCGAATAGCCCGGCACGCGCGTGAGTGCATGCGGTGTTCGGGCCTGTGGAGCGGGCTGCTGCCGGCGGAGGGGCTGCTCGCCGGCCTGGCCCTGGTCCCGGTCTCGGTCGCCCTGCTGGCGGCCGTGCGGTCGGCGGCCTCGGCCGGCATGGTCCCGGCCGGTGCGGCGTACGCGGCGCCGGCCGGTGGGGGCGCCGGCGGCGCAGCCGGCGGCGGCGCCGCGGGCTTCGGCGGCGGTCACGCCGGTACGGGCGCCGGTGGCACGGCCCACGGCGACGGCGGCTTCAGCGATGCGGTCACGCAGCTCAGCCCCACCGTCTCGGCGCAGGGCGGCCTGCCCGACGGCACGCCGGGCGGCGGCCGGAGCATGCTGCGCAAGCGCCGGCAGAACCGGCGCCGCGCCGTCGGCGGTGCGGTGATCGCCGCGTGCGTCGCGGGCGGCGGCCTCGCCTACCTCGGCGGCTTCCCCGGCTCGGGCGACAAGGGCGGCAGCGCCGCGCCGGCCGCTCCGCTGAACAACCTGTCGGCCCCCGAGTCCGCTGCCGCCTCGCCGTCGGACCCGGCCTCCCCCTCCGCGTCCGCCTCCCCGTCCCCGTCCGCCTCAGCCTCCGCCTCGCCGAGCCCGTCCGCCGCGAGCCCGAGCCCCAGCCCGACGCCGACCGCGTCGAAGACGGCCCCCCGGCCCGCGGCCCCGGCTCCGGCGCCCCCGAAGGGGGAGGCGGGCGAGGTGATCGCGCTGGTCAACGCCGAGCGGGCGAAGGCCGGCTGCGGCCCGCTCAAGGAGGACTCGCAGCTGCGCGCCGCGGCCCAGGGCCACTCCGACGACATGGCGGCCCGGAACTTCTTCTCGCACACCAACCCCGACGGCGCCGACCCGGGGAAGCGGACGACGGCCGCCGGGTACCGCTGGTCGACGTACGGCGAGAACATAGCCCGGGGGCAGCAGTCGCCGGAGTCGGTGATGGACTCCTGGATGAACAGCCCCGGCCACCGCGCGAACATCCTCAACTGCTCCTTCAAGGACATCGGCGTCGGCATCCACGAGGGCCCGGGCGGCCCCTGGTGGACGCAGAACTTCGGCGCGCGCATGTGACCGCGCACGGGTGACACGGAGCCGCCCCGGCGTTTCTCCGCCCGACCGGCCTCGTTTGCTTCAAAAGCGGGGCAGGATAGGAGCTGGAGCCGAACGAGCAGATCAGGGAGGCGAGGTGGCCCGTACCGCCCGCAAGGAGCTGCGACCGCACCAGCGCGAGGCCGTCGACGCCGTGGTGCGCGCGCTGGAGCTGCCTGCGGGCGGCCGGGTCCCCGAGGCCGGGCTGCGCACCCAGGTGATCATGGCGACGGGTTCGGGCAAGTCACTCGTCGCGGTGCGCTCGGCCGAGGAGCTCGGGGCCCGGCGCGTGCTGGTGCTGGTGCCCTCCCTCGACCTGCTGGTGCAGACCGTCGCGGCCTGGCGGGAGGGCGGCCGGGGCGGGCGGTCCTTCGCCGTGTGCTCGCTGCGCGAGGAGGAGGCGGGCCTGCCGGCGACGACCGACCCGGCCCGGCTGGCCCACTGGGGCGCCCGGGCCGCGGACCGGCTGACCGTGTTCGCCACGTACGCCTCCCTGGGGCTCGGCACCATCGAGCGCGCCCATCACGAGGGGCTGCCGGGCTGGGACCTGATCGTGGTCGACGAGGCGCACCGCACCTCCGGGCGCATCGGCAAGCCCTGGGCGGTGGTGCACGACAACACCCGCATCCCGTCCGTCCGGCGGCTGTACCTGACGGCCACGCCCCGCGTGTGGCAGGACGGCGAGGAGTCGGACGGCGGGGAAGCGGGGGGAGCGCGGGGGCGGGGCGCGCTCGTCGCGTCCATGGAGGACGACCCGGACGGCCCGTTCGGGGCGCGCTGCCACACCCTGTCCCTCGCCGAGGCCATCGACCGGGGGATCTGCGCCCCGTACCGGGTGATCTGCGTCGACGTCAGCGACCCCGCCTTCCAGGCGGCCGTGCTGGTGGGCGCCGACGGGCGGTCGGACGCGGTGCGCGGCGCCCGCATGGCGGCGCTCCAGGCGGCGCTGCTGACGGCCGCCGCCGGGCAGGGGTTCCGGCGGACCCTGGTCTTCCACCATCTGACCCGCGAGGCCGAGGCCTTCGCGGCGGGGCTGCCGGCGGTCGCCCGGCGGCTGCGCACCGCAGCCGGGGCCGGCCCGGCCGCAGGGCCGGGGCATCCCCGTACCGTCTGGGCGGACTGGCTGTGCGGCCAGCACTCGGCCGCCCACCGGCGGCGCGTGCTGGACGAGTTCGCCGCGCACGGGGTGGCCGACAAGGCCTTCCTGGGCAGCGTCCGGGTGCTCGGCGAGGGCGTGGACACCAAGGAGTGCGATTCCGTCTTCTGGGCGGACGTCCGCGGGTCCATGCCCGACCTGGTCCAGGCCGTCGGGCGGGCCCTGCGCATCCGGCCCGGGGAGGGCAAGGTCGCCTCGCTGGTGGTGCCGGTGCTGCTGGGGCCCGGCGAGACCCCGGAGTCGATGCTGACGTCTCGCTCGTACGGGGACCTCGCCCGGCTGCTGGAGGCGCTGCGGGCGCACGACACCCGGCTGGTGGAGTCGCTGGCCGAGCAGCAGGCGCCGAGTCGGCCGCGGGGGGCGGAGCCGGTGGCGGGGGCCGGTCTGCGCAGCAGCGCGCAGTCGCTGCTGAGCTTCTCCACTCCGCGCGATCCGGCCCTGCTGGCGGCGTTCATCCGGCTGCGCGTGCTGCACCCGGAGCACGAGCACTGGCGGCGCGGGGTGGAGGCGGCCCGCCTCTATGCGGCGGCGGCCGGGGACCTGAGGGTGCCGTTCGCGTTCAGGGTGCCCTCGGGCACCCGCGCGGAGGCCGAGGGCTGGCCTGCCGGGCTGGCCCGGTTCCCGCTCGGCCAGTGGATCGCGGACGCCCGCCGGAGCCACCGCCGGGGGCAGCTGGGCCGGGAGCGCGTCGCGGAGCTCGACGCCCTCGGCATGGTGTGGAGCCACTTCGACACGGCCTTCGAGGAGGGACTGGCCGCGGCCCGCGCCTGGGCCGCGGAACACGGCCACCTGCTGCCCCCGGCGGATGCCACCTGGCACGGGGCGCCCGTCGGGATCTGGGTCAAGAACCAGCGGGCGGCGGCCCGCCGGGAGGGGGCCGGGGCGCTGTCGCAGGAGCGCCGGGAGGCGTTGGAGGCCATCGACGCATCGTGGTGCCCGGCCTGGGAGGTCTCCTGGCAGCGCGCCTTCCACCTGACCCGGGTGCACCTGGACGCGGGCGGCCGGCTCCCGCTCGCCCCGGGCGGGGCGGTCGTCCAGGGCGAGGACCTCGGCCGGTGGGTCCGGGCCCAGCGGCTGGGGTGGGACCGGCTGTCGTGGGCGCAGCGCTGGCTGCTGGAGCACGTGCTCGGCGTGACGCGGGCCGCCGAGGCCGAACGGCCGCGGCCGCGGCGCTCGCAGGCCGAGAAGTGGGCGGAGCACCTGGCCGCGGCCCGGCAGTTCCACGCCCGCGAACGCCACTTGCGGGTCCCCCGCACGCACGTGGAGCGCGTCGGCGGCCGGGAGCTGCGCCTGGGCGCCTGGATCGCCAACCAGCGCTCGCGCGCCCGGACGCTCACCCCCGAACGCGTCGCCGCCCTGGACGCCCTCGGCATGCGCTGGCCGGCGCCCGGCTGAACCACCCCCGCCCGGGCCGGGCCCGCGTGCCCTGGACCCGCCCCTCCGGGCCGGGTTCGCCCCGGGCCCCGGCCCGCCGGACAGGTCCCTCAGGGGCGCTCGTAGGCCTGGAGCACGCCGCCGCACGAGAAGCACAGGGCGCCCGCCAGCGTCCCCCAGTTGGCGATGTCGGTGTTGACCGGGCTTCCGGTCGCGGGCCGGGTGAACGCGGCCAGCGCCGCGACCATGAAGAGCACCGACCCCAGCTGGTTCACGGCGACGACCCACCAGCCGAGGCTGCGGGAACGCAGGCAGGGCCGGAACCGGTGGCAGATCTCGATGGACGCCAGGTGGCCCGAGATGAGGAACAGGACGCAGCCGACCACGTCGGGGGCCCAGACCAGCCGGTCGACCTGCCGGGTGGTGAGTCCTTGCAGGAAGGAGTCCACGAGGTTGACGCCGAACACGAGCGTCCCGAGGAAGAGGACGAACGTGCTCAGCCAGTCCAGGCGCAGCGGCTCGTACCCCCACCACCTCCAGTCCGAGGTGACCAGCCGACCGGTCTCAGTGGAGTGGCGGGGCGCGTTCAGTACCTGCAGGAGCGAGACGTAGCCCCCGGTGTTGAAGAAGAGGCCGCCCGCGAAGTAGACCGAGGTGCTCTCGACCGCATCGCCCCCGCCGAACTGGGAGATCGCGGCGCCGAGGGCGAAGAGCGCCCCGCCGGTCACGAAGGCGCCCGAGGCGACGGCGTTGAGCCTGCGGAGGCGGCCGAGGGCCTCGTCGTCGGCCGGTGACGACCGGTCGGGCGTGTCACCGGGGCCGCGGACCGTCAGCGTGCCCCGCCTGCGTGCGGGCCGCGACTCCCACACCACCGTTCGGCCTTCGGGAGGGTTCCAGGTGAGCCGGGTGGTGAACGGTCCCGCGCCCTCGACGCGTTGCTCGGGCATTGCCACGGGCCGGGCCCGGCCCGTCTAGTGGTGGAAGCTCGAGCGGGGGGCCTCCGCCAGGGGCGGCGGGGGCGCCGTCTTGAAGTGCTCCACCGACCGGCGCAGGTCCTCCGCCAGCAGGGCGATCTGGTCCCGCGTCACCCCGTGCCGGATCAGGACCCGCTGGATGACGGTGCCGTCCTGGGCGGGCGGCAGCGGGTACGAGGGCACCTGCCACCCGCGCATGCGCAGCCGGTCGGAGAGGTCGTAGAGGGTGAAGCCGGCCCCCTGCGGGTCGGTCAGCCGGTAGGAGACGGCGGGGAGGGCCCCCTGGCCGTCGTAGAGGAGGGTGAAGGGGCCCATCGCGGCGATCTCGCCGGCCAGGTAGCGGGCGGTGTCGGCGCAGGCCTGCTGGACGCGCCGGTAGCCGCCCCGCCCGAGGCGCAGGAAGAGGTAGTACTGGGCGATGACCTCGCCTCCGGGGCGGGAGAAGTTGAGGGCGAAGGTCGGCATGTCGCCGCCCAGGTAGTCGACGTCGAAGACCAGCTCGGCGGGGAGCAGGTCGGCGGTGCGCCAGACGATCCAGCCGACGCCGAGCGGTGCGAGCCCGTACTTGTGCCCGGAGGTGTTCACGGAGGCCACCCGCGGGAGCCGGAAGTCCCAGACCACGTCGGGGTGGAGGAACGGCGCGACGAAGCCGCCGCTGGCCGCGTCCACGTGGATCGGGATGTCCAGGCCGCGCGCGGCCTGGATGCGGTCGAGCTCGGCGGAGATGTCCGCGACGGGCTCGTAGTCGCAGGTGTAGGTGACGCCGAGGATGGCGACGACGCCGATGGTGTTCTCGTCGACGTACGCGTCGATCTGGTGGGGGAGCAGACCGGTGGCGCCCTCCTCCAGCGGGACCTGGCGCAGCTCGACGTCGAAGTAGCGGGCGAACTTCTCCCAGCACACCTGCACCGGCCCGCAGACCAGGTTGGGCCGGTCCACGGGGAGGCCCTGGGCCTGGCGGCGGGTGCGCCAGCGCCACTTGAGGGCGAGGCCGCCGAGCATGGCGGCCTCGCTGGAGCCGGTGGTGGAGCAGCCGGTGGCGGCGGTGCCGGGCGGGGCGTTCCACAGGCCGGCCAGGATGTTGACGCAGCGGGACTCGATCTCCGCGGTCTGCGGGTACTCGTCCTTGTCGATCATGTTCTTGTCGAGGCACTCGTTCATCAGACGGTGCACGCCGTCGTCGGACCAGGTCGTGCAGAAGGTGGCCAGGTTCTGGGCCGCGTTGCCGTCGAGGAGGAGCTCGTTGCGGATCAGCTCGTAGACCACCTCGGAGGGCGAATGGTCCTCCGGGATCCGGTCCTTGGGCAGGACATGGCCGCTGAGGGCGGTCGCGAACACGTCCGTTTCGGCGTCGTCGGCGCGGTTGTCCTTCGTCTCATGAAGAGCCATGTCCGGACTATAGGTGACGAAACGGCGCGAACCCGGCTTTGAGTTCCGGCCGACTCTGCCATGTGAGCCCCTCCATAGCCACCCCCATACCGCAAAAGAAATTACTGGCCGATGAGACGATCACCGGACGTTTTCCTGCCCCGACCCCCCGATCCCCCTAGGGAGGGCAATATTCCGCCAACTTGTTCTATGGGCAACTTATCCGCTGATGTCCTAATAGAGGTCAACCCTGCGTGACCCCCTGATAACTCTTCGGCCATGAACAAGATCACCCGCCGGCAGGCCCTGGGCACCACCGCCGGCGCTCTCACCGCTCTCGGCATCGCCGGCGCCACCGCGCACGCAGCCGCCACCGACTCCCGCGCCGCCTCACCCTCCGGCGCGGTCGACGAGGTGTACCAGGGACGCCGTATCCAGATCACCCCCGCCTCGGGCGCTGGCCACCACGGAGGCCACCACGGAGGCGGGCACTCCGACCTGCCGACCGTCCGAATAGACGGCCGCGAGCTCCACGTGATGCGCAACGCCGACGGCACCTGGATCAGCCTGGTCAACCACTACGAGACCTTCGCCGACCCGCTCTCCCTCGCCCGCGCCGCCGTGCGCGAGCTGCAGGGCGCCGTCCTCGCCCCGTTCGCGCCCATGGGAGGCACGGCATGACCGTCCGCAAGAACCAGGCCTCGCTGAGCACCGAGGAGAAGCGCGCCTTCACCCATGCGGTGCTCGAGCTGAAGCGCACCGGCGCCTACGACCGGTTCGTCTCCACGCACAACGGCTTCATCATGAGCGACACCGACTCGGGGGACCGCGTCGGCCACCGCTCGCCCTCCTTCCTGCCCTGGCACCGCCGCTTCCTGCTGGAGTTCGAGGCCGCCCTGCAGAAGGTGGACCCCAAGGTCTCCCTGCCCTACTGGGACTGGACCGCCGACCGCACCTCACGCTCCTCCCTGTGGGCCGCGGACTTCCTCGGCGGCACCGGCCGGGCCCGTGACGGGCAGGTGATGGACGGGCCCTTCGCGTACGCGGCGGGCAAGTTCCCCGTCAACGTCCGCGTGGACGGCCGCACCTACCTGCGGCGCGCGCTCGGCGAAGGCGTCGCCGAGCTGCCCACCAAGGCCGAGGTCGACGCCGTCCTCGCCATGCCCGTCTACGACATGGCCCCCTGGAACAGCTCCTCGAACGGTTTCCGCAACCACCTCGAGGGCTGGCGCGGCGCCAACCTGCACAACCGGGTGCACGTGTGGGTCGGCGGCCAGATGGCCACCGGCGTCTCCCCCAACGACCCGGTGTTCTGGATGCACCACGCCTTCGTCGACAAGCTGTGGGCCGAGTGGCAGGCCCGCAACCCGAAGTCGGCGTACCTGCCCGGCGGCGGCACCGCCAACGTGGTGGACCTGAACGACACCATGCGCCCGTGGAACGACGTCACCCCGGCCGACATGCTGGACCACCGCAAGTTCTACACCTTCGACACCGAGCCCGCCGCCGCCAGCCAGCGGTAGTGCAGCTCGGGACGGCCGACCTGGCCGTACCGGGGGGTCCGGTCCGCGCGGCCGGTGTCCACCAGGTGCTCCAGGTAGCGGCGGGCGGTGATCCGCGAGATCCCGGCCGCCCCGGCCGCCCCGGCCGCGGTCAGCCCCTCGGGCGCCGACCGCAGCAGCGCGGCGACCCGGTCCAGGGTCGGCGCGCTCAGCCCCTTCGGGAGCTCGGCGGGCAGCGGGGTGCGCAGGGCGGCGAGCGCCCGGTCCACGTCGTCCTGGCCCGCCGCCTCCCCGGCCGCCGAGCGGAACTCCGCGTAGCGCAGCAGCCGTTCGCGCAGCGTCGGGAAGGCGAAGGGCTTCAGGACGTACTGGACCACCCCGAGCGAGACGCTCTCGCGGACCACGGCCAGATCCCGCGCCGAGGTCACCACGATCACGTCGACCGGATGCCCGGCGGCCCGCAGCCCGCGCGCGAAGCGCAGCCCGTGGCCGTCGGGCAGACCCAGATCGAGCAGCAGCAGGTCCACCGGGGTCCGCTCCAGGGCCCGGGTGGCCTCGGCCAGCGAGTGGACGGCGCCGACGGCGGTGAATCCGGGCACCCGTCCCACGTACAGGGCGTGCGCGTCGGCGGCGACCGGGTCGTCCTCCACCACGAGCACCCGCACCGGGCGCGCCCGGCCCGTTCCTGCCGCGGTCATGCGGGCAGCCCCCTTCCGCCGGGCAGTCGTACGGTGAACTCCGCTCCCCCGCCCGGCACCGGGGCGGCTTCGGCGCTGCCCCCGTGCCGGTGGGCCACCTGGCGCACCAGGGCGAGGCCGAGGCCCCGCCCCTCTCCCTTCCCCGACCAGCCGCGCCGGAACACATCGGCCCCCGGGTCCTCGGGCAGCCCGGGGCCGTTGTCGGCGACGCGCAGCAGCAGCCCGCCGGCCTCCGGTCGGACGGTGACCTCGATCCGCGCTCCGGGTACGCCGGTGAGCGCCTCGACGGCGTTGTCCACGAGGTTGCCGAGCACGGTGACGAGGTCGCGCGCCGGGAGGGCTGCGGCCCCGGACTCCGCGGCGGCCCCGCCGACCGCGCGGCTGTCCGGGGTCACGACCAGCTCCACGCCCCGCTCGTGCGCCTGGGCGGCCTTGCCGAGGAGCAGCGCCACCAGCACCGGCTCCCCCACGGCGGTGACCACCTCGTCGGTGAGGGCCTGGGCGAGCTCCAGTTCGGCGGTGGCGAACTCCACCGCCTCCTGCGCGCGGCCGAGTTCGATCAGCGAGACCACCGTGTGCAGCCGGTTGGCGGCCTCGTGGGCCTGGGCGCGCAGCGCCTGGGTGAAGGCCCGCTCGTGGTCCAGTTCACCGGTCAGGGACTGGAGTTCGGTGTGGTCGCGCAGGGTGACCACGGTGCCGCGGCGGCCGCCGCCGGCGACGGGCGAGCTGTTGAGGACCAGCACCCGGTCGGCGGTCAGGTGCACCTCGTCCACCCGGGGCCGGTCGGCCAGCAGGGCCCCGGTCAGCGGCGGCGGCAGCCCGAGGTCGGCGGCCGGGGTGCCGCGGACGTCCCCCTTCAGGCCGAGCAGTTCGCGCCCGGCGTCGTTGATCAGGGTGATCCGGCGGCGGCCGTCGAGCATGAGCAGTCCCTCGCGGACGGCGTGCAGGGCCGCCTGGTGGTAGTCGTACACGCGGCTGAGCTCGGCGGCGTTCATGCCGTGGGTGTGCCGGCGCAGCCGGGCGTTGACGACGTACGTCCCCACCGCGCCGAGGGCGAGCGCCCCGGCGGCCACCCACGCGAGGGCGGTGAGCTGCCGGGCGAGGCGCGCGCTGATGGCGCGGACGGTGATCCCGGAGGCGACCATGGCGACGACGCGCCCGCCGTCGCTGATCGGGGTGACCACGCGGATGGAGGGACCGAGGGTGCCCGTGTAGGTCTCGCTGAAGGTCTCGCCGCGCAGGGCGCGGGCGGTGTTGCCCATGAAGCGCTCGCCGATCCGGCGCGGGTCGGGGTGGGTCCAGCGCCGCCCGTCCGGCGCCATGATCGTCACGAAGTCCACGCCCGAGTCGGTGCGGACGCGCTCGGCATAGGGCTGGAGCACGGCCGAGGGGCTGCTGCCGCCGCCCGCTCCCCGTACGGCATCGAGGACGGACGGCGAGTCGGCGACCGCCCGGGCCACGGCCCCGGCCTGGCGCCGGGCCGCCTCCTCGGCCTGGCCCCGGGCGGTGGCGTACGCGAAGACCGCGCAGCCGGCGACGACCACGGCGACCAGCAGCACCTGCATGGCGAAGAGCTGGCCGGCGAGACTGCGGGGCGGCCGGGGGAAGCGGAACATGACGGTCAGTGTGCACCGGTCCGTGAACTCAATGAACGCAAGGGTGACCGGGGTCACAGGGTTGGGCGATGGTCTCCCGGAACGACTTCACCACCAGGAGGCGAACGTGGCCGCCAGACCCGCCAGACCCGCTGGACGCGACAGAACGCACTACCTCTACATCGCGGTGATCGCCGCGGTGCTGCTCGGCATCGCCGTCGGCTTCGCCGCGCCCGGCACGGCCGTGGAGCTGAAGCCGCTGGGCACCGGCTTCGTGAACCTCATCAAGATGATGATCTCGCCGGTGATCTTCTGCACGATCGTGCTGGGCATCGGGTCGGTGCGCAAGGCCGCCAAGGTGGGCGCCGTCGGCGGTCTCGCCCTCGGCTACTTCATGGTGATGTCCACGGTGGCGCTGGCCATCGGCCTGGTCGTCGGGAACCTGCTGGAGCCCGGCAGCGGACTGCACCTGACCGAAGCCGCCAAGCACGCGGGCGAGGCGCAGGCCAAGGCGGGCGGGGCGCAGAGCACGCCCGAGTTCCTGCTCGGGATCATCCCGACCACGCTGGTCTCGGCCTTCACCGGGGGGCAGGTGCTCCAGACGCTGCTGGTGGCACTGCTCTGCGGGTTCGCGCTCCAGGCGATGGGGCCGGCCGGCGAGCCGCTGCTGCGCGGGATCGGGCACGTGCAGAAGCTGGTGTTCCGGGTGCTGGCGATGATCATGTGGGCGGCGCCGGTGGGCGCGTTCGGCGCGATCGCGGCGGTGGTCGGCGCGACCGGGATCGATGCGCTGAAGTCCCTCGCGGTCATCATGATCGGCTTCTACACGACCTGCCTGCTCTTCGTGTTCCTGGTCCTCGGCACGCTGCTGCGGGTGTGCACCGGGGTCAGCGTCTTCGCCCTGCTGCGCTATCTGGGGCGGGAGTTCCTGCTGATCCTGTCCACGTCCTCCTCGGAGTCGGCGCTGCCGCGGCTGATCGCGAAGATGGAGCACTTGGGCGTCTCCAAGCCGGTGGTGGGCATCACGGTGCCGACCGGCTACTCGTTCAACCTGGACGGGACGGCGATCTACCTGACGATGTCCTCTCTCTTCGTCGCGGAGGCCATGGGCAAGCCGCTCGCCCTGGGCGAGCAGGTCTCGCTGCTGCTGTTCATGATCGTGGCCTCGAAGGGGGCCGCCGGGGTGACCGGCGCGGGGCTGGCCACGCTGGCGGGCGGCCTGCAGTCGCACCGGCCCGAACTCGTCGACGGCGTCGGCCTGATCGTGGGCATCGACCGGTTCATGAGCGAGGCGCGGGCGCTGACGAACTTCGCGGGCAACGCGGTGGCGACGGTGCTGATCGGCACCTGGACGAAGGAGTTCGACCGCGAGCGGGCCGCCGAGGTCCTCGCGGGGCGGCTGGAGTTCGACGAGACCTCGCTGGTCGACGACGGCCACGGGACGGCGGGCCTCCCCGTTCCCGGCCAGTCGACCGGCGACAGGGACGGCGTGCCGGCTTAGGGCTTACTGCCGGTACGCCGCCCACGGCCGGCCGGGCAGGGCTCGCCCCCACGGTGCCCCGCCCGGCCGCCCTTCCGCCACCCTCCGGTCCGACCGAATGTTTTCGGCCATTCGACCGACAACTTGGCTGCGGTAAAACGTACTTCCGCACCGGGGCACGCGTCTGACATCTTGCGTCCACCACTCGTTTCGTACGGCCCGGTAACTGCCCTCCGCAGCACCGGGTCATCGGAGGACGCATTGATACCCCACATATCCAGCCGACCTCGCCGTACCCTCGTGCTGGGCGCCGCCCTCGGCGCCGCCCTGGCCTTCGGGGCCCCCTCGGCCATCGCCGGCACCCTGCCGGTCGTGCCGTCCGCCCCCTCGGCCGCCGCCAAGGCCCCGGCCGCGGCGCCGGCTTCCCAGAGTGCGACCTGGGTTGCCGGCACCCGTGCCTACCTCGTCATCACCGCTCCCGGTGACAGCTCGGCCGTGCGCGCGGCCGTCGCCGCCAACGCCGGCACCGTCTTCTCCACCTTCGACGCCATCGGCGTGATCGTCGCCCACTCGGCCTCCGCCGGCTTCGCCGACGCGATGCGCGGCGTCAGCGGCGTCCAGCAGGTCGGCGCCACCCGCACCTCGGACGTGCCTGCCGACGCCTACAACCCGGCGCTGCCCGCCAACCCGGCGCAGGCGACGACCCCGGCCGGCGAGCCGGTCCGCGCCGACATGAGCCAGATCAAGGCGGACCAGGCCTGGGCCGTCACGACCGGCTCCTCCTCGGTGAAGGTCGGCATCCTCGACACCGGTGTGGACGACCAGCACCAGGACCTGGCGCCGAACTTCAACGCGGCCGACTCGGTCTCGTGCGCCTACGGCAAGCCCGACACCCGGGCCGGCGCCTGGCGTGACGTGGACACCCACGGCACGCACGTCGCGGGCACCATCGCGGCCGCCAAGAACGGCAAGGGCGTCGTCGGCGTCGCGCCGGGCGTGAAGATCTCCGCGGTCCGCGTCGCCGAGCCTGGCAACGCGTTCTTCTTCGCCGAGAACACCATCTGCGGCTTCGTGTGGGCCGGCGACCACGGCTTCAAGGTCACCAACAACAGCTACTACACGGACCCCTGGCAGTTCAACTGCCCGGACAACGCCGACCAGGCCGCCATCATCGAGGGCGTCAAGCGCGCGCAGGAGTACGCGGAGAGCAAGGGCTCCCTCCAGATCGCCGCCGCGGGCAACGAGAACTACGACCTCGCGCACAAGACGACCGACAGCGCCAGCCCGAACGACTCGACGCCGGTCACCCGCACCATCACCAACGCCTGCCTCGACATCCCGACGGAGCTGCCCGGCGTGGTCACGGTCGCCGCCAACGGCACCGGCACCACCAAGGCCTCCTTCTCCAACTTCGGCCAGGGCGTGATCGACGTCGCCGCTCCCGGCAGCGACGTCTACTCCACCCTCCCGGGCGGCAAGTACGGCTCCAAGAGCGGCACCTCGATGGCCACCCCGCACGTGGTGGGCGTCGCCGCGCTGCTCGCCAGCGCCAACCCCGGCATCACCCCGGCGCAGATCCGCGACAAGCTGGCCACCCAGGCCAACGACATCGCCTGCCCCTCGGACAGCCGCTGCACGGGCACCACGGCCAACAACTCGTTCTTCGGCGAGGGCCAGGTCGACGCCCTGAAGGCGGTCGGCACCGCCAACCCGCCCACCGGCAAGTACTTCGAGAACCTCGGCGACTTCGCCATCAACGACAACACCACGGTGGAGAGCCCGATCACCGTCAGCGGGGTCACCGGCAACGCGCCCGCCACGCTGAAGGTCGGCGTCGACATCAAGCACACCTACATCGGTGACCTGAAGGTCGACCTCGTCGCCCCCGACGGCTCC
>NZ_JBEYXN010000022.1:0-126021 GCF_040704625.1 Streptomyces sp. NPDC046866
GTGATTTCACGCGTGTCCCCATCCCTCCCCCCCGGGGGCCCCCCCCCCCCGCACCGGGGCCGGGGGCGTCAGCCCCGGACCCGGGAAGGGGCGGGGAGGGGAACAGCTCCGCGCAGCGGCAGCGGCCGGGTCAGGCCGTCAGGGCTGATTCTCTCGGGGGGCGGCGGGCCGGGATGCGGTGGGACGGGTCGCGGGCCTCCCCGACCAGCATCTGCAGGACGTCCTCCAGGGCCACCAGGCCCAGGATCCGTCCGGCCGGATCGGCCACCTGGGCCAGGTGGGTGGCGTCGTGCCGCATGACGGTCAGCGCGTCGTCCAACGGGAGCGTGGAGGACAGCGTCGGCATGCGCCGCCAGACGCGCTGCGGGACCGCCCGCTCCCGGTCCTCCAGGTCGAGGACGTCCTTGACGTGCAGGTAGCCCATGAAGGCGCCGCCTTCGGAGCGGACCGGGAAGCGGGAGTACCCGGTCCGGACCGTCAGCTGCTCGATCTGCCGCGGCGTCGCCGACGGCGCGACCGTGACCAGCCGGTCCCGGGCCAGCAGCACGTCGGTGACGAGGCGGCTGCCCAGTTCGAGGGCGTCTTCCAGGCGCTCCTGCTCGCCGGGCTCCAGCAGCCCGGCCTGCCGCGAGTCCTCGACCAGCCGGCCGAGCTGCGCACTGGTGTAGACGGCTTCGACCTCGTCCTTGGGCTCGACCTTGAACAGGCGCAGGACCAGCGCCGCACAGGCTCCCAGGAAGGTCGTGACCGGCCCGCACAGGCGGGCGAAGGCGACCAGTCCGGGGCTGAACCACAGGGCGGTCTTCTCGGGCGCGGCCATGGCGAGGTTCTTCGGGACCATCTCCCCGATGACCAGGTGGAGGAAGACCACGGCGGCGAGCGCCACCGCGTAGCCGAGCGGGTGGACCAGCCCGGCCGGTACGTGGGCGGCGTGGAAGACGGGTTCCAGCAGCCGGGCCACGGTGGGTTCGGCGACCGCGCCGAGGGTGAGCGAGCACAGGGTGATGCCGAACTGGGCGGCGGCCATCATCCGCGGCAGGTTCTCCAGGCCGTGCAGGACCTGCCGGGCCCGCTTGGAGCCGGCGGCGAGGGGCTCGATCTGGCTGCGGCGTACGGAGACGAGGGCGAACTCGGCGCCGACGAAGAAGCCGTTGGCCAGGACCAGGAGCAGGGCGAAGAGGAGCTGGAGCACGTTCACCGGCCGGCCGCCTCGAGCTCGGCGGGGACGGCCGGACCGGCCGCGGTGCGCACCAGGCGGACCCGCTCGGCCCGGTAGCGGCCGACCTGGCGGACGGACAGCTTCCAGCCGGGCAGTTCGGCGCGGTCCCCGGGGGCGGGGATCCGGCCGAGCAGGTCCGCGACGAGGCCGGCGACGGTCTCGTACGGGCCTTCGGGTACCTCCAGGCCTATCCGGCGCAGGGTGTGCACGCGGCAGCTGCCGTCGGCCTCCCACGAGGGGCGGCCGTCCTCGGCGGGGACGGCGGCCAGTTCGGGGCTGTCGTCCTCGGCGAAGTCGTGCTCGTCGCGGACCTCGCCCACGAGCTCTTCCACGATGTCCTCCAGGGTGACCACGCCGGCGGTGCCGCCGTACTCGTCGACGACCACGGCCATCGGCTGTTCGCTGCGCAGCCGCTCCAGCAGCGGCTGCACCGGCAGGGAGCCGGGCACCAGCAGGGGGGCGACGCAGATGCGGCCGACCGTGGTGCGGGCGCGTTCGGCTTCGGGCACGGCGAGGGCGTCCTTGAGGTGGACGACGCCGGCGACCTCGTCGATGCGCTCGCGGTAGACCGGGAAGCGGGACAGCCCGGTGGCGCGGGTCAGGTTGAGCACGTCGGCGGCGGTGGCCGTGTGCTGGAGGGCGCTGACCTTCACCCGGGGCGTCATGACGTGCTGGGCGGTGAGCTCGCCCAGCGACAGGGTCCGTACGAAGAGGTCGGCGGTGTCCTGTTCGAGGGCGCCGGCCTGCGCCGAATGGCGGACCAGGGAGACCAGTTCGCCGGGGGTGCGGGCGGAGGCCATCTCCTCGGCGGGTTCCACGCCGAGCGCCCGGACCATTCGGTTGGCGACGGCGTTCAGGCCGGCGATGACCGGCCGGAAGGCGCGGGAGAACAGCGCTTGCGGGCCGGCCACGAACCGGGCCACCTGGAGCGGCCGGGAGACCGCCCAGTTCTTCGGGACGAGCTCGCCGACGACCATCTGGACGGCGGAGGCGAGCAGCATGCCGATGGACACGGCGGCGCCGGAGACGGCCCCCGCGGGCAGGCCGGTGGCCGTGAGCGGCCCGGCCAGCAGGGCGGCGAGGGCCGGTTCGGCGAGCATGCCGACCACGAGGGAGGTGATGGTGATGCCGAGCTGGGTGCCGGAGAGCTGGAAGGACAGCTCCCGCAGGGCCTCGACCACCGTGCGGGCACGGCGGTCGCCGTCGGCTGCGGCGCGTTCGGCCTCGGGCCGTTCCACGGTGACGAGGCCGAACTCGGCCGCCACGAAGAAGCCGTTGGCGAGGATCAGGGCGAAAGCCGCCAGGAGCAGGAGTAGCGGGATGGTCATGCCGCCGCCTCCGCGGGGAGGGCGGCGCGGGTACTACCGGACGGTCCGTCCATTGCTGGAGGGAGTCACTCCTCAAGTCGCAGGTGCCCACGGGCCTCGGGGTCCCGGGGCCGGTGGGGGGCGCACGGCTGCGCCCCGCCACCAGGGTAGTCACTGAGATCGTCGCCGCAATGGGACGCAGCGGTCGGCTTGGGCCGGGCGGGCGGCCCGGCGCCCCGCTCAGTGGTCGTGCTGCCCGGTTCCCCGGGTCTCGGCGAGTGCGCGCAGGGCGCGCGCGTCGCCGATGGCCTGCTGCTTGGCGACACCCGGCTGGATGCCGAGGGCGGGCAGGCTGGTGCCGTCGTTGAGGTCCAGGAACACCCACGGGTCGCCCGGGCGGAGGTTGACGCGCAGGATCTGCGCCCACTCCAGGCGGCGGGTGGTGGTCAGGTTGACGACGGTGACGCCGTCCTCGTCCGCGACCACCTTGGGGCGGCTGAGCAGGACGAGGACGGAGGTCATGAGGGCGGCGGTGAAGACGAAGCTGACCCGCTCGCCCGGGCTGAGGTTCTCCAGCAGGAAGGCGATCGCGGTGATCGTCACGAACATGGCGAGCCCGACGCTCAGCAGGACCACCCGCGTGCGGGTCGGCCGGAAGGTGACCGGCAGGGCGGGCGGGGCGGGCTGTTCGGCGGACTCGGCCATGATGCTGGTGTTGCCTTCTTCAGGTGGCGTACGGGTCGGTTGCCCGCGTACGGGTCACTGGGGCGCGCCCGCGGGCCGGGGTACGGCCCGCGGGCGGTGGGTCACAGGCGGCAGGCGTGGATCGAGGTGGTGAGGATCGCACGCGCGCCGAGCTCGTACAGGTCGTCCATGATCCGCTGGGCCTCCTTGGCGGGGACCATCGCGCGGACGGCGACCCAGCCCTCGTTGTGCAGCGGGGAGACCGTCGGGGACTCCAGGCCCGGGGTGAGGGCGACCGCGCGCTCCAGGTGCTCGGCGCGGCAGTCGTAGTCCATCATCACGTAGCTGCGGGCGACCAGGACGCCCTGGAGGCGCCGCAGGAACTGCTGGACCTGCGGGTTGTCGGTCTCGGCGCCGCTGCGGCGGATGACGACGGCCTCGGAGGTCATGATCGGCTCGCCGATGACCTCCAGCCCGGCGTTGCGCAGGCTGGTGCCGGTCTCGACGACGTCGGCGATGACCTCGGCGACGCCGAGCTGGATGGCGGTCTCGACCGCGCCGTCGAGGTGGACGACGGAGGCGTCGATGCCGTGGTCGGCGAGGTGCTTGGCGACGATTCCCTCGTACGAGGTCGCGATCGTCATCCCGTGGAAGTCCTCGGGGCCCTTGGCGGTGCCGGGGCGGGTCGCGTAGCGGAAGGTGGACCGGCCGAATGCGAGCGGCAGGATCTCCTCGGCGTTGGCACCCGAGTCGAGCAGCAGGTCGCGGCCGGTGATGCCGATGTCGAGCCGGCCCGAGGCCACGTAGATCGCGATGTCCTTGGGGCGGAGGTAGAAGAACTCCACCTCGTTCTCGAGGTCGACGACCACGAGTTCCTTGGATTCCTTGCGCTGGCGGTAGCCGGCCTCATGGAGCATCGCCGACGCCGCTCCGGAGAGTGAGCCCTTGTTGGGGACGGCGATGCGGAGCATGAGTCTTCTTCCTTCACTGCGGGACGCGGTGGGGTCGGTGGTGGTTCGTGCGCGGACGGGCGGCGGGGCCGCGGAGGACCCCGGTGTTTCTGCGGACCGGCGGGCGGTCGGCCGGCGGGCCTGGTGGTGGCCTGCGGGCCTAGAGGTGCTTGTAGACCTCGTCGAGGGAGATGCCGCGGGCCACCATCATCACCTGGACGTGGTACAGCAGCTGGGAGATCTCCTCGGCGGCGGCTTCCTTGCCCTCGTACTCGGCGGCCATCCAGACCTCGGCGGCCTCCTCGACGACCTTCTTGCCGATGGCATGGACGCCCTTGGCGACCAGCTCGGCGGTACGGGAGGTGGCGGGGTCGCCTTCAGCGGCCTTGAGCTGGAGCTCTGCGAAGAGCTCTTCGAAGCTCTTGGTGGGTTCGTTCGCCATGATGGTCCTCAGAATAAGGGGTTCTCCGCTGCCGATCAGCGCCAGGGTTCGCTGACGGACCGCAGGGTGGCTGCGGTGGAGACGGCGGCGATGACCGCTTCGTGCCCCTTGTCCTCGTTCGAGCCCTCGAGGCCGGCGCGGTCGAGCGCCTGTTCCTCGTTGTCGCAGGTCAGGACACCGAAGCCGATGGGGACTCCGGTGTCGATCGACACCTGTACCAGGCCCTGGGTGACGCCCTGGCAGACGTAGTCGAAGTGCGGGGTGCCGCCGCGGATGACCACTCCGAGGGCGACTACGGCATCGTAACCGCGACCGGCGAGTACCTTTGCCACCACCGGGAGCTCGAAGCTGCCGGGGACGCGCAGCAGGGTGGGCTCGTCGATGCCCAGCTCGTGCAGGGCGCGCAGGGCGCCGTCGACGAGGCCGTCCATGATCTTCTCGTGCCACTGTGCCGCGATGACGGCGACCCGCAGGTCTCCGCAGTTCCTCACGCTCAGTTCGGGTGCGCCCTTGCCGCTCACTGCTGTACTCCTCGGTGGTTCGTGGTGCCGGTCTTCTGGGTGGTGGTGCGTGGTGGTTGGTGCCCGGTGGTGCGGGTGGTGCTGCCGGGGTGCCGTGCGGGCCGGGCCGCCGCTACTGGTTGCCGCAGGTCGAAACGGGGACGGGCTCGCCCAGCCAGGGCAGGTCGTGGCCCATCCGGTCCCGCTTGGTGCGCAGGTACCGCAGATTGTGCTCGCCGGCCTCGACCGGCATGGGCTCCCGGGCGCCCACGGCGATGCCGTGGCGGACCAGGGCCGCGGACTTGTCGGGGTTGTTGGTCAGCAGGCGGACGCTGCGGACGCCGAGGTCGGCGAGGATCTGCGCGCCGGCGCCGTAGTCCCGGGCGTCGGCGGGCAGGCCGAGCTCCAGGTTGGCGTCGAGGGTGTCGCGGCCGCGCTCCTGGAGCTCGTACGCGCGCAGCTTGGAGACCAGTCCGATGCCGCGTCCCTCGTGGCCGCGCAGGTAGACGACCACGCCGCGGCCCTCTTCGGTGATGCGGGCCATGGAGGCGTGCAGCTGGGGGCCGCAGTCGCAGCGCAGGGAGTGGAAGATGTCGCCGGTCAGGCACTCGGAGTGGACCCGGACCAGAATGTCGGAGCCGTCGCCGATCTCGCCGTGGACGAGGGCGACGTGCTCGACGCCGTCGACGGTGGAGCGGTAGCCGTACGCGGTGAACTCGCCGAAGGAGGTCGGCAGGTTGACCTCGGCCTCGCGGCGGACCGTGGGCTCGGCGGAGCGGCGGTAGGCGATCAGGTCCTCGATGGAGATGATCGTCAGGCCGTGCTTGCGGGCGAAGGGGATCAGCTCGGGCAGGCGCAGCATGACGCCGTCCTCGCCGGCGATCTCCACGATCGCGCCGACGGGGCGCAGGCCCGCGAGGCGGGCGAGGTCGACGGCGGCCTCGGTGTGGCCGTTGCGGACCAGGACGCCGCCGGACTTGGCGCGCAGCGGGAAGATGTGGCCGGGGCGGACGAAGTCCGTGGGCTCGGAGACGCCGTCGGCGAGCATGCGCAGGGTCGTGGCGCGGTCGGCGGCGGAGATGCCGGTGGTCACGCCGTGGGCGGCGCTCGCGTCGACGGAGACGGTGAAGGCGGTCTTCATCGACTCGGTGTTGTGCTGGACCATCTGGGGCAGCTCGAGCCGGTCCAGCTCGGGGCCCTCCATGGGGGCGCAGATCAGGCCGCGGCACTCGCTCATCATGAACGCGACGATCTCGGGGGTGATCTTCTCGGCGGCGACGACGAGGTCGCCCTCGTTCTCGCGGTCCTCGTCGTCGACGACGACGACCGGCCGCCCGGCCGCGATGTCGCGGATGGCCTGCTCGACGGGGTCGAGCCGGAAGGATTCCTCGAGGAGGGCGTCGAAGTCGGGGACGGGCTTGAGGGGGGTCATGCCGTTGCTCCTTCCAGGGCCGGGGCGGAGGTGGTGCGCGAGCGCTGGTACCAGTCGTGGGCGCCCCATACGACGAGCGCGAAGTAGACGACGTAGACCAGGCCGGAGAAGGCCAGCCCGCCGGTGAAGGCGAGGGGGACGCCGACCAGGTCGACCAGGAGCCAGGCGAGCCAGAACTCGACCAGGCCGCGGGCCTGGGCGGTCATGGCGACGATGGTGCCGACGAAGATGTAGGCGTCGGCCCACGGGTTCCAGGACAGGTTCGGGTAGAGGGTGAACAGTCCGCCGACGGCGAGGGTGCCGAGGGCCGCGCCGGCGAGCAGCAGTGCGCGCTCGGTCCAGGTGGCGGTGCGCACCGCGATGGAGCCGTCCTGGGCCTGCCTCCTGCCGAGCTGCCAGGCGCGCCAGCCCCAGGCGGCGACGCCGATGACGAGGAGCTGCTTGCCGACGCCGCCGGCGAGGTGGGCGGAGGCGTACGCGGCGATGAGGATCAGGCCGGACAGCAGCTGGGCGGGCCAGGTCCACAGGGAGCGGCGCCAGCCGAGGGCGAGGGCGGCCAGGCCCATCAGGTTGCCGATCATGTCGGACCAGATGACCTTCTGCCCGAAGACGGTGAAGGCCTCCGCGTTGAGCCAGGTCAGGGCGTTCACCGGTGCGTCTCCTTGCCCTCGTCGGCGGTCGCGGCCAGGGGGTCCACGCCGGCGGCGAGCAGGCGTTCGACGTACTTGGCGAGGACGTCGACCTCGAGGTTGACCGGGTCGCCGGGCTGCTTGATGCCGAGCGTGGTCAGCGCGAGCGTGGTGGGGATGAGGCTGATGGTGAAGTAGTCGGCGGCGGCCTCGACCACGGTGAGGCTGACGCCGTCGACGGTGATGGAGCCCTTTTCCACGACGTACCGTGCGAGGTTCTCCGGCAGGGAGATCTTGACGAGCTCCCAGTGCTCGGAGGGGGTGCGGGAGAGGATCTCGCCGGTGCCGTCCACGTGGCCCTGGACGAGGTGGCCGCCGAGCCGTCCGCCGAGGGCCATGGGGCGCTCCAGGTTGACGCGGGAGCCGGTGTGCAGGGCGCCGAGGCTGGAGCGCTTGAGGGTCTCCTGCATGACGTCGGCGGTGAACTCGCCGTCGGCGGTCTCGACGACGGTCAGGCAGACGCCGTTGACGGCGATGGAGTCGCCGTGCTTCGCGCCGTCGGTGACGACGGGGCCGCGCAGGCGGAAGCGGGAGGCCTCCGAGAGCTGCTCGATGGCGGTGACCTCGCCCAGTTCTTCGACGATTCCGGTGAACACTCAGTGCTCCTTGGGGGCGGTGGTGGGGACGGCGGTGATGCGCAGGTCGGTGCCGGTGCGGCCGGCCTCGGTGATCTCGAGGCGGACCGCGTGGGCGATGTTCGTGATCCCGGCGCCGGCGAGGGCGGCGGGGCCGGCGCCGAGGAGGGCCGGGGCGAGGTAGCCGATGACGCGGTCGACGGCGCCGGCTTCGAGGAAGGCTCCGGCCAGGGTGGGGCCGCCTTCGAGGAGGACGGAGCGCACGCCGCGGGCGTACAGGGCGGTGAGCAGGTCGTGGACGGCGATGCGGCCGTCGTGCAGGGGCAGGCGGAGCACGTCGCGGCCGGGCAGGTGCCGGGTGTCGGCGTCCTCGCCGGTGACGAGCAGGGTGGGCGCGGCGTCGTCGAGGATGCGGGCGGTCGGCAGGAGGCCGGCGCGGGTGTCGACGGCGACGCGCAGGGGCTGGGTGGCGCCGTCGATCCCGCGGACGGCGAGGTGGGGGTCGTCGGTGCGCAGGGTGCCGGTCCCGACGAGGACGGCGTCGGCCTCGGCGCGCAGCCGGTGGACGTCGGCGCGGGACTCGGGGCAGGTGATCCAGCGGCTGCTGCCGTCGGCGGCGGCGCTGCGGCCGTCCAGGGTGGCGGCGTACTTCCAGGTGACGTGGGGGCGGCCGAGGCGCACGGAGGTGAGCCAGGCGGCGTTGCCGGCCTCGGCCTCGGCCTGCAGGAGCCCGGACTCGGCGGTGACCCCGGCGGCGCGCAGGGTGTCGGCGCCGCCGCTGGCCTGCGGGTTCGGGTCGGGGACGGCGTAGACCACGCGGGTGATGCCGGCCTCGATCAGGGCCTGGGAGCAGGGGCCGGTGCGGCCGGTGTGGTTGCAGGGTTCGAGGGTGACGTAGGCGGTGGCTCCGCGGGCGGCGTCGCCGGCCGCGCGCAGGGCGTGGACCTCGGCGTGGGGGCCGCCGGCGCGCTGGTGCCAGCCCTCGCCGACGACGGTGCCGTCGGAGTCGGTGATGACGCAGCCGACGACGGGGTTGGGGCTGGTGGAGCCGAGTCCGCGGGAGGCGAGCGCGATGGCGCGGCGCATGGCACGGGCGTCCGCGTCGTGCGGTGCCTGGGGTGCGGCGTCGTGGGATGCCACCGGGTCCTCCTGCCTCGTCGGGCACGGACTCCGGGGCCTGTCGGAATACGACAGAGTGAGCGGTACAGGCACGGGGGAACGCCGAGGCCGGAGGAACGGTCCGCTCGATGCCCGTCCGCACGGGTGCGGAGGTGCACGGCGACCGCCGACGGCGGCGTACCGGTGTGACTGCCCGCCGCGCACTGCCTCCCATCCGGACTTTCACCGTCGGTCCAGGAATTTCACCTGGTCAACCGGCCGCTGGCTGCGGACGGGTCGCGGACTATACCGCCGGTTCGGAATTACACCGACCCCGGAGTGCGCTGCTTACTGGTACTCCTGCCAGTTTGCCACGGGTGATCGGGGGCCATGCAGGCGGAGTACTGTGGCCTGAGTCACAGGGGGGCGCTTTCGCGGAAGTCCGTCAAGTACGCCGGGCATTGGTCCAGACCTATTGACGGCTTGGTCTAGTCCTCTTAACGTTCCCTTCACCTCCCCGGGAGACAGCCCGTCAGATGTGCGCACGTCACGGGCCAACACGCACCACGTTCCTGCCTGTTGTGTCCTGCACATCCCTCCCCTCCCCAGGAGGCACCATGCTGTCCCCCACGCGTACGAGAGCACTCCTCCTGGCCTCCGGCGCGGCGATCGCCGCGCTGCTGGCCGGCGGACTCTCGGCGGGCATCTCCCACGCGGCCGACAACGAGAGCTGTCGGCCGGACGGGCTCTACAGGACGGCCGGCGTCGACGTCCCCTACTGCTCGGTCTACGACTCCGAGGGCCGCGAGAAGATGGGCGCCGACCACCAGCGGCGCGTCATCGGGTACTTCACCGGCTGGCGGACCGGCAAGGACGGCACCCCCGCCTACCTCGCCAACAACATCCCGTGGTCCAAGGTCACCCATCTGAACTACGCCTTCGCCCACGTCGGCTCCGACAACAGGATCTCCGTCGGCGCGGACGGCCCCGAGAACGCCGCCACCGGCATGACCTGGCCGGGCGTCGCGGGAGCCGAGATGGACCCCGCCCTCCCCTACAAGGGCCACTTCAATCTGTTGAACAAGTTCAAGAAGCAGTACCCGAACGTCAAGACCCTCGTCTCCGTCGGCGGCTGGGCCGAGACCGGCGGCTACTTCGACGACAGCGGCGCCCGCGTGAACTCCGGCGGCTTCTACGCGATGGCCACCCACGCCGACGGCTCCGTCAACCAGGCGGGCATCGACACCTTCGCCGACTCCACGGTCGCCTTCGTCAAGAAGTACGGGTTCAACGGCGTCGACATCGACTACGAGTACCCGACGACCATGAAGGACGCCGGCAACCCGCTGGACTGGCAGCTCGCCAACGCCCGCCGCGCCGGTCTCGTCAAGGGCTACGCCGCCCTGATGAAGACCCTGCGCGAGAAGCTGGACCGCGCGGGCGCCGCCGACGGCAGGCACTACCTGCTGACCGTGGCCGCCCCGTCCTCCGGCTACCTGCTGCGCGGCATGGAGACCTTCCAGATGCAGCAGTACCTGGACTACGTCAACATCATGTCCTACGACCTGCACGGCGCGTGGAACGAGTACGTCGGCCCCAACGCCTCCCTCTTCGACGACGGCAAGGACGCCGAACTGGCCGCGGCCGGGGTCTACGGCAGCCAGCAGTACGGCGGCATCGGCTACCTCAACGCCGACTGGGCCTACCACTACTTCCGCGGCTCCATGCCGGCCGGCCGGATCAACATCGGCCTGCCCTACTACACCCGCGGCTTCAAGAACGTCCAGGGCGGCACCGACGGCCTGTGGGGCAAGGCCGCCGCCACCGCCTGCCCGGCCGGCTCGGGCCTGACCAAGTGCGGCGACGGCGCGGTCGGCATCGACAACCTGTGGCACGACAAGGACACCAGCGGCCAGGAGTCCCCGGCCGGCTCCAACCCGATGTGGCACGCGAAGAACCTGGAGAAGGGCGTCGTCGGCGACTACGTCACCCGGTACGGCTTCCCGGCGAACACCACGCTGACCGGCACCTACGCCCGCAAGTACGACTCCACCCTGGTGGCGCCGTGGCTGTGGAACGCGCAGAAGAAGGTCTTCCTGTCCACCGAGGACGAGCAGTCGGTCGGCGCCAAGGCGGACTACGTCGTCGACCGCGGCATCGGCGGGACCATGGTGTGGGAGCTCGCGGGCGACTACTCCTTCAACGCGGCCAAGGGCCAGTACGAGCCCGGTGACACCCTCACCTCGCTGATGTACGACAAGTTCAAGGCGGCCGCGCCGTACGGGGCGAAGAAGGCGGGCGGCGCGCTGCCGGCGCAGGCCGTGGACGTCAGGGCGGAGTTCACCGACTTCAAGCTCGGCGACTCCAACTACCCGATCACCCCGAAGCTCCGGATCACCAACAACACCAAGGCCACCCTCCCCGGCGGCACCGAGTTCCGGTTCGACTACGGCACCTCGGCCCCGGACAACGCCTCGGACCAGTCCGGCTTCGGCACGAAGGTGATCAGCAGCGGGCACACCGGACCCAACGTCGGCGGGCTCAAGGGCGACTTCCAGCGGGTGTCGCTGAAGCTGCCGGCCTGGCAGTCGCTCGCCCCGGGCGCCTCCGTCGACCTGGCCTTCAACTACTACCTCCCGGTGTCCACCCCCTCCAACTGGACCGTGACCGTCGGGGGCACGACGTACGCCCTCGCCGGCGACCTGGCGCGCGGCACCGCCGTGGTGGAGCCGGGCGGCACCCAGCCGCCGACGACCCCGCCGACGACCCCGCCCACCACTCCCCCGACGACCCCGCCGACCACGCCCCCGGGGGGTGCGTGCACCAACCCGGCGTACGTCGCGGGGACGGTCTACACCGGCGGGACCGTCGTCTCGCACAAGGGCCGCAACTGGAAGGCCCAGTGGTGGACCCAGAACGAGGAACCGGGAACCACCGGCGACTGGGGCGTCTGGAAGGACCTGGGCGCCTGCTGACCCCGCGGACCGTGCGGGGACCCGGCGGCCCGGCGGCCACCGGGTCCCCGCGCGTACGCTGCTGCGGTGATCACTGGTTCCCCCGCCGGCGCCGCGGAGTTCGAGGAGCACCGCCCCCGGATGTTCGGCATCGCCTACCGCATGCTCGGCTCCGCCGCCGAGGCCGAGGACGCCGTCCAGGACGCCTGGCTGCGCTGGAGCGCCGACGACCGCGGCGACGTCGCGCACCCCGGCGCGTGGCTCGCCAAGGCCGTCACCCATCTCTGCCTGAACCGGCTGACCTCGGCCCGGGCCCGGCGCGAGCAGTACGTCGGTGCGTGGCTGCCGGAGCCGGTCCTCACCGCAGACGGGCTCCTCGGGCCGCTGGAGTCCGCGGAGCAGCGCGACGGCGTCTCGATGGCCCTGCTGGTGCTGCTGGAACGGCTCACGCCCGTGGAGCGGGCGGTGTACGTGCTGCGCGAGGCCTTCGCCCACGGGCACCGGGAGATCGCCGGGCTGCTGGACCTGTCCGAGGCCAACTGCCGGCAGCTGTACCGGCGGGCGGCGGGGCGGGTGGCCGAGGGGCGCGCCGGGACGGCGGGCAGGCGGTTCACGGCGGACCCCGGGCGGTGGCAGGAGCTCCTGGAGACCTTCCTGGCGGCGGCCCGGGACGGGGACCTCGGCAGGCTGGAGGGCATGCTCGCCGACGAGGTGCGGTACGTGGCGGACGGCGGCGGGGTGGTCAACACGGCCCGGCGGCCCGTCCTCGGCCGCGCGAAGGTGGCCCGGTTCCTGGTGGGCGCGCTGCACAAGTACGCGGCCGGGCTGCCGTTCGGCTTCGCCCTGGTCAACGGTGAGCCGGGCCTCGTGGTGGGCGACGCGGCCTCCGTGCTGGTGGTGGAGGTCGGGGAGGACGGCCTGGTCCTCGGGCTGCGGACCGTGGTCAATCCGCAGAAGCTGGAATTCCTCCGGCGGCAGCTGTCACGTTCCGCAGGGCTGTCCAATCCCAGCCGGTGACACACCGCCGAGCAAGGGAACGGACACCATGACCATGAGCACCATCCTCGTCACCGGAGGCACCGGGAACCTGGGCAGTCTCGTCGTCGACCGGCTGCGGGCGGCCGGCCAGGACGTACGGGTGCTGAGCCGGCGCTCCCCGGACCACCCGGTCGACCTGCGCGACGGCAGCGGACTGGATGCGGCGGTGGCCGGGGCGCAGGTGGTCGTGCACTGCGCGAGCACGCCGCGCGGCGGGGACGACGTGGCCGCCGGCCACCTGATCGAGGCGGCCCGGCGGGCCGGGACCGTCACGAACATCGTCTACATCTCGATCGTCGGAGTGGACGTGGTGCCGCTCGGCTACTACACGGTCAAGCACAAGGTCGAGCGGATGCTGCTGGAGTCGGGGCTCGGGGTGACCATCCTGCGGACCACGCAGTTCCACGACCTGGTGGCGGGGGTGGTGGACGCGGCGGCGAAGGTGCCGGCGCCGCTGCCGGTTCCGGTGCCGAAGGGGGTGCGGGTGCAGCCGATCGACGTGGCGGAGGTCGCGGACCGGCTGGCCGGGCTGGCCGTGCCGGAGGCGGCGGGGCGGGTCGCCGACATGGGCGGGCCGGAGATCCGCGGGCTGGCGGACCTGGCCCGGATGCGCCTGGCCGCCACGGGGCGGCGGCGCCGGGTGGTGGAGATCCCGCTGGCGGGCAAGGCCTACGCGGCCTTCCGCCGCGGCGGCCACCTGGCCCCGGCCCACGCTGTCGGCCGCACCGCCTTCGCGGCCCACCGCCCCTGACGCCCGGCCGGGCACCTGCCGGTGCGGCGCCGTTCCGGGGGCGCCGCACCCGCACACCCCGCGCCTCGAAAGCCGGCGAGGCCGAACCTCCCGGCCCCGGCACCGAAAGCAGCGGTCGCGAGGCCGGTCGGGGCCGCGGACTGCGGGCCGGGGTGGTCCGGAGCGGGCGTGGTGCGGCTAGCGTGGTGGGATGAGGCCGCCCGGGGAAGACGGATCCACCGCCGCGCCCGGCGCCGGGCGGCTGCGCCGCGCCCGCGTCGCCATGGCCGCCGTTTTCTGTGTGCACGGGGCCGTCACCGGCTCCTTCGCCACCCGGATCCCATGGATCCAGGACCATGCCGGCCTCGGCGCGGGAAGCCTCGGGCTGGCGTTGGCCTTCCCCGCCCTGGGGGCGGCGGCCGCCATGCCGCTCGCCGGGCGGATCAACCACCGGCTCGGGGCCCGCGCCGCGCTGCGCGTCCTGCTGGCGCTGTGGACGCTCTCCCTCGTGCTGCCGGGCTTCGCCCCGGACCTGCCTGCGCTGTGCGGCGCCCTCTTCGTCTACGGGGCCGCCTCCGGCCTGTCCGACGTGGCCATGAACGCCCTCGGCGTCGAGACCGAGAACCGGCTCGGCCGTTCGATCATGTCCTCGCTGCACGGCATGTGGAGCGCGGGCGCGCTGCTCGGCTCGGCGGCCGGGACCGCCGCGGCGCACGCCGGGGCCGACGCCCGGCTCCACCACGTCATGGCCGCGCTCGTCCTGACCGCCGCCGGGCTGGCAGCCGTACGCGGGGTACTGGACCTGCGCAGCCCGCCGCAGGCCGAGGCGCCGCCGCACTTCGCCGTGCCGCCGCGCTCCGCCGTGCTGATCGGCGCGGTCGGGTTCTGCGCGGTCTTCGCGGAGGGCGCGAGCCTGGACTGGTCCGCGGTCTACCTGCGGGACGTGCTCGGCACGGACGCCGACCTCGCCGCCGCCTGCACCACCGCCTTCGCCCTGACCATGGCCCTCGCCCGCCTGGCCGGGGACCGGGTGGTGGACCGGTTCGGGCCGGTGCACGCGGTGCGGGCGGGCGGTGCGGTCGCCACGGCCGGCGGGCTGCTCGTGGCGACGGCCCGGCACCCCGCGGCGGCCGTCGCGGGCTTCGGGCTGATCGGGCTCGGGGTCGCGGTGGTGGTGCCGCTGGCGTTCGCGGCGGCGGCGCGCAGCGGGCCCGCGCCCGCGCAGGCGATCGCCGGGGTCGCGACGATCACGTACACCTCGGGGCTGATCGCCCCCTCGGCCATCGGCGCGGTGGCCGACGCGACCTCGCTGGTCGGCTCCTTCGCCCTGGTCACGCTGCTGGCGCTCGGGCTGACCGCGGGCGCGGCGGTGCTGCGGCAGCGGCCGCTGCCGGCGGTCGGGCAGGCTGCCGACAATCGGGACGAAACCACCGGTACCCGGCCGTAATATAACGCTGGCCCTGCGCCCGCCCCGGCCCGCGGGCCCCGGCGGTGCGGCTGCGGCCAGCATGCTCGATCAATCGGCTCGACGGAAGTGGTGGAAGAACATGGGCTTCGGCGTGCGCTGGACCCTGCACGGAGACGGGCGGACCCCCGCCCCCGGCGCGGTGGTGCGGCCGGACGAGCGGCTGTCGTGGCCGCGCACGGCAGGGCTCGGCGCCCAGCACGTCGTGGCGATGTTCGGCGCGAGCTTCGTCGCGCCGGTCCTGATGGGCCTGGACCCCAACCTCGCCATCATGATGTCCGGCATCGCCACGATCGTCTTCCTGCTGGCCACCCGCGGCCGGGTGCCCTCGTACCTGGGCTGCTCGCTGTCGTTCGTGGGCGTGGCGGCGGCGATCCGCGCCTCGGGCGGGGACAGCGCGGTGGTCACCGGCGCCGTGTTCACGGTCGGGGCGGCCCTGTTCGCGGCCGGGCTGGCCGTGCAGCGGTTCGGGGCGCGGATCATCCACGCGGCGATGCCGCCGGTGGTGACGGGCGCGGTGGTGATGCTGATCGGCTTCAACCTGGCGCCGGTGACGGCCTCGACGTACTGGCCGCAGGACCAGTGGACGGCGCTGCTGACGATGCTGTTCACCGGGCTGGCCGTGGTGTGCCTGCGCGGGTTCTGGTCGCGCATCGCGATCTTCCTGGGCCTGATCTTCGGGTACGGGGTCTCCGCCCTCTTCGACCTGCTCTTCGGCAAGATCCACTCGACGGTGGGCGGGCCGGAGGCCGTCGACCACTGGCGCCTCGACCTCTCCGGGGTCGCCAAGGCGGACTGGATCGGCCTGCCGTCCTTCCACGCCCCGCAGTTCGAGTGGTCGGCGATCCTGATCGCGCTGCCGGTGGTGATCGCGCTGATCGCCGAGAACGCCGGGCACATCAAGGCCGTCGGCGAGATGACCGGCGACCCGCTCGACGACACCCTCGGCACGGCCATCGCCGCGGACGGCGCCGCCTCCATGCTGTCCACGGCGGTCGGCGGGCCGCCCAACACCACGTACTCCGAGAACATCGGCGTCATGGCGGCCACCCGGGTCTACTCGACGGCGGCGTACTGGGCGGCGGCCGGCTTCGCGCTCCTCTTCGGCCTGTGCCCGAAGTTCGGCGCGGTCGTCGCCGCGATCCCCGGCGGGGTGCTCGGCGGCATCACCGTCATCCTCTACGGCATGATCGGCCTGCTCGGCGCGCAGATCTGGCTCAATGGGCGGGTGGACCTGCGCAATCCGCTGAACCTGGTGCCGGCCGCGGCGGGCATCATCATCGGCGTCGGCGGCGTGAAGCTGCAGCTGACCGACAGCTTCGAGCTCGGCGGGATCGCCCTCGGCACGCTCGTGGTCATCACGGGCTACCACGCGCTGCGGTTCTTCGCCCCCGCCCACCTGAAGGAGCAGGAGCCGCTGCTGGACGCGGGCACCTCCGCGTACGACACGGAGGACGGCGGGGCCGAGGACACGGCGCAGGGCCCGGCGGGCGGCGCGTGCGGGACCGACACGCGTTCGTGAGCCCGGTTCGCCCGAACCGGCGAAGCGCGCGGCCAAGTTCCCCGCATCCGCACCGCCGCCTGGGAGGCTGCCGGGCATGGAAGCGGTGCTCGCGCGCATGCGCGCCCTGGACGAGCGGCTCCCGGCGCGGGACGGGGTCGCCGTCTTCAACCGGGTGTACCTGACGGTGACGGAGACCCTGTACGAGGGCATCCGCAGCGGCGGCTTCCCCGCGCCGCGGCGGGCGGAGGCGCTGAGCGTGCGGTTCGCCGAGCGGTACCTCGCGGCGGTGGAGGCGGAGCGGGCGCCGGCGTGCTGGCGGCCGCTGCTGCAGTACCGGCGGCACCCCGGGGTGCGGCCGCTGCAGTACGCGCTGGCCGGGATCAACGCGCACATCGGCCACGACCTGGCGCTGGCGGTGGTCTCCACGTGCCGGGCGCTGGAGTGCGAGCCGGGGGCCCTGGAGGCGGACTTCGACCGGGTCGGCGACACCCTGGTCTGCCTGGAGGAGCGCATCCGGGAGGACCTGATGCCGGGCCCCGACCTGCTGGAGGTCGCCGATCCGCTGACGCACCTGCTGGGGTCGTGGAGCCTGGAGCGGGCGCGGGGGGCTGCGTGGTCGGCGGCCCGCCTGCTGTGGGGGCTGCGCCGCTCGCCCGACCTGGCGGAGGAGTTCGCCGAGTCCCTCGACGCGGGAGTGGGCCTGGTGGGCCGCTGCCTCCTGACGCCCACGGCCTGACCGGACCCCCTCCGGCGCTTGAGACGCGGGGTCGATCCAGCCCCGCCGGCTGGGCTTCCGGAGGCGGCCCCCAGGCGGGGATGGCGGAACGGGCCGCCGCCGCGTCCGTGCGCGGCGGCGGCCCGTCAGTCGGGGACCCGGCGGGTCAGTCCTCCGGGAGCTCGACCGGGGCGATCTCGTCGTAGACGTCGCCCGGACCCGGGTTGGTGGCGTCGGTGGCGCCGCCCAGGTGGTGCATGACGCCCCAGACCGCGTTCAGCGCCGTCTGCACGGCGCCCTCGGCCCAGCCGGCCGTCCAGGAGATGTCGTCGCCGGCGAGGAAGATGCCGCGCTTGTCCTCCGGCAGGCGGTCCTGCATGAAGTGCGTGAACAGGCGCCGCTGGTAGCGGTAGTGGCCCGGCAGGTTGGCCTTGAACGCGCCCATGAAGTACGGCTCGTTCTCCCAGGACACCGTCACCGGGTTGCCGATGATGTGGCGGCGGATGTCGACCTTCGGGTAGATCTCCCCGAGGGACTTCAGCATGACCTCCATCCGCTCGCTCGCGGACAGCGGCAGCCACTTCAGGCTGTCGTCGCACCAGGTGTAGGACAGGCAGATCACGGCCGGCTGGTCGGGGCCGTTGTCCAGGAGGTAGGTGCCGCGGGTCATCCGGTCCGTCAGCGTCATCGACATGACGTCGCGGCCGGTCTCCTCGTCCTTGTCCAGCCAGAACGGGCGGTCCACCGGGATGAAGAGCTTCGAGGACTCCATGTAGTGGGTGCGCTCGATCGCCGTCCAGTGGTCGATCGGGAAGAGCGTGTCATCGCACTCGATCTTCGACAGGAGCATCCACGACTGCGCCGTGAAGATCGCGGCGCGGTAGGTGCGGATGTCGCCGTCGGCGTCGGTCACCGTGATGCGGTTGCCGGCGGTGCGGTGCAGGCGGGTGACCGCCGGGCGCGGGGCGCCGTCGTGCAGGGAGGACAGCGACGTGCCCTGGGCCCAGTGGACGATCTTCTCCGGCTCGCGCTCCCACAGGCGCAGCGGCAGCTGCTGCGAGCCGCCGACGATGCCGCGGTGGTGGTCGTCGGCCTCGGTGTAGACGACGCGCAGGATCTCCAGGATGGAGTTCGGGAAGTCGGTGTCCCAGCCGCCGGTGCCGAAGCCGACCTGGCCGAAGATCTCGCGCTTGCGGAAGGACTTGAAGGCCTCCGACTCGCACAGGAAGCCGTAGAAGGTCTGGTTGTCGAGCTTCTCGACGAGCTTGGCCCAGATCTCGCGGATGCGCGGGACGTCCCGCTCGCGCATCGCGGTGTTCATGTCGGAGAAGTCGGCGCCCTCGTCCAGGCACGCGTTCCACGCCTCGGCGACGTCGCGGTAGATCTGCGGCAGGTCGGCGATGGTCTCGGCGTAGTGGGTCTCGCCCTTGAGGTCGACGACCGTGGAGGGGGTGGCCTCGGCGAGCGGGTTCGGGAAGGGCTGGGTCTGCAGGCCCACGAGGTCGATGTAGTGCTGCAGGGCCGTGGAGGAGGGCGGGAAGCGCATGGCGCCCATCTCGGCGGTGAGGCCCTCGGTGCCGGGACCCTCGAAGCCGACGGTGCGCAGGCGGCCGCCGATCTGGTCGGCCTCGTAGACGACGGGCTTGAGGCCCATCTTCATCAGCTCGTAGGCGGAGATGATGCCGGACAGGCCGCCGCCGATGACGGCGACCTCGGTGCCGTGCTCGGTCGCCGGTATCTGGCCCAGACCCGCGGGGTGCGCGAGGAAGTCGTCGTAGGCGTACGGGAAGTCCGGGCCGAACATGGTGATCGGCGGCTGGCCGTCGCTGTGCGGAACGGCGGTCGTGGGCACCGTGGACGTCATGGGGTACGACTCCTTGCAGGGTGGGGCTGGGGGAGGGGCTCGGGGGGCGCGGGGGGCCTGGCTCAGACGAGGGAGGTGTAGAGCCCGGGGCGGCGGTCGCGCAGGTACGGGTTGTTCTCGCGCGAGGCCCGCAGCAGCTCGGGATCGACCTCGCCGATCACCGTCTCCTCGCCGCGGCCGGCCCGGGTGCGGGTGGCCCCGTCGGGGGCGGCCAGGCAGCTGAGTCCGACGAACTCGAACTCGCCCTCCGGGCCGGTGCGGTTGACGTACGCGATGTACATCTGGTTCTCGAAGGCCCGTACGGGGACGAGCTGTTCGGCCACGAACTGGAACGGGTGCATCTGCGCGGTCGGCACCAGGAGGAGGTCGGTGCCGGCCAGCGCGTGGGCCCGGACGTTCTCCGGGAACTCCACGTCGTAGCAGATCATGATGCCGATGCGGAGGCCGCCGAGGTCCGCCTGGACGACGGGGGTGTCGCCGGGCGTGAAGGCCTCCTGCTCGAAGCAGCCGAAGAGATGGGTCTTGCGGTAGTTCGCCAGCCGGGCCCCGTCCGGTCCGACGAGCTGCGCCGAGTTGTAGACCGTCTCGCCGTCGCGCTCGGGGTAGCCGTACAGGACGGCCACGCCGTGGCGGCGGGCGATGTCGCCGATGGCGCGGGCCGACATGCCGTCGGCGGCCTCGGAGAGGGCGGCGATCTCCTCGACCGGCAGGGCGTAGCCGGTGAGGAACATCTCGGAGGTCACCAGGAGCCCGGCACCCGCCTGCGCGGCGCGCGCCGCGGCCTCGTCGAGCGCCTTGAGGTTCTCGGCGGTGTCGCCGAGCCGGCCGGAGCTCTGGAGGAGGGCGGTGCGCAGCGGGGGCATGGGCGTACCTCTGGGGCAGGAGGGGTGCGGGTGTCCTACGAAGGTACGTTTCCGTGTTCGACCCGGACAAGCCGTGACCGTTGCGCTGCGAGCATCGATTCGTTGCGCGTTTCGGCGGCGGGGCGGTGATTCGTTGCGCGGGGGGCGGCGCTTTCCCCGCCCCCCGCGCAACGATGCGGGCGCGGGCCCCGGCTAGGGCGCGGTCCGGAAGGCCGGGTGGGCGCCGAGGCGCCGCAGGTCCTCGAGGATATCGGGCGTGTGGTTGCCGATGATGCGGCCGCTCCAGGTGTCGCAGAGGGCGGGGACGGTCAGGGTGCCGTCGTAGTGGTGGCCGGCGGCCTCGTAGGCGCAGCGCAGGGCGGCGTACGAGGCCGGGGAGCCGAGCAGCGTGGTGGCGACGGCGTGGTCCAGGCCCAGCGCGCGCAGCGCGGCGGCGACGCGTGCGGAGCGCGGACAGTCGGCGGACAGGTAGAGGCGGTAGCGGTGCGGTACGGGCGAGAAGCCGGATCCGATGCGGCCGCGCAGGGCGGGGGCCGGGCCGGTGCGGGGCAGGACCATGGGAAGCATGACTCTCCTGGGGCGGGCGCGAGGGCGTGGCGGAGGTCCCGGCGGCGGTGGGGGCGCAGCGGGTCGCAGGGGGCCGTGCGGGAGGAGGGCCGTGGGCAGCGCGGCGGTGCCTCCTGGGGGGCCGGGCGCGGCGTACGGCGGGTCAGGCGCGGGAGCGGAAGGCGCTGCAGACGCGCAGGAGGTCGATGTGCAGGCGCCGGGTCAGCCACCAGCGGCGGAGGGTCTGCGCCTCCGCGACTGCTGCTGTGGCCACGTCCACCGGCTCCGTCCTGCTCTCGGGGCTTTCTCGGGCATAAAGAGGCCCGCGACGGACGCTGACCTTCCCGAGCGTCGTCCCCAGCAGTTTCACGGCGGTGCGCAGGGCCGTCAAGAAGGTGTGGAGGCCCCGCGGCGCCGGCCCGACCGAGAGGAGCCCGTCCTTCCATGTCGCCCGAATCCGCCGCGGCCGCAGTCGTCCACGTCCTCGACAACCCGGTGTGGGCCGCCCTGACCGGCCCGCACGGGGGTTTCACCGAGACCGGGCCGGCGGGGCTCGCGGCGCGCTACGTCGAGGACGCCTCGCCGTTCGCGGCGCTGGCCGATCCGCAGGACCCCCGCGCGTGGGCGGACCTGGCGGCGCTGGCGGGTCCGGATGCGCCGGTGTGGGTGACGGGGCTGCTGAGGCCGCCGGAGGGCTGGACGACCGTGGCGACGATCCCGGGCGTGCAGCTGGACGGCACCGCCGTGCGGGCGCAGGCGGCGCCGGAGGCGGTGCGGCTGGGCACGGCGGACGTGCCGGAGATGCTGGAGCTGGTGGAGCTGACGCGGCCGGGGCCGTTCCTGACGCGCACGGTCGAGCTGGGCACGTACCTGGGGATCCGGGAGGGCGGGCGGCTGGTGGCGATGGCGGGCGAGCGGATGCGGCCGCCGGGCTGGTCGGAGATCAGCGCGGTGTGCACCCACCCGGACCACCGCGGCCGCGGCCTCGCGGCCCGGCTGATCCGCGCGGTGGCGGCGGCGATCCGGTCCCGCGGCGAGCGGCCGTTCCTGCACGCGGCGGCGGACAACGAGGGCGCCATCGCCCTCTACGAGTCGATGGGCTTCACCCACCGCCGCCGCCCGGACTTCCTCGGTCTGCGCACCCCTGCACCCCGCCCCTGAAACCACCCCGCCGAGCGCCGCCCGCCGCCTTGAACGCCGGCGGCGCGGGGCTGACGAAAGCCCACCCCCGCTTCGGGAGGTGGGCCGGGAGGCGAGCCCCTGCTTCGCAGGGATGGCGGGCTATGCCGGGGCGCCGGAGGTGAAGCGGCGGAGGAGGGGGGAGAGGACCAGGACCGACTTGGTGCGCTCCACGAAGGGTTCGCCCGCGATGCGTTCCAGGACCCGCTCGAAGTGCCGCATGTCGGAGGCGAAGACCTGGACGAGGGCGTCCGCGTCGCCGGTGACGGTCGACGCGGACACCACCTCGGGGTACCGCTCCAACCCCCGCCGGATGTCGTCCGGCGAGGTGTTGTGGCGGCAGTAGATCTCGATGAAGCCCTCGGTCTCCCAGCCCATGGCGGCGGGGTCGACCCGGACGGTGAAGCCGGTGATGGCTCCCTCCGCGCGCAGCCGGTCCACGCGCCGCTTGACGGCGGGGGCGGAGAGGCCGACCTCGGAGCCGATGTCCGCGTAGGAGCGGCGGGCGTCCTCGGCGAGGGCGTGCACGATGCGTTCGTCGAGATCGTTCAATCGCACTGCGGGTGGATCACTTCTCTGCTGTGGCCACTTCTTCCGTGGCCAGTCGGGAGCGGCGGATGCCGTACAGGAAGTAGAACACGAGGCCCACGATCATCCAGCCACCGAAGACCATCCAGGTGGCGCTGTCGAGCTCGAACATCATGTAGCCGCAGGCGAGGGCGCCGAGGATCGGGGTGACGGGGAAGAGCGCCACCTTGAAGGTGCGCGGCATGTCGGGGCGGGTCCTGCGCAGGATGACCACGGCGACGTTGACCAGGCCGAAGGCGAAGAGGGTGCCGATGCTGGTGGCGTCGGCGAGCTTGCCGAGCGGGATGAAGGCCGCGAGGACGCCGCAGAAGAGGGAGACGATGACCACGTTGGCGCGGGGGGCGCCGGTCTTGTCGTCGACCTTGGCGAAGACCTTGGGGACGAGGCCGTCGCGGGACATCGCGAAGAGGATGCGGGTCTGGCCGTAGAGGACGGCGAAGACGACGGAGAAGATCGCGACGATGGCGCCGGCGGCGAGGACGACGCCCCAGACGCTGGTGCCGGTGACGTCGGTCATGATCTGGGCGAGCGCGGCCTCGGTGCCCTCGAAGTCCTTCCAGGGCATGGCGCCGACGGCGACGAAGGCGACCAGGACGTAGAGGACGGTGACGATGGCCAGCGACAGCATGATCGCGCGCGGCAGGTCCTTCTTCGGGTCCTTGGCTTCCTCACCGGCGGTGGAGGCGGCGTCGAAGCCGATGTAGGAGAAGAAGAGGGTGGAGGCGCCGGCGGCGATGCCGCTCATGCCGAGGGGGGCGAGCGGGGCGTAGTTGCCGGCCTTGATGCCCATGACGCCGATGCCGATGAAGAGCAGCAGGGTGACGATCTTCACGCCGACCATGATCGAGTTGACGGTGGCGCTCTCCTTGGCGCCGCGCATCAGGAAGACCATGGAGAGCAGGACGACGAGCAGGGCCGGGAGGTTGATGAACCCGCCGTCGCCCAGCGGCGCGGAGACCGAGTCGGGGATGGTGACGCCTATGGTCCCGTCGAGGAACTCGTTGAGGTACTGGCCCCAGCCGACGGCCACGGCGGCGACGGAGACGGCGTACTCCAGGACCAGGCACCAGCCGCAGATCCAGGCGATGAGCTCGCCCATGGTGGCGTACGCGTAGGAGTACGAGGAGCCGGAGACCGGGACGGAGCCCGCCAGCTCGGCGTAGGAGAGGGCCGAGAACAGGGCGGTCAGGCCCGCGAGGATGAAGGAGATCGTCACGGCGGGGCCGGCCTTGGGGGCGGCGGTGCCGAGGACGACGAAGATGCCGGTGCCGAGGGTGGCACCGATGCTGATCATGGTCAGCTGCCACATGGTGAGCGAGCGGCGCAGCGTGCCGCCCTCGCCCTGCCCGCCCTCGGAGACAAGCTGCTCGACCGGCTTGCGGCGGAGCAGCGGGTTCGCGGGCTTGCGCGTCTCCTGGGAGAGCGGGGGTGCCTGGCCCTGATCGAGCACGAGGGGACTCCTTTGACACTGCGGATGGGGACTGAGGCATCGACCGCAGCGGTCCGGGCAGGACACAGACAAGAGTCTGGGCATGGGGAACCGCCGAGCAGGCGGTCCGCGCCACTCCACGTACAGCGAGTGAGCCTACGAGCTGAGAGATACCGCCCGTAATGCACCATCCTTGCACATTGGCGCACGATCGTTGCGCGGATCTGTCCTGCATGGCCCTTTGTTGCACACAGATGATCGATCGGTGCGCCGACCGCCCCTGCCCGCCGTTCTTGACAGCCCGTCAGAATTGCCGCAGCGTGCCGCCATGGATGCCGACCACACGGCCATGACCTGGCTCGATCCGGGGCCGTTCCTGCGCGGGGTCGCCTGGCTCGACCCGTCCCGCCGGCCGGTGCGCGCCGACCCCGCCGACACCATGCGGCTGCCCTGGGACACCGGGGAGCGGGCGACGCTGCCGATCGGGGTGCGGCTGGAGTTCACCGCGGCCGGGGCGCAGGCGGTGGAGATCCGCTACCGCGCGACCGTCCCCGGCCCCACGGACGCCCTGCACGACCTCGCGCACGGCTTCGCGCTGTGGGACCGCCACGGGGTGATCCGCGAGGTGTGGACCGACCCCGCCCCCGAGGCCGTCGTGCGCATCGACCTGCCCGGCGGGCCCGGGCCCTTCACCGTCCACCCGCCCGAGGCACAGTCGCCGCTGGTCCTGGGGCTGCGCTCCATCGGCGGGAGCATCGCCCCGGCCCCGCCTGCCCCGCGCTGGGTGGTGCACGGCGACTCCATCACCGAGGGCTGGTGGTCCACCCGGCCCGCGCACGGCTGGCCCGCCGTCGCCGGGCGGGCGCTCGGCTGGGACACCGTGAACCTCGGGTACGCGGGCGCCGCGCGCGGGGAGCTGGCCACCGCCGAACAGCTCGCGGACCTGCCCGCCGACGCGCTCACCCTCGCCTTCGGCACCAACTGCTGGACCCGGGTGCCGCATTCTGCGCCCCTGCTGTACGAGACCACGCGCGCCTTCCTCGACCTGATCCGGCAGGGGCATCCGCAGACGCCGCTGCTGCTGCTCTCGCCCGTACTGCGGCCCGACGCCGAGCGGACCCCGAACCGGCTGGGCGCCACCCTGGGCGCCCTGCGCGACGCGATGGAGCGGGCCGTCCGGGAGCGGATCGCCGCCGGAGACGGCCGGCTGGTCCTGCTGCCGGGCCGTGACCTGCTGGGACCCGAGCACCTGGCGGACGGACTGCACCCCAACGACGCCGGACACCGGGTTCTGGGCCTTGCTGTGGCCACGGCCCTGCGGCGGGCCGGGTTCGACGCGGGCTGAGTGAGACAGCCCACACCGATCGGCTTGAACAGACCGGGCCTCCCCCGGCGTGTCCTTTGCACAGTTGCCGGCGCACCGCGGACGCGGCGCCGCCGGACACGACACGGACACAGCACACGGGAGAGATCACGATGGGCATCAAGCGCGGAACCACCCTGGCCGCCGTGGCAGTCGCCGTCGCACTGACCGCCACGGCCTGCGGCGGGGACGACACCAAGGCCGGCGCCGCCAAGCCCGCCGGGGCCGCCGCCCAGGCCGCGGGATCCGGCTACGGCTCCGACTACGGCGCGGGCTCGGCCGCCCCCGCGGGCGGCGGCGCGGCGGCCGACAGCGGCGCCAAGCCGGCCGGACAGCTGGCCGTCGCCCAGAACGAGCAGGTGGGGCAGGTCCTCACCGACAGCGCCGGCTTCACCCTGTACCGCTTCGACAAGGACACCGCGAAGCCGCCGAAGTCCAACTGCGACGGCGACTGCGCCAAGGCCTGGCCCGTGGTCGCGGCCGGCGACGCCACCGCCGCCACCGGGATGGACGCCTCGCTGCTCGGCGAGGTGGTCCGCACCGACGGCAGCAAGCAGCTGACCGTGGCCGGCTGGCCCGTGTACCGCTACGCCAAGGACACCAAGGCGGGCGACGTGAACGGACAGGGCGTCGGCGGCACCTGGTTCGCGTTCGCACCCGACGGCAAGAAGGCGGCGAAGCCGGCGGGCGGGGGCTCCGGCTCGGACGCGGGGTCGGGTTCGGGATCGGGGGCCGGTTACGGCTCCGGGGCGGGGGCCCAGCCGGCCCAGGGCGCGCTGTCCGTCGCCAAGGACCCCAAGCTCGGCGACCACATCGTCGACGGCAACGGCATGACCGTCTACCGCTTCAAGAAGGACACCGCCTGGCCGATGGCGTCCAACTGCACCGGCGACTGCGTGGCCAAGTGGCCGGTGGTGCCCCCGGTGGACAAGGCCAACGCCAAGGGCATCGTGGAGAAGGGCTTCTCGGTGCTCGACCGGCCCGACGGCAAGAAGCAGCAGAGCATCGACTGCTGGCCCGTCTACACCTTCACCGGCGACAAGAAGCCGGGCGACATCAACGGCCAGGGCGTCGGCGGCACCTGGTACGCCGTCTCGCCGGACGGCAAGCTGATCACGACCTCGTAACCGCCCCTTCCTCCACTCCTCCTCCTGCTCCTCCTGCTCCTCCTGCTCCTCCTCCGCCCACCCCTCCCCCACCTCGGACCGCGCGGCCCCCCGCCTCCCCCTCCCCCCGGCGGGCGGGCCGCGCACCGTTCCACCCGGGCGCGCCGCTCCCTAGACTCCCTCGCATGCTGCGCGTACTGGCCGTGGACGACGAGAAGCCGCTCCTCGAGGAACTCCTGTATCTGCTGCGCTCCGACCCGCGCGTGACCAGCGCCGAGGGCGCCTCGGACGCCACCGGGGCCCTGCGCCGGATCACCCGGGCGCTGGAGACAGGCCCGGACGGGCCCGACGGCATCGACGTGGTCTTCCTCGACATCCACATGGCCGGGCTGACCGGCCTGGACATCGCCCGCCTGCTGGCCGGGTTCGCGCAGCCGCCGCTGGTCGTCTTCGTCACCGCCCACGAGGGCTTCGCCGTCCAGGCCTTCGACCTCAAGGCCGTCGACTACGTACTGAAGCCCGTGCGCCCGGAGCGGCTGGCCGAGGCCGTCCGCCGGGCCTGCGCCCAGCTCGACCGGTCCGCCGCCGCCGGGCAGCCGGCGGTCCCGGCCCAGCGCCACCCCGCCCCCGGCCCGGCCCCCGCCCCGGCAGCGGCGGCCGGGGCCCGCGCCGGCGCCGACCGCGGACCGGACCAGATCGCCGTCGAACTCGGCGGCGTCACCCGGTTCGTGGCGATCGCCGACATCGCCTACGTCGAGGCCCAGGGCGACTACGCCCGCCTGCACACCGACGCCGGCAGCCACCTCGTCCGCATCCCGCTGTCCACCCTGGAGGAGCGCTGGGCCGCGCGCGGGTTCGTGCGCATCCACCGCCGGCACCTGGTGGCCCTGCGCCGGATCGACGAGCTCCGGCTCGACGCCGGCACCACCAGCGTCCGCATCGGCACGGCCGAACTCCAGGTCAGCCGCCGCCACGCCCGCCAGCTGCGCGACCTGCTGATGCAGCAGGCGACGGGCTGACCGGGCCCGCGGGGCCGACCGTCCGGCGCGCGGAGATGCCGTTCGTCGCGCCGCGGGGGGCGTACGGCGCGCCAGCGGTGCCGTCGGTCGCAGGGCGGGGTACGCCGGGCGGCGAAATCGGCGGCCGCACCTATCGTTGACCCGCGGGTCATGAGGGAGCACGGGGGGTGCGGATGGCCGAGATCCAGGCGCTGCTCGACGCGGTGGCCGAGCTGCCCGGCACCCGGCCCGCCGGGCCCGCGGAGGCCGAGGTGCTCCTCGCCGGGCTGCGCAGTGCCGCCGCCCGCTGGGCCGACGTGCTCTACGAGGCGAACGAGGGGGCCCGGCGGCAGCTGCCGCCGCGGGCGGAGGCCGCGCTGCGGCTGGCGTTCCGGCGCGCCGAGGACTCGTACGTGGAGCTGGAGATCGCGCTGAGGGACTGCACGGAGCACCGCGACCCCGCGGTGTGACCCGGCCCGTGTGCGGGGGGCGGGGAGCCGCGCGCCCCCTCGGCCGGGCCCGGTCCAAAGCCGGCCGCCGTGCTCTGATCCCGCGGGATCGCGCCTGGATCGCGCCGGGATCGCGCCTGGATCCTGCCTGTTGCCGCTCCGATACCCTGCGTAGACTCCGGTCACTCCTCCCCTCCCCGGCCGAAGGACCTCCGGTGAACCAGACGTACGCGCTGACCGCGGTCACCGTCGTCGTCCTGGCCACCGTCTCCGTCGGTGCGCTGGGGTTGCGGATATCGCGGACCACCTCGGACTTCTACGTCGCCTCGCGCACCGTGGGGCCCCGGCTGAACGCCGCCGCCATCAGCGGGGAGTACCTCTCCGCAGCCTCCTTCATGGGGGTCGCGGGACTGGTGATGCTCAAGGGGCCCGAGATGCTCTGGTACCCGCTGGGCTACACCGCCGGCTACCTGGTGCTGCTGGCGCTGGTGGCGGCCCCGCTGCGGCGCTCGGGTGCGTACACGCTGCCCGACTTCGCCGAGGCCCGCCTGGAGTCGCAGGGCGTGCGCCGCATCGCGGTGCTGTTCGTGGTGGGGGTCGGCTGGCTGTACCTCCTGCCGCAGTTGCAGGGCGCCGGGCTGACCCTGGAGATCCTGACCGGGGCGCCGCACTGGGCGGGCGGGGTCGTCGTCGCCGTCGTGGTGACCGGGGCCGTGGCCGCCGGCGGGATGCGGAGCATCACCTTCGTCCAGGCCTTCCAGTACTGGCTGAAGCTCACCGCGCTGCTGGTGCCCGCCTTCTTCCTGCTGGCCGCGTGGGCCGGGGACGGCGCGCCGCGGGCCTCGTTCGACGCGCCGGCCGTCTTCCGCGAGCGCACCGCGGTCACGGTGGCCGAGGACGTACGGCTGGACCTGGACGGGCCGGTCGGGCTGACCGTGAGCGGGCGGGTCGACGGCCGGTCGTACGACGCGGCCCCGCTGCTGCTGGACCCCGGGGAGCACCTGGTCCGGGCCGGGACCCGGCTGGAGTTCCTCGCGGACAGCCGGGTGCCGCAGTCCCGGCCCGCAGCCGGGCCGGGGCCGTCGCGCTGGTCGCAGCCGCCGGGCGGGGACCGGCCGGAGTTCGCCCTGTACGCGACGTACGGGCTGATCGTGGCCACCTTCCTCGGCACCATGGGCCTGCCGCACGTCGCGGTGCGCTTCTACACCAGCCCCAACGGGCCGGCCGCGCGCCGCACCACGCTGGCCGTGCTCGCCCTGCTCGGCTGCTTCTACCTGCTGCCCCCGGTGTACGGGGTCCTCGGCCGGACCTACGTGCCCGAACTCGCCCTGACCGGGGACGCGGACGCGGCCGTGCTGGTGCTGCCGGAGCGGATGCTCGGCGGGGTGCTCGGCGAGCTGCTGGGGGCGCTGCTGGCCGGGGGCGCGTTCGCGGCGTTCCTGTCGACGGCCTCGGGGCTGACGATGGCGGTGGCCGGGGTGCTCCACCAGGACGTGCTGGCGCGGCGCGGGGTGCGCACGTTCCGCTTCGCGGCGGTGGTGGCGGTCCTGGTGCCGCTGGGCGGGAGCATGGCGCTGGCCGAGGTGCCGGTGGCGGATGCGGTGGGGCTGGCGTTCGCGGTGTCGGCCTCGTCGTTCTGCCCGCTGCTGGTGCTGGGCATCTGGTGGCGCGGGCTGACCCCGCCGGGCGCCGTGGCCGGGCTGATCGCCGGCGGCGGCGCGGCGCTGGGCGCGGTGCTGGCCACGCGGGCCGGGCTGGCGCCGACGGGCTGGCCGCACGCGCTGCTGGCGTGGCCGGCGGCCTGGTCGGTGCCGCTGGGCTTCCTGACGATGGTGCTGGTCTCGCTGGCCACCCGCTCGCGGATCCCGGCCGGGACGGCGGCGACCCTGGCCCGGCTGCACCTGCCGGAGGCCGTGACCGGGGCCCCGCCGGGGGTCGGCGCGTGACCGCGGCGGTGCTCGCGGCCTGGGCGGTGGCGGCCGCGCCGGTGCTGCTGGGGCTGGGCTGGGCGGGCGGCCGGTGGCACGCGCGGCGCGGCGAGCGGACGGCCGGGCTGGACCTCGGGACCCCGGTGGAGCGGGCCACGTTCCACACCCTGCACACCGCGTCGCTGGCCGCGCCCCCGCTGCGCGCCGGGCTGACCGAGGACGCGGCCCGCAAGGCGGCGCGGCGGCTGCGGTCGCTGCTGGGGACCGAGGCACTGTGCCTGACGGACCGGGAAGCGGTGCTGGCCTGGGACGGGCCGGGAGCCGACCACCACCAGCGGCGGGCGATGGCCCGGGTGGCGGTCATGCTGGCCTCCGGGCGGAGCCAGAGCGTGCGCACGGAGTGCCCGCGGCCCGACTGCCCGCTGAAGTGGGCCGTGGTCGCCCCGCTGACGGGTGAGGACGGGGTGCTGGGGGCGCTGGTGGCGTACGGATCGCGCGAGTCGGCGGTGCTGGTGCGGGCGGCGACCGAGGTGGCGCGCTGGGTGTCGGTGCAGTTGGAGCTGTCCGAGCTGGACCGCTCGCGGACCCGGCTGATGGAGGCGGAGATCAAGGCGCTGAGGGCGCAGATCTCGCCGCACTTCATCTTCAACTCGCTCGCCGCGATCGCCTCGTTCGTGCGGACCGATCCGGAGCGGGCCCGGGACCTGCTGCTGGAGTTCGCGGACTTCACGCGCTACTCCTTCCGGCGGCACGGCGAGTTCACCACGCTGGCGGAGGAGCTGCGCTCCATCGAGCAGTACCTGGCGCTGGCCGGGGCGCGCTTCGGCGACCGGCTGAAGGTGACCTTGCAGGTGGCCCCGGAGGTGCTGCCGGTGGCGCTGCCGTTCCTGTGCCTGCAGCCGCTGGTGGAGAACGCGGTCAAGCACGGGGTGGAGGACTCCACCGGCGAGTGCCTGATCACCATCGCGGCGCGGGACGCGGGGGCGGAGGCGGTGATCACGATCGAGGACAACGGGGTCGGGATGGACCCGGCGCTGCTGCGGCGGATCCTGGCCGGGGACCGGCCCGCGTCGTCCTCGGGCATAGGACTGCCCAACGTGGACGAGCGGATGCGGCAGGTGTACGGGGACGACTACGGGCTCGTGATCGAAACGGGGGTCGGTGCCGGGATGAAGGTGACCGTCCGGATCCCGAAGTACCGGGCGGGCGTCCATCCTTCGGTGCCGCCCGTCGGTCCGGCCGGGCCCGATCGCAGCGGGCCGCGGGGCGCCGCGTCCTGACCGGCGGGGCGGGCGGGCGCTGCCGCTGCGCGGAGCCGTTCCCCTACCCGCCCCTTCCCGAAACCGTGGCCTGCGGCCCCGGACCCCGCTCGCCTCAAGCGCCGGCGGGGCTGAAAAACCCGGCCGCTCCGCGCCCGGTGCGCTCAAACGCCGCGCGGGCTGGAAGATCCAGCCCCACCGGGGAAGATCCAGCCCCGCCGGCGATTGAGGCGCGGAGGCCCGGGGGCGGAGCCCCCGCAGCGGCGCCGCACCGCGGGACCGGGGCCGGGCCCCGGTCGGGGCTAGCTCCAGCTGGCGTGCAGCGGCTTGCCCTCGGCGTAGCCCGCGGCCGACTGGACGCCGACGACGGCCCGCTCGGCGAACTCCTCCAGGGAGCCCGCGCCCGCGTAGGTGCAGGAGGAGCGGACACCGGCGATGATCGAGTCGATCAGGTCCTCGACGCCGGGGCGCTGCGGGTCCAGGAACATCCGCGAGGTGGAGATGCCCTCCTCGAACAGCGCCTTGCGGGCGCGGTCGTAGGCGGACTCCTCCGAGGTGCGGTTGCGCACGGCGCGGGCGGAGGCCATGCCGAAGGACTCCTTGTACAGGCGCCCGTCGGCGGCCTGCTGGAGGTCGCCCGGGGACTCGTACGTACCGGCGAACCAGGAGCCGATCATCACGTTGGACGCGCCGGCGGCCAGGGCCATCGCCACGTCGCGCGGGTGGCGGACGCCTCCGTCGGCCCAGACGTGCTTGCCGTACTTCTTGGCCTCGGCCGCGCACTCCAGCACCGCGGAGAACTGCGGGCGGCCCACGCCGGTCATCATGCGGGTGGTGCACATGGCGCCGGGGCCCACACCGACCTTGATGATGTCGGCGCCGGCGTCGATCAGGTCCTTGACGCCCTCGGCGGCGACGATGTTGCCCGCGACGATCGGGACCTGCGGGTCCAGGGCGCGCACGGCCTTGATCGCGGTGATCATCGACTCCTGGTGGCCGTGGGCCGTGTCGATGACGAGCGTGTCCACGCCCGCGTCGAGCAGCTGCTTGGCCTTGCCCACGTAGTCGCCGTTGATGCCGATGGCGGCGGCGATGCGCAGGTTGCCCTTGGCGTCGGTGGCCGGCGTGTACAGGGTCGCACGCAGGGCGCCCTTGCGGGTGAGGATGCCGACGAGCCTGCCGTCCTTGTCGACGGCCGGGGCCAGCTTGCGGTGGCCGGCGTCGAGCTGGTTGAAGGCCTCGCGGGGGTCGATGTCGGCGTCGATGAGCAGGAGCTCCTTCGACATGACCTCGGAGAGCTGGGTGAAGCGGTCCACGCCGTTCAGGTCGTGGTCGGTGACCACGCCGATCGGGCGGTTGTCGGCGTCGACGACGACGCCGGCGCCGTGGGCCCGCTTGGGCAGCAGGGAGAGCGCGTCGGCGACGGTCTGGGTGGGCGCCAGCGTGATCGGGGTGTCGAGCACGTGGTGGCGGGTCTTGACCCAGGAGATGACGTCGGTGACGACCTCGATCGGGATGTCCTGCGGGATGACCACGATGCCGCCGCGGCGGGCGACCGTCTCGGCCATCCGGCGTCCGGCGATGGCGGTCATGTTCGCCACGACGAGCGGAATGGTGGTGCCGGTGCCGTCGGGGGACGCGAGGTCCACGCCCTGGCGGGAACCGACCGCGGAACGGCTCGGCACCATGAATACGTCGTCGTACGTCAGGTCGTACGGCGGCTTCTGGTCATTGAGGAAACGCACGTGCAGAACATCCCAGTCGAGTCGGAGGATCCCGTCATACCCAGGAAGGGCAGCCGAGGAAACGCACGTACTTCATTCTCCCACGACCTGGCATCAATGCCGCCCAGGCTGATCGTCCAGGACATACCGGACCCCGTGGTGTCTTCCTACGGGACATTCGGCCCGGACCGGCGGACAAGGGGAGGGAGCGGGGGAAGACCGGTGCCGGCAGGGGCGCCCGCCGCCGGTCGCCGGTGGATCGGCGCGCTGCGGCCGGTCAGGGGGCGGGCGGTGGCGCCGTGGCGGGCCGCGGTGAGCTCCGCGGCGATCGCCAGGGCCGTCTCCTCCGGGGTGGCTCCGCCCAGGTCGAGGCCGATGGGCGAGCGCAGCCGGGCCAGGGCGGCGTCGGGGACGCCCTGCGCGCGCAGCCGCCGCTCGCGGTCGGCGTGGGTGCGCCCGGAGCCCATGGCGCCCACGTACCCCAGCGGGAGCCGCAGGGCCAGCGCGAGCAGCGGTACGTCGAACTTGGCGTCGTGGGTCAGTACGCAGACCGCGGTACGGGAGTCCAGCCGGCCGGCCTCGGCCTCCGCGGCCAGGTGGCGGTGCGGCCAGTCCACGACGACCTCGTGGGCGTCGGGGAAGCGGGCGGGCGTGGCGAAGACGGGGCGGGCGTCGCACACGGTGACCCGGTGGCCGAGGAAGGCCCCGACCCGCGCCAGGGCCGCGGCGAAGTCCACGGCCCCGTAGACGATCAGCCGGGGCGGCTCGGCGGCCGACTCGACCAGCAGGGTCAGCGGCTGCCCGCACAGCCCGCCTGCAGTGCCGAGCTCGGCGGTGCCGGTGCGCCCGGCGAGCAGCAGCGCGCGCACCCGGTCGGCGGCCGCCCGGTCCAGGGCCTCGCCCCCGCCCAGGCCGCCCTCGTACGAGCCGTCGGCCTGGACGGCGAGGGCCCTGCCGAGCTGCGGCGGCGGCCCGCTGACCACCCGGGCCAGCGCGGCGCGGACGCCGCGGGCGGAGGCCCCCAGGACGGAGCCGAGCACGGGGCGCACCGGGTCCTGCCCCCGGACCGGCGTGACCAGGACGTCCAGGATCCCGCCGCAGGTCAGACCGACGGCGAAGGCGTCGTCGTCGCTGTAGCCGAAGCGGTGCAGGCCGCCCCGGCCGGAGGCGATCGCGTCGAGGCACAGCTCGTGCACCGCGGACTCGACGCAGCCTCCGGACAGGGAGCCGAGCGCGGTGCCGTCGGCGTCGACGGCGAGGGAGGCGCCCGGGCCCCGCGGTGCGCTGCCGGTGACGGCGACCACGGTGGCCAGGGCGAAGTCCCGGTGCGCGGCGCACCACGCGCGGAGTTCCTCGGCGATGTCCAGCATCAGCGGATGTACTCGCGTCTCGGGCTCTGGCCGGGGATCAGCGGCCGGGGCGGCAGGACCGGCGGCGGGCCGGTCCGGGCGGGTGCGGCGGCGGGTGCGGTGCCGGCGGGGGCCGTGGCGCCCGGCCGGACGGGCAGGGCGGTGGCGCGGGCGGGGATGTGGGAGGCGCGGGCCGGGCCGGGGTGTCCGGCGGGCACGCGGCCGCGGGCGCCGAGGAGCATCGAGGCGTGGGCGACACTCGCGAGCGTGGCGTGGTGGTGCCAGCCACGGAAGGAGCGGCCCTCGAAATCACGGATGCCTACGGGTTCGCAGGTCTCGGTGAAATCGAGGGATACCCGGTCGGTGAGTTTGGCGAGCAGGAACAGCTGCGCCAGGGGCCGGTCGCCGATGTTGGTGATCCAGAACTCGGAGGGCAGCAGGGCCGCCTCGGTCCAGGCGCCGACGAGGAGCAGCGGGGTCGGCGGCAGCGGCACGGGTCGGTCCTCGCCGCCGGCGGCGAGGATGGCGGCCGAGGTCAGCAGGGTCACTGCACCCTCGGCGCGGCCGTGGCGGGTCCATTCGACGACCCGGCGCTGGGAGCGCATGGAGTCGATGAGTTCGCGGGCGGGCGCGGTGTGCGGTCCGGGCCGCTGCCGGCCGGCGCCGCCGAAGGAGACGGGCAGCGACCCGTCGACCTTGAACACGAACGGGATGTCCTGGAGGGTGAAGGACTCCACGCAGGCCGCCATGTCGGAGTTGGCGACCTCCATCACCACGGGCCGGCGCTGGAGCTGCCAGGTGGCGGCCATGCGCTGGACGGCGTGGACGGCGTCCTGGGCGGGTGTGAGCGAGCGGGCCGTGTCGGGGATGCCGGCCCGGCGGCGGCGCAGGAGTTCGCCGGTCCAGGGTGCGGGCAGGGTGAGCGTCCATTCGACGGGGAAGCTGGCCTCGCTGGAGGCGAGCCAGATTCCGCTGGCCTGCTGGCAGTTGGCGGTGCGGCCGAGCTGGGGCACGAACTGCCGGCCGACGCCGACGGAGCGGTCGCCCGCCTTCTCGATGACCATGGGGCGGACCACCCAGGCCAGCGGGCGCTGGGAGGTGCGTTCGAGGTACTGGGCGAGCGAGCGCCGTACGGGGGTCCAGTCCCACGGCGACTTGCTGATGAACTGCTGGAGGCTCTGCTCGACGGAACTCGCCCCGGTTCCGGCGATGTTGCGGATCGTTTTCTTCCCGCTGGTACGCACCAGGCCGTTGAGGTATACGCGGGCCCAGTTTCGCTGGTCCCGCCTGGGTAATGATTCGAAGAAAAGAGAGATCAGGACGTCGATCAATTCGGAGATTTCCTTGGCGGATTCCTCCGGCAGCACTGCGCGAGCCATCTTTGGGCCTCCCCCGCGACCACTAGATCCAATACCCTACTTGACCGTGCAGAACGGCCGTAGGGCCCGGCGGCTACTTCCTGAGGTCGCTGACAGAATCGAGCCGCTCTTCCTCTACCACGAGGGGGATCGGGATCTGGTTCGCCGCATAGTAGAGCGCAATCAGGAAGTGTGCGACGAGAGTGAGCGTTGCGGAGAAGAGGGACAGGATGACGGTCAGGGGGTAGGCGATCGCGCCGAGTCCGAAGCGCATCCGGGTGGCTCGGGCGCCGTCCTTGTCCACGCGCTCGTGGAACAGGTGGCCCACGCGGGTGACGTACCACCAGAAGGCCAGGAACGCCAAGGCATAGGCGACGGTGACCGAACTGTAGAGGACGGCGGCCGAGTTGGCGGAGCTGCCGCCCTCGACGAGGTGCTCGGCGAGGACGGTGGTGGTGTACGGAATCACCGACACCATCATCAGCACCAGGAGATTCAGGAACAACAGCGGCCGGTCCACCCGCTTCAGGTGGCTGAAGATGGTGTGGTGATTCACCCACATCACGCCGATGATGAGGAAACTCACCACGTACGCCGCATAGTGCGGCCATTGTTCCCCGACCCCGTGCCAGAAATCGGAGCCGGTTCCCTCCGGAACCTTGAGCTCCAGAACGAGGATCGTGATGATGATGGCGAAAACACCGTCACTGAATGCCTCGACCCTGCCGGTTTCGCGTTCCATGACCTCCCCTTTGCCTATTCCTTGCACGTGCGGGGAGGGCGCTTCCCCGCCCTCCCCGCACACGCTACCCAGATGAGCGCGGTCAGCCCCCGAAGCCGGCCGTCTGGCGCCAGATCCGGCCATCGCGGACCACCAGTGTCCCGAATGCGTGCTCCGGCTCTCCGTTCAGGTTCATGATCGCCCGGTAGAAGATCGTGTCGTCGGTCTCGACGTACTCCTGGAGTTCGACGAGCGTGGGCTTCACCGCAAGGTAGCCGGTGAAGGTCTCGCGCACGGCGTCGATGCCGACGGAGGCCCCCTCGAAGCGCAGGAGCACGGCGTCGTCGGTGTAGTTCTTCATCACCGCCTCGATGTCCAGGGCGGCCAGCGCCTCCATCTGGCGCACGAAGACCGGGTGCAGCTTGGAGATGTCGTACTGGGCCATGTCGACTCCGTCTCAACTCGTGGCGGTGGGTTGCGAGGTGGTTTCAGCAGGTGGTTCGGCGCAGGCGGCGGCCGTGGTGAGCGGCAGCCGGACGACCATCCGGGTCTCCCCGGGACGGGAGCGGGCCGTGAGCGAGCCGCGGTGGCGCTGGGTCACGATGCGGTAGCTGAGGTGCAGGCCCAGGCCCGTGCCCTTGCCCACGTCCTTGGTGGTGTAGAAGGGCTCGAAGATCCGCGGGAGGGACTCCTCGGGGATGCCCCGACCGCTGTCGGCGACCTCCACCACCAGGCAGGCGCCCTCGGCCCGCACCCGCAGGGTGAGGGTCCCGGCGCCCTCCATGGCCTCGGCCGCGTTGTCCACCAGGTTGGTCCACACCTGGTTCAACTCGCTCGGGTAGCCCGTCAGTTCGGGCAGGTCCGGTTCGTACTCCCGCACGATGGTGATGCCGGAGAGCTTCGAACGCAGCACGACCAGCGTGTTCTCCAGCCCGTCGGGCACCGAGAAGCGCTGCTCGGGCGCCCGGTCGAGATTGGCGTAATCGCGGGTGGCGGCGACCAGGTGCGAGATCCTCGGGCCCGCCGCCCGCAGCTCCGCGGCCAGCGACCGGATCTCCAGCAGGGCCGCGAGGTGGTCGAGGGCGGCCGGCAGGGCCGGGCCGCCGATCCCCTCCAGCCGCTCCAGCAGCCAGGCCAGTTCCAGCCCGAGGTCCGCGACGCCCGCGCCGAGCAGCCCGGGGCGCTCGGCGCCCGCCTCCTCGGCCCAGTCGGCGACCTCCTCCTCGGCGTCCGCCTGGGCGAGCGGGTCCGTGGTCGCCGGCGGCGGCAGCTTGTCCAGCTCCTCGGCCAGCCCGTCCAGGACGGCGCGCTCCGCGCCCGAGGCGGCGGCGCCCCAGGCGTGCGCGCTGCGGGTGAGCCGGTCCAGGGCCGGTGCGAGCTCCTGGGCGGCCCGGGCGACCGCGGCCGCGGGGTTGTTCAGCTCGTGCGCGAGGCCCGCGGCCAGGGTGCCGAGCGCCTCGACGGTGGCCCGCTTGCGGGCCTGCACCTCGGAGGACTTGATCCGCCAGGCCAGCACCGGGATCAGGACGGCCGCCACCCCGTTGCAGCGGGTCAGCATCTCGAAGAACACCGGCTTCGCGTAGGCCACGACGGTGGTCGCGGGACCGCTCGCGGACGCGGTGGCCACGTACGCGCCGTCGGTCAGCAGCGGCAGCTCGCCGGTGAACCGGTGGGCGGCCGAGGGCTTGCCGTCGTGCTCCTCGGCGGCGGCGCTCTCCTCCTCGGTGGAGTGCCGGGTCAGCACCTCCTCGCGGCCGTCGACGACCTTGGTGACCACCAGGCCCCCCGAGAGCAGGACGTGGAAGCCGGTGGCCTCCTCGCCGTCGCGGAAGAGCACCTCCCCGTCGGCGAGGACCCGCGGCCGGGAGACCGAGACCAGCCAGTCGAGCTGCTCCTCCGTGAGCGCCGCGAAGATCTCCAGTCCGCGCAGGGCCGCGCGCAGCCCGCCCCCGCCTTCCGTGCCGTCGTTCATGCCGTACTCCCTTCGGCCCGGATGCGGGCGGCCAGCCGCAGCGTGACGAGCAGGGCCAGTGCGCACACCGCGGCGACGGCGGCCATGAAGCCGACCGAGGTGCGCTGCAGGCCGTGGATGTTGGTCAGCAGCCCGGCGAGGACCGCCGGGACGCTCATGGCGAGGTACGCGAAGACGTACACGGCGGCGGTCAGCCCGCCGCGGTGCGCCGGCTCGGCGAGCGCGCTCAGCGCCCGGAAGGCGCCCAGGAACGCCGCGCCCCAGCCGCTGCCCAGGACCGCCGTGCCCGCGAGGAACACGGGGGCCGAGCGCAGGCCCAGCGCGAGCAGGACCAGGGCGAGCCCGGCCAGCAGCCCGCACAGGCCGAGGACGGCGGTGCGCAGCGCCTCGGTGGAGCCCAGCAGCAGCTGGGCGGCGGTGGCGGCGCCGGCGAGCAGGGCCACGGTGGCCCCGCCGAGGAGGTAGTTGCTGCTGTGCAGCAGCGACAGGGCCAGGTGCGGGCCCAGCGAGAGGTAGAAGCCGCCGACCGACCAGACGGCGACGATGGTGAGCACGAGGACGGCGAAGCGGCCGCGCACGGCGGCCGGGACCCCGATCCGACGGACCCCGATCCGCCGGACCCCGCTTTGCCGCACACCCGCCCCGCCGGTGCGCCGGGCGTCTCCCGGGGCCAGGGGTGCGCTCTCCCGCATCCGGACCACCCCGGCCAGGGCGACCAGGAAGGCGGCGCCGAGCAGCAGGTAGCTGAGCACGGTCGGGGCGGGGGCGTACTGCACCAGCAGCCCGGCCCCGATCCCGCCCAGCCCGATCCCCACCGTCGGCCCCGCGCTGTTGACCTGGGCGCCGAGCGCGGGCCGCGAGCGGGGGCTGAGCTCGAGCAGGGCCGCCCCCATCGCCCCGGTGGCCACGCCGACGGCGAGCCCCTGCACGGCGCGGGCCGCGAGGAGCAGCCCGAGGCCGCGGGCCGCCGCGAACAGGCCCATGGAGACGACCGCCAGGACCAGGCCGGCGCCCAGCACGGGGCGCCGGCCCAGGGTGTCCGAGAGGGACCCGAACAGCAGCAGCCCGAGCAGCACGGTGACCGCGTACAGGGCGAAGACGACGGTGACCATCCCGGAGGACAGCCCCCATCTCTGCTGGTAGAGCACGTACAGGGCGGAGGGTACGGAGGAGGAGAGCATCAGCAGGACGAGGACGGCGCCCACCACCCAGAAGCCGGAGCCTGCGCTCCCGGCGCCGGGCCGGGTCTCCGGGCGGGGCGGCGCCGCCCCCGGGGTCGTCCTGGACAAGTCGGCCACTGCAACAACTCCCCTGGTGGGCGGTCAGGCGAGGGCCCGGTGTGCCCTCTGCAACGCGCGCGCGGTCAGGACACCGGCCAGGTGCCCGAGGTATTCGGCCGAGGTGCCGCGCCCGGGCACGAACAGCTCGCGCGGCTCGGCCCGGAAGGCCGCGAGCACGTCCTGCGTGGTGTACGGGCCCGCGCCCAGCCGGGCTTCGACCCCGCGCAGCCTCAGCGCGCCGGCGGTGGCCCCGGTGACCGCGATGCGCGGCCCGCCGGGGGTCAGCCGGACGGCGACGGCGCACACCGGGTGGCGCGTGGCCCGGTCCGCGGTCTTCTCGAAGGCGGCGGCCGGTCCGGCGGCGGGCACCACCAGGGCGGTGATCAGGGCGCCGCCGGCCCCGGCGGCGGCGAGGCGCTCGGCGGGCAGGGTGCTGCGGCGCCCGCCCGGTCCGGCGAGCTCGACGGCGGCGTCGGCGGCGATGGCCGCGACGGGCAGGTCGGTGGCGCGGCGGCCGCGGACGGCGAGGTTCCCGCCGGCGGTGCCGAGGTTGCGGACCTGGGGGTCGCCGTTGGCGCGGGCGGCCGCGGCGATTTCGGGCGCCTCGGCCAGCAGCAGCGGGCTGGCGGCGAGCTCGGCGAGCGGGGTGAGGGCGCCGATCCGGATGCCGCGGGCGGTGCGCTCGATGCCCCGCAGCCCGGGCAGCCGGCGGACGTCGACGAGCAGGCGGGCGCTCTCCTCCCCGGCGCGCAGCGCGGGCAGCAGGCTCTGCCCGCCGGCCAGCACCCGGGCGCCGGGGCGCCCGGAGAGCAGGGCCAGGGCCTCGGCGAGGTCGGCGGGCCGGACGTAGTCGAAGTCGGTGAGGATCACTGGGCTTCTCCTCGCAGGCGGCGCCAGACCTTCTCGGGCGTGAGCGGCATGTCGATGTGGGTCACTCCGAGGTCGGACAGGGCGTCGACGACCGCGTTGACGACGGCGGCGGCGGGCGGCACGGTGGCGATCTCGCCGGCCCCCTTGGCGCCCAGCGGGTTGTGCGGGGTGGGCGTGACCGTCTTGTCGAGCGTGAAGAACGGGGCGTCCGCGGCGCGCGGCAGGGCGTAGGTGTCGAGGTCGGAGGTGAGCAGGAGGCCCTGCTCGTCGTAGACGGCGGCCTCCATCAGCGCCTGGCCCAGGCCGTGGACGATGCTGCCCTCGATCTGGCCGCGCACGATCGCCGGGTTGCCGATGTTGCCGGCGTCGTCCACGGCGGTGTAGGCCACGACCTCGGTCTCGCCGGTGAGTTCGTCGACCTCGACGACGGCCACGTGCGTGCCGAAGGGGTAGTTGAAGTCCGGCGGGTCGAAGTGGGTGGTCTCGTCCAGGGCGGGCTCGATCTCCGGGGGCAGGCCCCAGCCGTACCACAGGGCCATGGCCAGCTCGGCGAAGGTCTTGGCGTTCTGCGGGTTGCCCTGCTCGTGGACCGCGCCGCCCTCGTAGACCACCCGGTCCTCGTGCACGCCGAGGAGGACGGCGCCGGCCCTGACCAGCTTGTTCTTGATCTTCCGGGCGGTGAGGGCGACCGCGGGCGCGGCCATGCTGTAGGAGCGCGAGCCGTACGTGCCCTGGCCGTACGGGGCCTTCTGGGTGTCGCCCTGGTACACCTGGACGGCGGCGGGGTCGATGCCCAGCTCCTCGGCGGCGACCTGCGCGAAGACGGTGTGGTGGCTCTGCCCGGTGGAGGCGGAGCCGACCGTGACGGCGACCTCGCCGGTGGGGTGCACGCGGATGTTGGCGCTCTCCCAGGTGCCGCCCAGCATGCCCTCCTTGGACATGCGGGTGGAGGGGCCGACCCCGCACACGGCGACGTACGTGGCCAGGCCGACGCCGAGGCGCTTGCCGCGGGCGCGGGCCTCGGCCTTGCGGGCGGGCATGTCCGCGTAGCCGGCCAGCTCCAGGGCCCGGTCGAAGTTGACCCGGTAGTCGCCGGAGTCGTAGGTCCAGCCCAGGCCGTTGTCGTACGGGAACTTCTCCTTCGGCACCAGGTTCCGGCGCCGGACCTCCGCCGGGTCCATGCCGATCTCCCCGGCGTACCGGTCGACGAGGCGCTCCATGAGGAACGCGGCCTCGGCGCGCCCGCTGCCGCGCTGGGCGCCGAGCGGGACGGTGTTGGTGAAGGCGGCGTAGACCTCGCAGAACGCGGTGGGGATCTCGTACATCCCGGTGATGGAGCGGCCCATCAGGGCGGTGGCCACGCCGGGGCCGATGGTGGAGGGGTACGCGCCGAGGTTGGCGTAGCTGGTGCAGCGCACGGCGGTGATGCGGCCGTCGCGGGTGCCGGCGAGGACGACGTGCTGGCGGTGGTCGCGGCCCTGGACGGTGGAGTTCATCAGCCCGGTGCGGGTGTCGACCCATTTCACGGGGCGGCGCAGGGCCTTGGACAGCAGCAGGACCAGCGCCATGTCGGGGTAGAGGTAGCCCTTGGTGCCGAAGCTGCCGCCGACGGTCGGGGCGATCACCCTGAGCTTGTTGAAGGGGATGCCGAGGACCAGCGCGGACAGCAGGAAGCGGTGGTTGTGCGGGCCCTGGGTGGAGGCGTACAGGGTGTACTCGCCGGTGGCCGCGTCGTAGTCGCCGACCGCGCCGCGCGGCTCGATGGGGCTGTTGATGGTGCGCTGGTTGACGAGGTCGAGCTCGACGGTGACCTCGGCCCGGGCGATGGCCGCGTCGGTGCGGTCCTTGTCGCCGCAGGTCCAGTACGCGTTCAGGTTGCCGGGGACCGCTTCGTGGAGCTGCGGGGCGCCGTCGGCGAGGGCGTGGTCGGCGCGGGTGACCACGGGCAGCGGCTCGTAGTCGACGGCGATCGCGGCGAGGGCGGCGGCGGCCTGGTGCGGGGTCTCGGCGACGACCACGGCGATCGGGTCGCCCACGTGCCGGACGGTGTCGCCGCTGAGCACCGGTCGGGCGCCGGGGACCCCGTAGGGGTGGGGCGGGAAGTGGCTCTCGACGCCGCCGGGTATCCAGATGCAGGGCAGCGGCATGACGTCGGCGAAGTCGGCGGCGGTGGCCACCTTGAGCACGCCGGGCAGCTGCTCGGCGGCCTTGGTCTCGATGGACAGGATCCGGGCGTGGGCGACCGGGCTGCCGAGGATGGCCATGTGGGCGGTGCCGGGCAGGTCGATGTCGGCGACGTACCTGGCCTCGCCGCGCAGGAGCTGCGGGGCCTCGCGGCTGTCGAGGGGGGCACCGAGCACGCGCGGGGCCGCCGTCGGGGTGCTCTCCCCCGTCACTGCGGTCATGTCCTCACCCCTCCTGGCCGGACGCGGCGTCGGGGGCGGCGGCGCAGGCGCGCTGCACTCCGCGGACGACGCTGTGGTAGCCGGTGCAGCGGCACAGGTTGCCGGTGAGCCACTCGCGGATCTCGGGCTCGGTGGGGGCCTCGCGGCCGGCGGCGGCCTCGACGAGCTCGCCGAGGGCCATGACCATGCCGGGCGTGCAGAAGCCGCACTGGGTGCCGTGCTCCTGGCGCAGGGCCTCCTGCAGTCCGGTGAGTTCGCCGCCCCGCTCGGTGACGCCCTCGATGGTCGTCACCCGGGAGCCGGCGGCCGAGGCGGTCAGGACCAGGCAGCTCTTGACGGACCGGCCGTCGAGCCGGACCACGCAGGAGCCGCACCGGCCGGTGTCGCAGCCGACCTTGGTGCCGGTCAGGCCCAGGCCGTCGCGGAGCCGTTCCACGAGCAGTTCGTTCGGCCGGGCCGCGAACCGCTCGGGTCTTCCGTTCACGTTCAGTGAGAGATCCATGCCTGCGCCTGCGCTTCCGTGAGCGGACGGTTGTAAAGGGGCCCGCCGGGCTGCTGGAGAAGGGCCCCGGCATGCAGCGAACCGGTGTCCACGGGGGCGAATCCGAGATCCGCGATGATTCCCGCGACGATTTCCTTCGCTTTCTCGTCGTCGCCCGCCGTGAAATGGGCCAGGCGCTCGCCCGGCCGGGTGCCGGCGACGGCGAGGGTGGCGAAATGCATGGTGTTCAGGGATTTCACCACCCTCGCGCCGGGATACCACTCGGCGACGAGTTCGCTGGAGGTACGCCCGCCGAACTCGGCGGGGTTTCCGGGGCCGTTGAAGGCGTTGGTGGCGTCCACCAGCACCCGGTCCCGGACGAGCTCCGGCGGCAGCAGCCCCCGGACGCTCGCGAAGGGCACCATCAGCACCAGGGGTTCGGCCTGCTCGGCGACCTCGGCGGGGTGCGCCGCCGAGGCCGCCGGGCCCAGTTCGGCCAGCAGCGGGCCGATGGACTGCGGGCCGCGGGCGTTGGCCAATAAGACCTCGTGGCCCGAGGCCACCAGGATCCGTGCGAGGGTGGAGCCGATCCGCCCGGTGCCGATGATGCCTGTGCGCATGTGCCGCTCCTCGTTCTGGTCGTCGGTGAACCGGGGGCCGCCGGGCCGCGGGGCCCGGCGGTCCGTCGCCGTCAGTCCATGCCGATCCAGACCGACTTGGTCTGGGTGTAGCTCTCGAGGGATTCCGGTCCGCATTCGCGGCCGTAGCCGGAGGCCTTGTAGCCGCCGTAGGGCACCGAGGGGTCGTACTGGTTGTAGCAGTTGACCCAGACGGTGCCGGCCTTGATCTGGGAGGCGACGCGGTGGGCGCGCCGCAGGTCCTTGGTGTGGACGCCGGCCGCGAGGCCGTAGGCGCTGTCGTTGGCGATGCGGATGGCGTCTTCCTCGGTGTCGAAGGGGATGATCGACAGGACCGGGCCGAAGATCTCCTCCTGGGCGATGCGCATGGAGTTGTCCACGCCCGTGAAGACGGTCGGCAGGAAGTACAGGCCCTGGCTGGAGGCCCCTTCGGGGGTCCAGCCGGTGCCGCCGGTGCGCAGCACGGCGCCTTCCTTCTCGCCGATCTCGATGTACGAGCTGACCTTCTCGAACTGGCCGCGGTGGGCCAGCGGTCCGAAGAGGGTCTCGGGGTCGCGCGGGTCGCCGGGCTTGAGGGCGGCGGCCCGGCGGACCAGGCGCTCGACCAGTTCGTCGTGGACCGGCCGCTGGAGCAGCAGCCGGGAGCCGGCGGTGCAGATCTCGCCCTTGTTGTAGTAGATGCCGAAGAAGGCGAGTTCCTCGGCGGCGTCGAGGTCGGCGTCGGCGAAGACGATGTTGGCGGACTTGCCGCCGAGCTCCATCGTGACCTTCTTCAGGGTGCCGGCCGACTTGCGGATGATCGACTGGCCGACGGCGGTGGAGCCGGTGAAGGCGATCTTGTCGATGCCGGGGTGGTCGGTGAGGGTCTCGCCGAGCTCCACGCCGGGACCGGTGATCACGTTGAGGACCCCGTCCGGGATCTCCGCCTCCTGGAACAGCTCCGCGATCTTCAGGGCGGTGAGCGGGGTGGCCGGGGAGGGTTTGTGGACGACCGTGTTCCCCGCCGCCAGGGCCGGGGCGATCTTCGTCATCGACAGCAGCAGCGGGAAGTTGAAGGGCGTGATCGCGCAGACCACGCCGAGCGGCTCGCGCAGCGTGTACGCGAGCTGCCCGCCGGCCGGTGCCCGGGAGGAGCCGTCGACGCGGGTGACGGCTCCGGCGTAGTAGTGCATGAGCTGCGCGGCCATGGGGGCGTCGACCGTGCTGGAGAAGGCGAACGGCTTGCCCATGTCCACCGTCTCCAGCAGGGCGATCTCCTCCAGGTCGCGCTCGATCAGCTCCCCGACCCGGTTCAGCCGCAGGGCGCGCTCCTGGGCGGACAGTCTGCTCCAGGGACCCTCCTCGTACGCCGCGCGGGCGGCGGCCACGGCCGCGTCCGCGTCGGCCGCGGTGGCCTGGGCCACCGGCACGATCTCCTGTCCGTCCACGGGACTGATGTCCGGCTCGGTCCGGCCGTCACGGGCCGGTACCCACGTGCCGCCGATGAACAGCTTCCCGGGGTTGGCCAAGGGCTGGTCGCTGAGCGCGCGCTTGGTCATGGCTGCCTTCCGGTGTCGGATGCGGGGGTGCTAGCCCTTGGCGAGCTCCTGCAGGAACGTCTCGGCCAGGGCCTTGGAGGAGTACGGGTTCTGGCCCGTGGTGAGCCTGCGGTCGACGACCACGTGCGAGTCCCAGATCTCCTCGGCCTTCTCGTAGCGGGCGCCGAGCCGGGTGAGCTCGGCCTCGAGGATCAGCGGGAGCCGGCCGGCCATGTTGGTGACGAGCTCCTCGTCGTGCGAGAACGCCGTCATCCGGTAGCCCTCGAACGGCCAGCGGCCCTCCCCGTCGCGCAGGGCGAGGAGCGCGGTGTGGCCGTGGCAGACCGTGGCCAGCGGTTTGTCCTGGGCGATGGCCCAGCGCAGGACCTGGGCGAGCTCGTCGGACTTGGGCAGGTCGCCGATGGCTCCGTGGCCGCCGCTGACGTAGATGCCGTCGTAGCCGGCGATGTCCTTCTCGCCCAGGGACTCCACGGCGATCGGGTGCTTGAGCTGGGGGGTGTTCTCGATGACTCTCACGTACTCGGCGGCGTTGGCTTCGTCCTCGTCCGGTGAGCCCTGGGGGCGGACGTACCGGAGGTTGGCGGGGTCGATGCTGGTCAGGTCGACGGTGGGGGCCTGGCCCCCGACCGTCGCCACGTCCACGGTGTGGCCCGCGGCCGTGAACAGCGTGTAGGGGACCACGAATTCCTCGGCCCAGAATCCCGAGGGGTGCTGTTCGCCGTCCAGCAGGTGGAGGGTCGCCTTGGCCGTCATGACGACGAGAATCTTCATGACTTATTTCTCCTTGTTCAGGAATCGCTGCCGATTCAACACGCCGCTCGGCGGAGGGCGTAAGGGGGGAGCGTCAGGCGCGCGATACTTCGTCACGTGCATCCAACGCAGAGATGATGGTGCGGAATTCACCGACCAGGGGGTGGTCGGGATGGGCTTCGGCGAATATGCGTTCGCCGTACAGGGCGGCCATTTCCGGCACGTACGGGAGGATCCCGGCCAAGGGGGCGCCGTACACCTCCTGCGCTCGCCGGCCGGCCGCGTCCGGGTCGACGCCCACCGGCGCCATGCTCAGCACCAGCGTCCGCCGACAGGGCAGCCGCCCGGCGAGGGCGATGGTCTCCTCGACCCCGGAGAGGTCGATGCAGTCCGCCCGTGCCATGATCACCAGCACGTCGGCGCTGGCCATGGCCGCCACCGACTCGTTGTTCAGCCCTGCATGCGTGTCCAGGAGCAGGACGTCGAGCGCGTGGTGCGCGGCCAGCCGCTCGAAGCCCTCGGGCAGCAGTCCGACGTCGTAGCCGCTCGCCATGATCTCGCGCAGGGCCGCGGTGCCGGTCCGGGCGGGCACCACGTACAGCCCGGGCAGCCGGACCTGCTGGGCCGCGGCCTCGATCTCGCAGCGCCCGAGCAGGTAGTCGGCCAGGGAGGGGCCCGGGCCGAGCCGGAAGAGCAGGTCGAGGGTGGGCGACTGGATGTCGGTGTCGACCACCCCCACCCGGCGCCCCGCGCCCGCGATCAGCAGGGCGAGGTTGGCCAGGACGGACGATTTCCCGGTGCCGCCGCGGTGCGAGTGCACCACGACCGTCCGGGCCATCAGGCCACCGCCGTACGGTCCGCGCGCCCGGCGCGGTCCGCTGCGGGCCGGTCGCCGTGCGGCCCCCGCGCCGCACGTGGCCGGTGCAGGGCCAGCATCGTGACGTCGTCGTGCTGTTCGGCCGTGCCGGTGTGCTCGCGCACCGCGGTGTCCATACGGTCGACCACCTCACTGCCGCTCCCCGGTGGGCCGGAGAGCAGCTCCAGCATGCGCGCGTCCCCGAGGAAGGTGCCGTCGGGGCAGCGGGCCTCCGGCACTCCGTCGGTGAACACGAAGAGGGTGTCGCCGTGGTTGAGCTGGGCGTACCCGAGGGTGTAGACGCAGTCGGGCAGCACCCCCACGGCGGGTCCGGTGACGTCCAGGGCCTGTGGTTCCCCGCCGTCGCCGCGCAGCAGCAGCGGCGGGTTGTGGCCCCCGTTGATGTACACGAGGCTTCCGGTCTGCGGGTCGAGGACCCCGAAGAACAGGGTGGCGAAGTAGCCCTGCCGCAGGTGGTTGCGGGTGAGGTAGCCGTTGGTGGCGGTGACGGCGTTGAGCAGGGGGGTGGCCCCCACCACCGGGATGCGCCGGCTGCCGCCGGCCCGGCCCGCGGCCACGAGGTGCTGCAGTCCGCTGTTCTCCGCGGTGTGCCGCAGCAGCGAGCGGATCAGCGCCATGAACAGGGCGGCGCCGACGCCCTTGTCGCAGACGTCGGCGACGACGAAGGCCAGTCTGCGCCCGCGGGAGATCTCGAAGACGTCGTAGAAGTCCCCCGCGACCTGCCGGGCCGGCCGGAAGCGGACGTCGATCTCCCAGCCCTCCGGCACCGGCAGCGCGTCGGGCAGGAACCCGGCCTGGATCTCCCGGCCGATCTCCAGCTCCTTCTCGTAGCCCATGAGCTCGGCGCGCGCGTCGGCCTCGCGCAGGGTGCGGCCGAGCCCGGCGCGCTCCGTGCAGCTGTGCAGCCGGGCCGCGACGAGCGCGGGGAGGAAGGGCGGGACGAGGTAGTCGTGGCCGAGCCGGACGTGCTCCTCCAGCGCGGCGAAGGCGGTCACCGTCCACACGACCACCAGGGGCGCCCCGGCCCAGGTGCGCAGCCGGCGCACGGCGAGCCGTACCGCCTCCCCCTCGGTCTCGGCCGGGGCGAGCAGCACGTCGGCGACGGGCAGCGCGTCCAGGGGGCCGCTCAGCAGGTCCCGCAGCGTGCGGCCGACGAGCTCCGCGTCCATCCGGCGCAGCGCGTCGAGCAGTTCGAGCGGCGGCGGGTACTCGTCGAGGATGATCACGGTTGTGGAGGGCATGCGTCCGTCCCCTCGGCTGTGACGGTGAGGGTGCTGATGTTGCGGCCGTCCCTGCGTACGTAGCGGAACTCGTCCACGCTGGTCAGCGCCAGGTGAATGCCGAGCCCGCCGATCCTGCGCCGCTCGGGGGGAGTCCCGGCGGCGGGCGGGAGGCGGCCTGCGACGGGGTCGAACGCGGGTGCCCGGTCCGTGAGGACGATCTGCACCCGGCCGGGACCGGAGCGGCCCCGGACGGTGATCCGTCCGCGGCCGCCCCGGTAGCCGTGCATCACGATGTTCGTGGCCAGCTCGTCCACGGCCAGCCGGATCCGGTACGAGGCCCTCTTGTCCAGGCCCGCCCGGCCGGCCAGCCGCAGCACGAACGCGGCGATCTCGCCCAGTGCCCCCAGCGTGGCGGGCACCTCCAGCTCGGCGGGCGCCTCCGGCCAGGAGGGCGCCGCCGCTTCGGCCAGGTCGCGCAGTGAGTCGGCCATCGGCCTTACTCGTCCGAGAGCACGATGCTGCGGTCGAGTCCGGCGGTGCGGATCGTCCGGGAGACGGGCTCGATCGCGCCGACGACCTTGATGGTGACGTGGTCGGCGACCTTCTGCTGGGCGAAGACCAGGGACCGCAGCCCGGCACTGGCCATGTAGCCGACGCCGGCCATCCTGATCTCGACGGTGCCGGTGCCGTGCCCGGCGGCCTTCTCGATGGTCTGGTGGAAGTCCGGGGCCGTCTTGGCGTCCAGCTCGCCCGCCAGCTCGATGACGGTGGTGTCGCCCTCGATGCTCAGGGACACGGAAAGCGGCATGTCAGGTCTCCTTGTCGGGGTCGGGCGTACGGCCGACCAGGATCACGACCGAGCGCGGACCGATCAGGTACTTGCCTGCGTTGTCCAGTTCGGGCTCTGTGCCCGGGGTGCGGATGTCGTGCGGGGCCTCGGCCCCGGTGTCCGCGAACAGGTGCCAGCTGCGCCCGTGGGGCAGGGCCGGCAGCTCCAGGTCGTGCGGCTCCCAGTGCGCGTTCATGGCCACGTAGACCACGTCGTCGTCCGAGGTGCCGCAGCGGGCCACGGCCAGCAGCCGGCTCTCGTCGGACCAGTCGGGCTGCCAGGCGCGCTCGCCGTGCCAGCTGATGTCGGGCAGGCCGAGGCTCTCGCGGATCCGCCCGGTGGGGTGGGAGGTGGAGCGCAGTTCCCGGTGGCGGCCCCGGAAGGCGATCATCTCCCGGGTGAACCGGAGCAGTTCGGCGTTGTCGTCGACCTGCTCCCAGTCGAACCAGGAGAGCTCGTTGTCCTGGCAGTAGGTGTTGTTGTTGCCCTGCTGGGTGCGCGCGACCTCGTCGCCGGCCAGCAGCATCGGGATGCCCTGGCTGGTGAGGAGGATGGCCAGGGCGTTCTTCATCTGCCGCAGCCGCAGCGCGTTGACCTCGGGGTCGTCGGTCGGTCCCTCGACCCCGCAGTTCCAGCTGTTGTTGTCGTTGGCCCCGTCGTTGTTGCCCTCGCCGTTCGCCTCGTTGTGCTTGTCGTTGTACGAGACGAGGTCGGCCAGGGTGAACCCGTCGTGGGCGGTGAGGAAGTTGACCGAGGCGGCGGTGCCGCGGCTCGCGTAGAGGTCGGGCGAGCCGGCGATGCGGGTGGCGAGCTCGCCGGTCACCCCGGCGTCGCCCTTGAGGAAGCGGCGCACGGTGTCGCGGTACTTGCCGTTCCACTCCGCCCAGCGGCCGTACGCCGGGAAGTTGCCGACCTCGTACAGGCCGCCCGCGTCCCAGGCCTCCGCGATGAGCTTGGTGTGCCGCAGGACGGGGTCGTAGGCGAGCATCTCCAGCAGCGGCGGGTTGGGCAGCGGGGTGCCGTCCGGGGACCGGCCGAGGATGGCCGCGAGGTCGAAGCGGAAGCCGTCGACGTGGTAGTCGGCGACCCAGTGGCGCAGGCAGTCGAGCACGTAGTTGCGCACGACGGGGTGGTTGCAGTTGACGGTGTTGCCCGTGCCGCTGAAGTTGAAGTAGTACCCCTCGGGCGTGAGCATGTAGTACGTGGCGTTGTCCAGGCCCTTGAAGGAGATCGTGGGGCCCTGCTCGTTGCCCTCGGCGGTGTGGTTGAAGACCACGTCGAGGATGACCTCGATGCCGGCCGCGTGCAGGTCCTTGATCAGGGTGCGGAACTCGTCGCCCTGCATCCCGTAGCGTCCGGTGGCCGCGTAGCCGGCCTTCGGCGCGAAGAACGAGACGGTGTTGTAGCCCCAGTAGTCGAAGAGCCGCTCGCCCGTCTCCGGGTTGGTCCGCGGGTTGTCGCTCTCGTCGAACTCGAACACCGGGAGCAGTTCGATGCAGTTGACCCCGAGCTCCTTCAGGTACGGGATCTTCTCCCGCAGCCCGGCGAAGGTGCCGGGGGCGGTGACCTGCGAGGACGGGTGGCGGGTGAAGCCGCGCACATGGGCCTCGTAGATCACGAGGTCCTCGGCGGGCAGCCCCAGCGGCGTGTCGTCGCCCCAGTCGAAGTCCTGCAGGCAGACGCGGGAGCGGTACTGGTAGCCGCGGCTGCGGTCCGGCTCCACGCCCCACACGTCGCGGCCGGCGATCAGCCGGGCGTAGGGGTCGGAGAGGACCTGGCGGGCGTCGAAGCGGTGCCCGCTGACGGGGTCGAAGGGACCGTCGGCCCGGTAGCCGTACTCGATGTTCTCGTGGTCGAGGCCGAAGACCGTCATGGCGAAGACGCTGCCGGTGCGGAATTCCTCGGGGAACTCCAGTTCGGCCATCGGCTCGGGCTCTCCGCGCTTGTAGATGACCAGGGTCATGGAGGTGGCCTGGTCGGAGTAGACGGAGAAGCTGACCCCGCCGGGGACCACGTTGGCCCCGAACGGGAAGGGCTTGCCTGCGCGGACGCGGTACCCGCCCACTTCGTGGGTCGGGTACGCGTCCACCCGCAGGACCTGCTCGGGTGCGGTCTCGGTCATCGGGCGACCGCGCTCTTCACTGCGGTCCTGCCCCCGGCCTTCGCCTTGGCCTCGGCCTGGGCCGCCTCGCCGGTCGCGAAGAAGTCGAGGAAGCCGGTGGCGGACATCACGAACCGGACCTCCTCGCTCACCCCGTACAGGGTGACGGCGACACCGGCGTGCTGGGCCTCGCGGTAGACCACCAGCAGCGTGCGCAGGCCCGCGCTGGAGACGTACGTGACGGCCGTCAGGTCGATGCGCAGCGGCCGGCCCTCGCGGACCAGCGGCAGCAGCGTGGCCAGCAGCTGCGGCGAGGTCTCGCTGTTGATCTCGCCGGTGGCGACGACCACGGTGGCCGCCTTGTTCCGGCGTTCCTTCACGTTGAGAGTCATTGCTTGCTTTCCCCTTCTGTCGGGGCGCCCCCCGTTGAGCGCTATGACGTCACCGGCCGGAGCCGGACCTTGACCTTGACCCGCCCCTGGACGTCGGGGAGCCGGACGGTGAGGCCGTCGGCGTCGAAGTCCCGGTACGGCTTCTCGTCGATCTCGACGGACGCGATCCGCACCGAGCCCGCGGGCAGCAGGTCGGGCGAGACGCGCAGCACGCGTTCGGGCAGGTCGGTCGGGTCGGGCTTGAAGTGGAAGTCCATCTCGCGGCCGTTGATGAGCAGGTTGTTGTAGACGGCGGCCAGGTAGCACAGCTCCGCCGAGTGGTACATGGACATCGAGTGGCTGCCCTTGAGCCGCTCGGTGCCGAGCAGGTACGGCATCCCGCTGGCCAGCACGTTGAAGTAGACCGCTCCCTCGTCGTGGTCGAGGAAGAAGGTGTTGTAGAAGGCCTCGGCCTGGCGGGCCTCCTTCAGGAAGTCCGCGCCGCCGACGGTGCCGCCCAGGATGAGGTAGGCGAGGATCGCCTGCTCCTGCTGCCACCAGGCCTTGCGGTCGTGCCAGGCGAAACGGTACGCCTCCTGGTCGCCCTCCTTCAGCCGCTCGACGACGTCGTACCAGCCGCCGCGCTGCCGGTCGGAGCCGACCGGCGGCATGATCTCGCCGATCTTCTTCGCCAGCTCCGAGTAGGCCGGCTTCGCCTTCAGCGAGTTCATCCGCATGAGGTTCCAGGCGATCTTCAGGTTGTGGCCGACGACCGCGCGGTTCTGCTGCCAGCTGTGCCCGGTGTCGTGGGACCAGTCGCGGAAGAAGCGCTCCTGGACGAACGGGCTGTTCTTGTAGTCCGGGAACTTGTCCGCGATGGTGTCGAAGGTGTACTCGAGGAAGTCGGCGTAGCGCTGCTCGCCCGTCGCCAGGTACAGGTTGATCAGGTAGGCGGGCGCGTGGTCGCCGACGGAGTTCCAGTTCTTGCGCTCGGCGTTCTCGCCGAGGGACTCGTGGTCCGGGCTGAACAGGATCGGGTCGATGTGCGAGAAGTAGCCGCCCTGCTCGCGGTCGAGGAAGAACTTGTCGAACAGCCGGATGGTGGCGTCGGCGTCGTTCTTGATCCGGACGTCGCCGGTGATCCGATAGGTCTGGATCGGGCCGGCGAGGGCGTAGATCTGCTCGTACATCGGGATCGCGTCGTAGTCGTCGGAGAACTCCGAGGTGAACAGCTTGCGCTCGCTGTCGCCGTCGACGCTGATGCCGTGGTACCAGTAGACGACGTCCTCCTCGCTGTCGACGACCCGCATGTGCTTGCGCAGGTACTCGGTGCCGCGCTCGGCGACCTCCAGGTACTCGTCCTTGCCGGTCAGCAGGTAGGCCGAGGCCATGCCGTAGACGAGGCGGGAGATGGTGTCGGTCTCCTGGACGTGGCTGGCGGTCTTGTCGCCGCCGAGGCGGATCTCGGTGCGGTACTCGGCGAAGTCCACGGGACCGTCGCCGAACTGGGCGCGCCGGTAGAAGTCGGCGAGGGACTCGATCTGGCGGACCCACCAGCCGGCCTCCTCGAAGCGCCAGTCCTCCGCGCCGCGGCCCAGGAAGACCAGGCGCTTGGCGTCGAAGCGGCCGCCGTGCTCGGGGTAGTGGATGCCGTAGACGAAGAGGAAGCGGCCCGGGGAGAGCATCTCGTCGATGTGCCCGGAGGCGTCGATGTAGGGCTCGTCCAGGTTGCGGACCAGCTCGGCGCTGGGCCCGGAGGCGAGGGAGACGTCGAACTCACGGCCGTCGGCGGTCTTCAGCCGCAGCACGCGGGACTCGGAGTCGAAGCGTCCGACATAGCCCGCGATCGTGTCGGAGAAGGAGAAGCTCACGGCGTCCGCCATGTCATGCACCGTCCTTGTCGTGAGAGCGGTCGTCCTCGAATCCCTGGCTGACCTCGACGATCACCCCGTCGGGATCGCGGACCCACACGGTCCGCCAGCCGCAGATGAAGTCGTCGAAGTCCAGCGGCCCCAGGGTCACTTCTGCCGCGTCGCCCAGTTCGGCCAGGAACGCGTCCACGCTGTCGGTCTGGAAGGCCAGGTGGCGCATCCGGCCCGGGGCCGCCGGGCCGTCGTCGTGCGCCGGGCGGGCCGGCTCGGCGTCGGAGGCGAAGAGCTCCAGGTACGCGTCCCCCTTGCGCAGGAACACGATCTGGGACTCGCCGAGGTCGACGACGCGGGCGCGGGCGAAGCCGAAGTGGCGGGTGTAGAAGTCCTCCGTGGTCTTCTGGTCCCGGCAGTTCAGGCCCACGTGGGACCAGGCCGTCCGCGGCATCAGTCGGCCCTCCGCCCCCGCCCGGAGGCGAGCAGCTCGATGATCCGGCGGGCGAAGAGGTGGTGGTGGGCGCCGGTGCGGCCGGTGACCAGGTCGCCGTCGACGACCACGTCCTCGTCGACGTACTCCGCGCCCATGTTGCGCACGTCGCCGATCAGGTTGTTGTGGCAGACCACCTTGCGGCCGCGGACCCGGTCCGGGATGGAGGAGGCCAGCCACATGCCGTGGCAGATGATCCCCTTCAGGACCGTCGGCTCGTCGAACGCCCGGCGCAGCAGCTCCGTCGCCGGGGCGAGGACGTCGACGTCCTCGGTGTAGCGCAGCCGGTCGGCGACCATGCCCGAGGGCACGACGAGCGCCGCGTACCGGCGCAGCTGCTCGTCGTCCAGCCCCTCCAGGGACTTCGAGACGGTGAACGGGGCCCGGTACTCGTGGCCGCTGAAGGTGAGGGAGTCGTTGCCCCACAGCCGGGTCAGGAAGTCGACCTCGGCGCCCTCCTCGGCGAACCGGCGCTGGTAGTAGAAGATCTCCGGCTCGTAGAAGTCGCTCTCGACCAGGACCGCGATGCGGGTCCCGGTGAGTGCGCCGTCGCGCAGCACGGTGTCAGACACGGCTGGCCCCCTTGAGGAAGTCCGCGGCTCGCTCGGCGATCATCGCGATCGCGGTGTGGCAGTTGCCCGACGGCACCGCCGGCATCACGCTCGCGTCGACCACGCGCAGGTTGCGCACGCCGTGCACCCGAAGTTCCGGGTCGACCACGGCGAGGTCGTCGATGCCCATCCGGCAGGAGCCGGACTGGTGGTGGTAGCTCTCCGACTTCTGCTTGACGAACGTGCGCAGCTCGTCGTCGGTGGCCAGGCCGGGGCCGGGCTGGAGCTCCTGCTTGTACCAGGGCGAGAACGCCGAGGTCGCGAAGATCTCCCGGGCCAGCTTCACGCCCTGGACCATCCGCTCCAGGTCCCACCGGTCGCCCAGGTAGTTCGGGTTGATCAGCGGGTGGGCCAGCGGGTCGGCGCTCGCGAGGCGGATCCAGCCGCGGGAGACGGGCCGTACGACACCCGGCAGGATCGACACCGTGTTGGGGTGGTCCTTGCCGACGATCACGTCGAACGGCACGTGCACGAACGCGATCTGCAGGTCCGGGGCGGGCAGCCCGGGGCGCGAGGAGAGGAACAGCGCACTCTCCGACAGGTTCTGCGCCGGCGGCGGCAGCTCCTGGGTCACCTCCGCCATCAGCCCGGTCAGCACGTGGTTGTGGAAGTTCTCGCCGACGCCGGGCACGGCCGCGGTGACGTCGATGCCGTGCGCCCGCAGGTGATCCGGGTGGCCGATGCCGGAGAGCAGCAGCAGCTTCGGGGACTCGATCGCCCCGGCCGCCACGATCACCTCCCGGCGGGCCCGTACGGTGTGCAGCCCGGGCCCGGGGGCGGTGCTGTGCCCGTCCGCGACCGTCCGGCCGGGGACGGGGGCGGGCGGGGCGAGCTGGACGTACTCCACGCCCGTGCAGGCGTCCCCGTCGAAGAGGAGCCGGGTGCTCTGGGCGCTGGTGCGCAGGGTCAGGTTCGGGCGGGTCAGCGCCGGCTCCAGGTAGGCGGCGAGGGCGCCCTGGCGGCGGCCGTCGGCCACGTCGATGTGGTGCCAGCCGGTACCGAACAGGCCGCGCCGCGGGCCGTCGGTGTTGAAGTCGGCGATCTCCTGGTGGCCGAGCTCCACCGCCGCGTCGATGAAGGCCCGCGACACCGGGTTGGGCCCGTGGCGCCCGGCGTGGGTGATGCGCTGCGGGCCCTTGGTGCCCGTGGTGGGGGCGGTGGCGTCCTCCTGCGCCTCCAGAAGCGCGAAGTACGGCAGCACGTCCTCGTACGCCCAGCCCGCGGCGCCCTGGTAGGCCCAGTTGTCGAAGTCCGAGGCGTGGCCCCGGATGTGCATCATGATGTACAGGTTGCTGCTGCCGCCGGGCGCCTTCCCGCGCGGCTCGTACGTCCGCCGGCCGTCCAGGCCGGGCTGCGGGACGGAGGTGTAGCCCCAGTCGACGGGCCCGCCGAGCAGCTTGTACCAGGAGGACGGGTCGTCCACCTCGGGCGGGATCCGGTCGCCGCCGGCCTCCAGCACCAGGACGGTGGTGTCCGGGTCCTCGCTGAGGCGGTTCGCCAGGACGCTGCCGGCGGTGCCGGAGCCGACGACGACGTAGTCGTACTCATCCGCGGCCATGACGTCTCCCCCTCATCCCCGGCTCAGCACCTGGAAGGGGACGGTGTCGTGGTAGTTCGCCATGTAGGCGATCTTTCCGTCCGCGATCCGGAAGAAGTTCATGACCTCGGCCTCGATGGACTCGCCCGAGGCGCTGACGGCGCTGAGGTGGGAGACGGCCGCGGCCTTCTCCCCGTCGACGAGGAAGTGCACGGGCTCGTTCCGGAAGACCCGGTACATGGTGCCCATGCCCTTCATCATCGAGCGGAGCGTCTCCAGGCCCTCGATGTGGCCGGCCAGCTGCTCGTCCATGACCTGGTCGTCGGCGAACAGGTCGCACCAGCGGTCCCAGTCCCCCGCGTTCGCGTACTCGTAGTACTTCTGAAGGATCTGTCGTGCGTCCACAGCGCTCATCGCGCTCCTCCCCCTATCGGTCCCGGCGGGTTCCGTCCGGCGCGAACGGCGCCCAGAACTGGCTGAAGGCACTGGCCGAGTCCCCGAAGAGGCCGTCGCGGCCCTCGACGATCCGGCCGCCCCGCCACCTCATGAAGTGGAAGACCGGGTAGTCCATCCGCTCGTACGGGGACGCGCTCGCCGGGTCGGCGCCGTCGCGCACGGCGGTGTTGCGGCACACGTCGGCGCTGCAGTCCTCGCCGACCAGGACCGCCTCGATGTCCATCCGGAAGGTGCCGCCCGTGAGCTTGTGGGTCTGGCCCATCAGCTCCAGGAAGGCGTCCAGGCCCTCGTACCAGCCGGCCAGCGGGTGGTTGCCCGGCACCAGCCAGCGCAGGTCCTGCGCGTAGTACTCCAGGATGCGGGCCCGGTCCCCCGAGCCGAGGGCGCGGTAGGCCGCCTGCACGCGCTCCCGTGTCACTTCGGTCATGGTCTCGTCGCTCCTTGCTCGTCCGCCCCCGTGCGGAGCGGTCCCACGGGCAGCGGTCTGACGGGCAGGCGTCTCACAGGGAGCCCGAACCGGGCATCGGGGCCAGCTCGTTGACGGTGTACTGCTTGATCAGCGGGCCGTCCGGGCCGGCCACGACCGTCCAGGTCTGGTCGGCCTCGAAACCCAGCCACACGCTGCGCGCGGCCGGCGGGTCCCAGACCTTCGCCTGCCAGTTGACGAGGACCCGGACGACGGCCCGGTCGCCCTCGATGACCGGCTCCACCTTGGTCACCGTGTGCACCTCGTCGAAGAACCGGTGGGTGACCGCCTCGTACCAGCGGCCGAAGCCCTCCCGGCCGAGGAAGGTGTCCTCGGGGACCTTGAACTCCAGGTCCTCGGTGATCAGGGCGAGCACCTCGCCGGCCGGCGCGTGCCGGTCCAGCGCCACGTACCAGTTCTCGGCGAACGTGCGGATCGCGTCCTCGGTGAGCTGCCGCTCGGCGGGCATGCGGTGTCCTCCTGTCCGTGCTGGGTGACTGCTCTGGTCGGATCAGATCTGGATGTCGACGAGGAACGGACCGGGGTGCTCCAGCATCCGGCCCACCGCGGCGACCGCCTCGTCGGGCTTCTCGACCCGCATCCCGTCGGCGCCGAGCGACCGGGCCAGGCCCGCGAAGTCGATCTCCGGACGGGACAGGTCGAAGGAGCCCGGGAAGCCGTGCTCGGGGATCTCCCGCTCCCGCCAGTACTGGGCGATGTTGTCGTCCAGCAGCCGGTACTTGCGGTTGTTGCACACCACGAACTTGGCGTCGGCGCCGTGCCGCACCGCGGTCCACAGCGCCTGGTACGTGTACATCGCCCCGCCGTCGCCCGCGAAGCCGACGACCAGGCGGTCCGGGCGGGCCAGCTTGATGCCGACCGCGCCGGGGAAGCCGACGCCCAGCGAGCCTCCGCGGGTCAGGTGGTAGTCCCCCGGCCGCTCCGGCGGCAGGTACCGGGTCACCAGCGGGGAGGTGGTCAGCGCCTCGTCGAAGACGATCAGGTCCCCGCCGGTGCGCTCGGCCAACGTCCGCAGGAAGACCGCCATCGGCGTGCCGTCGTCCTGAGCCTGCCCGGAGCGCTGCGCCAGCGCCCGCTCCCGGGTGCGGGCGTCCAGCCGGGCGGCCGCGGCCGCCCGCCGCTGCGGGCTCAGCCGCTCCTCCAGTACGCCGGCCAGCGCGCGCAGCGCGTACCGCGGGTCGGCGGCCAGCCCCAGGTCCACCGGGTGGTTCTTGGCGATCTCGTAGGCGTTCAGGTCGATGTGGACGACCTTGGCGCCCGCCCGGAAGGGGCTGTCCAGCTCGGGGAAGACCTCGGGGAAGACGTACGTCCCCACGATCAGCACGCCGTCCGCCCCGGCGACGAGCTCCTTGCTGTGCGGGCCGAACATGTGGCCGGTCTGGCCGCGGCGCAGCGGGTGCGAGGCCGCGAGGTTCACCTCCGAGGAGTCCACCTCGTACACATCCGCGCCCAGCAGCTCGGCGACGGCGGCGAGTTCGCGCTGCGCCCCGGAGAGCGCCACCCCGTCACCGACCAGGATGACGGGCCGCTCCGCGGAGGCGAGCAGTTCCGCCGCCCGCCCCACCGAGGCCGGGGAGGGTGCGACGTCCGTGAGCGGGACGGCGGTGGGCAGGACCGGCTCGGAGTTGAGCTCGTCCAGCACGTCCATCGGCAGCGCCACGAACACCGGGCCGCGCGGCGGCGTCAGGGCGATCTTGACCGCCCGGCGCACGGTGCGCAGTACCGAGCGCGGGTCGGTGACCCGGGTCGCGTACTTGGTGACGGGCCTGGCCAGTGACACCAGGTCGCAGGCCATCTGCGCGTCCATCGCGTCGTAGCGGACCCCGGCGTCGCCGGCGACCACGACCAGCGGGGTGTGGCCGCGCAGCGACTGGTAGAGCATGCCGATGCCGTTGCCCAGGCCCACACCGGAGTGCAGCTGGAGCAGGGCCGCACCGCCGGTGGCCCGGGCGTAGCCGTCGGCGATGCCGGCGGCCACGGTTTCCTGGAGGGCGAGGACGTACCGGAAGTCCTCCGCCGCGTCGACCGCGTCGAGGAATCCCTGTTCCACCGTCCCCGGATTTCCGAACATAACCGTCAGGCCGTCGGCCTTGAACTGCTCGATCAGCCTTTCCCGTCCGGGAGTGGCTCCCATGAATTCCCCTTCTTTCCCGAAGAGTTTCCGGAGTTTCCCGGTTCACCACCCGTAGCGGGTGAGGCCTTCCTCCAGGACTTCCACGATCTTCTGCCCGGTGAGGTACGAATCCGGGGTGGACCGGCCCGTCACGAACGGGTAGTCGACGATCACCGACAGCGGGTGCCCGAAATTGCCGTGGTACGCCCCGCGCGGGCCGGTCGCGTCGCGCAGGATGTACTCCAGCGGGTACGGCGGCGGACCCATGTTGAAGTCGGTGCCGAGGAAGCCGGTGCCGTCCTTGTAGTCGTACTCCTTGCAGTGGCCGGTCACGTGCTTGCCCCAGATGATGCTCCTGCGGTCGCCCCAGTCGCGGGCGAAGGCCAGACAGGCCACGCCGTAGCACTCGGCCGCCACGACCTTGCCGGCGTTCTTGAAGGCCAGGATCAGGGCGTGCACCCGCTCGTTGTTGGCGAGGTCGACGATGGGGCCGCTGCCGCCCACGATGAGGATCGCGTCGTAGCCGGCGATGTCCGACTCGAGCTTCTCCAGATCACGGTGGTACTGCTCCAGCTTGCGCAGGTAGCCCTCGTCGCTCGTGTACGGGCGCTCGGGCACCCAGGCCTCGATGTCGAGCGGCGAGTCCAGCCGGCTGGACTGCTCGAACTCGCGGCCCAGCCGGGCGTTCTCCTCGGTGGTGACCGAGCGGCCCAGCGGGGGGTCGACGAAGTTCGCGTCGAGGCTCGGCGGAAGTGCGTGCGCGCGCTTTCCGGTCGGCGTGGCGAATACGACCTCGTAGCCGCGCTCGTCGAACTTCGACACCGGCCCTATCAGTTCCTCGGCCCAGTAACCGTGTTCGGAGACAATGACCAGAATCTTTCTGCTCACAGATTCCTCCAGGCGCCGCCTGTTGTCGTTTGCGTCCACCACACTGCTTGTGGACGGCTTGAGCGTCAAAGCGCCCGTGTGCGACTTCGTGAGGTAGAACGGCACCTTCTCGGGCCACCTCACCTAGTCGCCCGCGGACGTCATGAAGTAGCCCCGGGACTTCCTGACCTCGGCCGAATCGCTGAACCATTCGCGCATCCCCCGCCTATGGTCTGGACGCGCCGTGAACCACGGGCGCGCGGAGGACGATCGCGCGCAGAAGAGGAGAGGGACGGGGACGATGACGGACCTGTTGTGCACACATCTCGATCAGATACGCCCGGTGGAGCCGGGTACCGAGGGCTGCGAGGAGTGCCTCGCCCTCGGCGACACCTGGGTGCACCTGCGGATGTGCCTGTCCTGCGGGCACGTCGGATGCTGCGACTCCTCCAAGAACCGCCACGCCACCCGGCACTTCCGCACCACCGACCACCCGATCGCGGCCTCGCACGAGCCCGGCGAGACGTGGGCGTGGTGCTACGCCGACAAGCTGATGCTGGAAGCGGCATGAGCGCGGCCCCCGAGAGCCCTGCCGCCGGCGCCCCCGCTGCCACGGCCGCCACCACCGGCGCGGCCACTGCCGAGCGCGCGGAGAGCCGCAAGCCCGTCATCCTCGCCGTGGACGACGACCCGCAGGTGCTGCGGGCCGTCCGCCGGGACCTGCGCAGCGCCTACGGCGACCGCTACCGGGTCCTCGGCGCCTCCTCGGCCGCCGATGCCCTGAAGATCCTGGACTCCCTCGACGAGCGCGGCCACGACCCGGCCCTGTTCCTGGTGGACCAGCGGATGCCCGACGTCACCGGGGTCGAGTTCCTCCTGGAGGCCGTCAGCCGCTTCCCCGACGCCCGCCGCGTGCTGCTCACGGCGTACGCGGAGACCGACGCGGCGATCACCGCCATCAACCGGGTCCGGCTGGACTATTACCTGCTCAAGCCCTGGGACCCGCCGCACGAGCGGCTCTTCCCGGTCCTGGACGACCTGCTGTCCGACTGGCTGGCCACCTACCGGCCCGCCTACGACGGCATCATCGTCGCCGGCCACCTCGTCTCCCCCGGCACCCACGCCGTCCGCGACTTCTTCACCCGCAACGGCCAGCCGTTCCGCTTCCTCAACGTCGAGCGGGACCCCGAGGCCCTCACCCTGATCGCTGCCCAGCCCGGCGCCGCCCTGCCCCTCGTCCGCTTCCCCGACGGAGCGGTGCTCTCCGCCCCCACCGACACCGAGCTCGCCCAGCGCCTGGGCCTGGCCACCACCGCCTCCCGCCCGCACTACGAGTGCGTGATCGTCGGGGCCGGCCCGGCGGGCCTGGCGGCCGGCGTGTACGCGGCCTCCGAGGGCCTGTCCACGCTGATGCTGGACTCGCGCGCCCCGGGCGGGCAGGCCGGCACCTCCAGCCTGATCGAGAACTACCTCGGCTTCCCCTCCGGCCTGTCCGGCGGGGACCTGACCCGCCGGGCCACCATCCAGGCCTCGCGGTTCGGCGCCGAGATCCTGCACCCGGTGGAGGTCGTCTCGCTGACCCGCGACGACCCGGCAAAGATCCTGACGCTGGCGGACGGCACGGAGATCAGCGCCGAGACGGTGCTGCTGGCCACGGGGGTCTCGTACAACCGCCTCCAGGCGCCGGGCGCCGAGCGCTTCGAGGGGGCGGGCCTGTACTACGGCGCGGCCACCACGGAGAGCTCGGCGTGCATCTCGCAGCACGTCTACATCGTGGGCGGCGCGAACTCGGCGGGGCAGGCGGCGGTGCACTTCGCCAAGTACGCGGCCAAGGTCACGGTGCTGGTCCGCGCGGAGTCGCTGGACGCCAGCATGTCCCGCTACCTGATCGACGAGATCGAGCGCACCCCCAACATCGAGGTGCGGGTCCGCACCACCGTGGTTGCCCTCCACGGCGGCGAGCACCTGGAGCGGCTCACCCTCCACGACGCCGACAGCGGCGAGAACACCGAGGTCCCGGCCCGTTTCATGTTCACCTTCATCGGCGCCCGCCCGCACACGGAATGGCTGTCGGGCGTGGTCGAGCGCGACGAATACGGCTTCGTCCTGACCGGCTCCGACCTGATCGCCAACGGCGGCGAACTGCCCGCGGAATGGAGCCTGGAGCGCGCCCCCTACCCGCTGGAGACCAGCGTGCCGGGCGTCTTCGCGGCGGGCGACGTCCGCGCCCACTCGGTCAAGCGCGTCGCCTCGGGCGTGGGAGAGGGGGCGATGGCCGTCTCGCTCATCCACCGGTACCGCTCGATGGGCTGAGAGCGAACGCAGCCCAGAGCGAACGCGGATTGCTTGCGATCAAGCTGTGAACGGATGCAACGTTGATTACATGATTACAGCAGAGCAGAGCGAGCAGCTGCGCACCTGGTTCGCGGACCGCCTCCCGGTGGACGTCTACGAGTCCCTGGTCGAGGTGGCCGTCGACCGCGAGGAGATCACGGTCGTCGGCACCCTCCCGGCCAACGAGTCGGTCAAGGCGTTCCGCGAACGCACCCGCGAACAGCGCATGGAGGTGGCCCGGCAGGCGGAGGAGCTCTACCGCCGCAAGGTCGCCTGGGCCGTCCAGTCCGGGGACGACCGCATCCTCTTCACCCACCTGGCGGTTCCGGTGATGACGCGCCTGCGCCAGCCGGAACGCCAGGTCCTCGACACCCTGGTCGAGGGCGGGGTGGCCCGCAGCCGGGCCGACGCCCTCGCCTGGTGCGTACGCCTGGTCGGGCGCAACACGGACGAGTGGCTGACCGAGCTGCGCGACTCCCTGGCCCGGGTCCGCAAGGTGCGCGAGGAGGGCCCCGACCGCACGGACTCCCAGAAGTCTGCGTCGGAATGACGAAAGGGCCCCGTTCCGGGGCATGATCGCGCCAGGCTTGGCCGCGACCGACGCCCGACTCAGGGAGAGGCACGCAGCATGACCACCACCGTCGAATACATCCGCTACCGGATCGCCTTGGACGACCAGCAGGCCTTCGAGGACTCGTACCGGCAGGCCGCCGAGGCCCTGGCCGCATCGCCCGAGTGCATCGACTACGAGCTGGCCCGCTGCGAGGAGGAGAACGACCGCGAGCACTACGTCCTGCGCATCCGCTGGACCTCGGTCGACGCGCACCTGAACGGCTTCCGCAAGGGCGAGCACTTCCCGGCCTTCTTCAACGCGATCCGCCCCTACGTCAAGGCTATCGAGGAGATGCAGCACTACCGCGTCACCGACGTGGCCGGCCCCGGAAAGGCCGCACCCCAGTCATGAGCAGCACCACACCCGGAACCACTCCGACCATCTACGAGTGGATGGGCGGAGCCGAGGCGATGCACCGCCTCACGGTCGCCTTCTACGCCCACGCCCTGCAGGACGAGATCCTGGCGCCCGTCTTCGCGGGCATGGACGCGGAACATCCGCAGCACGTCGCGGTCTGGCTGTCGGAGGTCTTCGGCGGCCCGGCCGACTACACCGCGCACCACGGCGGCCACCAGCACATGGCCACCAAGCACCTGGGCCGCGGCATCACCGAGAAGCAGCGCCGCCGCTGGGTGGACCTGCTCATGGACACGGCCGACGAGGTGGGCCTGCCCACCGACCCCGAATTCCGCGCGGTCTTCGCGTACTACATCGAGTGGGGCACCCGGATGGCCCTGATCTACTCGGGGCCCAACCCGCCCCCCGTGGACGCGGCCAAGATCCCGATCTGGTCCTGGGGCCAGACCCCTCCGTGGATCCCCAAGAACTGACCCGGACGCCCGTACGCAGGGCTCGGGGACGAACGGCCCCGTGACGGGGGCGGGCGCCGAACACGGCGCCCGCCCCCGTCACGGCGCGTCGGCGAGCACCACCTCGAGCGCCCCGTCCGCGCCCCCGGCCTCCCGCCAGTGGGCCACGGCCTCCCGGAGTACCTCCCGCAGCGTCTCCCAGTCGGCGGGCCGGGCCGCGGCATAGCCCTGCCAGGAGGTCACGGCGAGCAGCCGGCCCGGCGCCGGCGGCAGCCACGACAGGTCGATCAGCGCATCGGCCAGCGCGTCCCAGTTCCCCCCGAACCAGTCGGGCAGCCGCAGGGCCGCCTCCCAGCGGCGCATCAGCCCGGCCTTGTCGCGTACGCCGTCGAGGTCGACCCGTACGGTCGCCCATCCGGCCCGCTCGGCGGCGGCCAGGGCCGGGGCGAGCGGCTGCGGATCGAGGGTCATCGCAGCACCGCCTTGAAGGTGTCGTAGTGGTCGTCCGTGTAGTAGAACTCCCCGCCCCGGCCGGTCACGATCCGCCGGGCCCCGCGGTCGCGCTCCCCGGGCGTCTTCACCGTGAACTCGTGGTAGTAGCCGCGCTCGTGCCGGGGCAGCACCTTCTCGAAGTTCCCGAACACGGCTCCGTCCTGCCGGTACGGGTACGGGCCGCCCTTGTCGATCAGCCTCAGCACCTCGCGCGCCTGCGGCGGCAGCGCGTCGGCCCGTACGGTCGCCATGCCCCGCGCCCAGGCGGGCCGCGTGGCGGGGGCGGAGGCGGAGGGAGAGGCGGAGTGAGAGGAGGAACCGCCCCCGGAACCGGCGCAGCCGGCCGCGGCAACGAGGGCGACGCAGAGGAACACCGCCCCGAGCAGGCGCAGCAGCAGCCGGGCCCGGGGCGCGTTCCGCACGATCATGCACCGATCGTGCCAAACATCCGATGCGCCGGCGAATCACACCACCCGCCGGCCGGAGCCCGTGGCCCGGCCGGTCACTCGTCCGGGTCGGCGCGGTCCAGCGCGGGCCGCAGGCCCGGCTCCGACTCGGTCAGCAGGTAGTCCGCGACGGCCGTGTCCGTGACCAGGCTGGTGACCAGGCCCGACCGCAGCACCGCGCCGATCGCCGCCGCCTTGCGCAGCCCGCCCGCGATCGCCACGACCTCGGGGATCCGCCGCAGCCGGTCCGCCTCGACGGTGATGCAGCGCTCGCCGAGGTCCCGCCCGACCCGGCGCCCGTCCTTGTCGAAGAGGTGCGCGGACATCTCGGCCGCGACGCCGAGCGAGGCGTAGTGCGCCCGCTCCTCGTCGGTCAGCATGTCGTGGACGGTGGAGATCCCCGGCTCCCAGGAGCCGATGGACACCGCCGCGACGGTCACCTTGTCGAAGTACTCGAAGGCCCGCGCGATCCCGGTCTGGCTGCGCAGCGCGGCCGCGGTGGCCGGATCGGGCAGCAGCATCGGGGCGTAGATGGGGTGCGCGTCGCCGCCGGAGACCTGCGCGGCGCGCCGCACGGCCTCCACCGAGCCGCGCTCGGCGGTACCGGCGTCGTACACGCCGGTCAGCTGCACGACGGTGCACTGAGGGAGCCGGTGCAGCGAGGCGGCCATGTGGATGGTGGACCGGCCCCAGGCCAGGCCGAGGACGTCGCCCTCGCTGACGAGCTCGCCGAGCAGGTCGGCCGCGACGGCGCCGAGGTTCTCCGGGTCCGGGGCGTCCTCGCTCGTGTCGGCGGGGGACTCGACGACGACCGCGTGCCGCAGCCCGTACCGAGCCCGGAGCGCGTCGGAGCGCTCCGCGTCCAGTTCGGCCGGCACCCGGATCTCGATCCGCACGAGGTCGCGCTCGAGGGCGGTCTCCAGGACCCGGGCCACCTTGAAGCGGCTCACGCCGAACTCCTCGGCGATCTGGATCTTGGACTTGCCCTCCAGGTAGAAGCGGCGGGCCATGGCCGCCGCCTGCACCAGCTCCGCGGGTCCCATCCGCAGGGCTGACCGTCCCGCCGACATTGCCGACACCGCGCTCTCCTCACTGCTACTGCTGTTCACACTCTCGACTCGTCGTTCATCCTGTCAGATCCGACGGCCGTTGATCAGCCTGGACAGCTGCCGTTCACCGACCTGTCCTCCAAGCCTCGTCCGGCGTGGTCGCTCCGGTGCTCTCAGTGGTCGCAGACCCAGGGCGCCGCGGCGATCGCGACGTCCGCCTGCTCGCGCAGCGTACGGACGGCGGCGGCCGGATCGACAGCCCCGTATACCGCGCTCCCCGCGACGAACACGTCCGCGCCGGCCTCGGCGCACCGCTCGATCGTGGTGGCCGAGACCCCTCCGTCGACCTGGAGCCACAGGTCCAGGCCGTGCTTGGCGATCAGCTCCCGGGTCCGGCGGATCTTCGGGAGCATGATGTCGAGAAAGGGCTGGCCGCCGAAGCCCGGCTCGACCGTCATGATCAGCACCATGTCCAGCTCGGGCAGGATGTCCTCGTACTGCTCGATCGGCGTCGCCGGCTTGAGCGCCATGGCCGCCCGGGCGCCCTTGGCCCGGATCTCCCGCGCGAGCCGCACCGGCGCGGCGGCGGCCTCGGCGTGGAAGGTGACGGAGCCGGCGCCGGCCTCGATGTACTGGGGGGCCCAGCGGTCCGGGTCCTCGATCATCAGGTGCAGGTCCAGCGGCGTGTCGGTGGCCCTGCTCAGGGACTCCACGACGGGCATGCCGAGGGTGAGGTTGGGGACGAAGTGGTTGTCCATGACGTCGACATGCAGCCAGTCGGCGCCCTCGACGGCCTTGGCCTCCTCGGCGAGGCGGGCGAAGTCGGCGGACAGGATGCTGGGAGAAATCTGAGCGGCCATGCCCCAAGCCTGCCATGCCCCCGCCCACTTCCGGCCATGACCCCGCATCTGACATCACAAGCAGCACTCTTAAACAATCACAGGCGAACAGTTAAGTAACCCTTCAAAATCAGCTCCGGCGACGGTTGCTAGATGCCGTCGCCCGAGCCGAAACCGCCCACCCGCGCGGCACGTATGGAACACCCGGTGCCCAGGGCACGCCCGACAGACAGCCAGCGACCTCCCCCTGGCTCAGCAAGGACTTCCTCTTCTCCGCCGCCACTCTCAAGCACCTCCCCACCAACACCGGCCACAACGCCATTGGCCGCCACCGCCTTCCTCCTGATCGGCCTCCCGGACGGCACCTGGATCGAACGGCTGCGCACCAGCCGCGTCCTGATCACCGCCGACCTCGCCCGCGCGCCGCCCTTCCGACATCGGCTCGCAGAGCGTGCTGCTCCAGCTGATCCCTGGCGCCGGCTGCCCCGCGCCAACGCGGCGGTCGTCACGCTGAGGGCCGTCGCGAACATCGCCGGCCGCAGGGCGGCCGGAGCCCTCGTCGCCACCCCCGCCGCACCCTTCGCCCTGTCCTGTTCCGCGGCCCCCGGACCCCGCTCCTGACCCAGATCCGCGAGGGGCTGCGCCACCTCCTGGGCCACCCGAAGCTACGGGCGGGCTCCACCTTCAGCAACCCGGGCAGCGCCGTCCTCAACACCATGCTCCCGGGCCTCTTCGCGCGGGAGCTCAGTTCTGAGCCTCACGCCGGCGGCGCTGCTGGTGCCGGTGCTGGACCGGGGGTCTGGCTGTGGGTGGCGGGCGGGGTGGCTGCTGGCCCTAACCACGGTCGGCGCCAACAGCGTCCTCGGCGCCAGCCTCCGCCAGCACCTCACCCCAGACCCCTCCGGGGCCGTATGACCGCCATCTTCCGCTTCATGCGGACCGGCGCCCTGGCCCTGGGCTCCGCAGCCTCAGGAAGCAGGAAACCTCACCGGTACGTCCACGGTCCAGTCCAGCGGAGGCGCGGTCACCGGCACCGACACGCAGTGCTTCCAGTACGACGGCCAGAACCGTCTGGCCCAGGCATGGACCGACACCAAGGGCCTCGCAGCCGCGAAGCCGGGCCAGATATCCAAGTGCACCACCGCACAGCCGGCTGCCGCCACGATCGGCGGACCCAATCCATACTGGCAGACCTACACGTACAACCTGCTCGGCGACCGAACCCAGCAGGTCAAGCACGACACGGCGGGCAACCCGCTCAAGAACGTCACCCAGAACATCACCTACCCCGGTAACGGCACCGCACCGGCCGCCCAGCCCAACACGGCGACCGCGATCACCACTACGGGGCCGGACGGCACGACTACTCTCGCCCCGCATTACGACGCCGTCGGCAACACCACCAGCCGAGACACCAAGGTCGGCGCCGCCGCGGCCACCATCCAGACGTTCACCTACAACGCCAAGGGCCGTACGGACACCGTCGTCACCCCCAAGCCCGCGGGCGGAACTCAGGCCTCCAACTACCTGTACGACGCCGACGGCGATCTGCTGATCCAGCGAGGGCCGGACGGCGACACGCTGTATCTCTTCGGAGGCGCAGAACAGCTCACCCTGAACAAGGCGTCGAGCACGGTCGCAGGGTTGCGCAACACAAGGGACCCGACGGCACCAAGATCACCCGCTCCTCCACCGGCGCGGTCGTCTACCAGGCCACCAACCCGCAGAACACGTCCCAGCTCCAGGTCGACGCGGCCACTCTGAACGTCACTCGCCGGGCCTTCGACCCGTACGGAGCGCAGCGAGGCCCGGCCCCCGCCGGCCTGGGCCGACAACCGCGGTTACCTGGGCCAGCCCACGGACACGGCCACCGGCCTCAGCCTCCTCGGCGCCCGCAACTACGACCCCGTCATAGGCCGGTTCCTGAGCTGCGACCCGGTCTTCGAAGCCGGCGACCCGAACCAGATGGGCGGCTACGCCTACGCAGGCAACGACCCGGTCAACATGAGCGACCCGACCGGACTCTTCCCGGGGCTCGACTGGTTCGAAGACGCGTTCTCCGGGCTGTTCGACGGAATCTTCGGCGGCGGTAACGAACTTTTCCTCAACCCGGGCGGCTGGCTCCTCGACAACTGCGTCGACATCTGGAACGGCGACAACGAAGAGTTCAACGACTGGACGGGCTGGGAGGGCAGCGACTACGACGTGCCCAACCTCTGGGGTGACAATCCCAGCGCCGAACTCTTCGGCATCGACACGAGCTCTGAGACGTACCAGCAGGGCTACTGGGGCGGCGTCATCGGCTCACTGGCCGTAGACGGCGTCGGGGCCTACAAGCTGGTCAAGGGATACCGCGCCGCTGCGAGGGCGGCAGAGACAGCCGCCGAAGGCAGCGCCGCACCACTGAAAAAGCTCCTTGATGACGACGTCCCCAGCCCCTCGACGAAGGAGACCGCACACGGGAACGCCCCAGAAACCGCTGCCCCTACTGAACCTGCTGCTGGTACCCCCAAGGCGCCACAAGGTGAGGGCGGCGCGTCCGGCGGTGATTCGTCTGACGGATCGGCCGTCCTGAGCAAGGCAAGGGAAACAGCCGACAAAACCTCGCTCAACAAGAAGGATTTTTCGAGCCGGACTCGTCCGAAGGTTGCTGAAGCCCTGGAGCTCGCAAACGGTCGAATGTACTCGGCCACCAGCAGCGGTGAGCAGCGCCCACTCCACCCCTTCGTCCAGGAAGTACTAAACGCGGTTCCTCCACTCGAGAGGGCGGGCGGCGCCATACACGGGAAGTGCGGTCTGCCGGTGTGCCTGTCGCAGGCGCTAAACGAGGGGCAGAACCCGTTTGGTGCACGGGTGGCTGCGGTCAAGATCCGTAACAACATGACGCATAAGGATCACGGAGGTCGAGTCGGCCCTTGCGACAGCTGTGTAGCACTTGAGGACGCGTTCGATCTCGACTTCACGACGGTGGGAGGAATGGATGACGCTATACACTTGGACGATGTCGAAGGAATCATCGAACTTCATTGACGGGTATTCCCCTGCGGTCGAGGAGGAGCTGCGGGCAGGGGGATGGGACCCGGAACGGTCCGTGGATGTGTGTAGGTGGGTTGGGCCGCTGGAGGCAGGCGGTTTGGTGGCGCATGCCGCGGCTCGGGCATTTCTGGCGAAGTTCGGCGGCCTGCGCTTCGTGTTCTCCGGTCCGGGCGTCGAATGTGCGCGGACGCCGTTCCTGCTCGACCCGTCGGTTTGTGAGGGAGAGGAGGAAGTTTTCCTCGAATGGGGCGAAGAGCTCGGCCTGTCACTGTTCCCGATCGGAGAGCAGGCGGAGGGCGTGGCCTTCCTCGCGATGGACGAGAACGGTGCATTGATCTCCTTGGGCAGCGGCATCGCCGCCACTTATGGGCAGCTCCCCGGGGCCTTCGAGCGGATGCTGCTCGGATATCAAGCCGAGGTGCTCTCTTAAGGAGAGATCGCTTTCGCATTGACCACTGGCTGGCACTTCGGGCCAATGGCAAGCAGCGGCAGCTCACGGTAACGGCCCTTAGGCGCCCAGTCCCGTCCGCGGCTCGTTCCTGGCCCTCCAGTGTGGCCTTCACACGTCCGAGGTCGGTGGGCGCTTGCTTGGGGGTACCCACTTGCCTGGTCGGAGTTTGTAAAGCCTCGATAGCAGCAAGCATGAAGGGGTTCGGCCGCAACGCGGTCCGGCTCACCGCGCTCACCGATCACCTCTTATGCCGTCCCAGACGAAGATGGCCTTCGCGGCGATCGTGATGCATGTCCCTAACAGGCTTAAGCGACAGCCGGGATGGGATCCAACCCGCCCCGGACGCCAACAAAATGGCTGCAAGGAGCGGGGAGCGCCCCGAATCGCTACGCGCTCCTCTCTTCTCGGCGACTGCCGGCCGTCTGTGGCCGGTAGCGCACCAGATCGCCACACGGGCACGTCTCGGCGGCCCACGGCCGGCCGTGGCCGGTGGGCGTGTCAGGCCGTCTCGGGTGCTGTCCTCCACGTGGAGCGGAGCCGGGCGCCGGCCTCGTCGGCCTGGCGAAGACCCGCTTGGTAGGCCGGTCCCCAGGCTGCCAGGTCGCCCGGGTCCGAGCCGAAGGCGCGTACCGCGGCGGGGTCAGGGCCGATGGTCACCACGGTGTCCGCGCCCACGGCCGCCAGCTGCTGGTCGAGTGGCTCGCGGGGAAAAAGGTGCGCCATCGGCTCGACCACGACCAGCGTGCGCGCTCCGGCAGCGAGGTCGGCGTTGGGGCCCGATCGCAGCGCACCATCCATGTAGCGCCGGCCGTCGATGGCCACCGGTGGCGCTGCGCCCGGGAAGGCGCTGCTCGCCGCCACTGCGTTCACCAGTGGCACGCCGCTGTCGCGGTCCCACACAACGGGCTCGCCGGTGGTTGCGTCCACGGCGGTGATCAGCAGGCGTCGCTCCGGCCACGTGTCCGCACCGATCAAGGCGGCGCGCCCCGCGATCAGCGCCTGATCGGCCTGGGGGTCGGCGCTGTCGAGCGCGATCCGGCCGACGCGGCGCCTTGCCTCGCCGGGTTCCAGGCTGCGGTCGCCCAGCACGGCGAACACCTCACCCGTCCGCGCGGGATCCGCCTTGAGCCGGTGAGCGGGTCGGCGAGCCGAAGTCGCGAGCCGCCCCGGGTCCTGCCCGGTGGCGAGCAGCGTGCCGACGATCGCCCCGGCCGACGTGCCGACGATCAGGTCGGCTTCGCCCAGATCCACGCCGTCGCGGCGCAACCCGTAGGCCAGCCCTGCCAGCCAGGCCGTGCCGACGTGACCCCCGGGGCCCAGGACGAGCGCTCGGTCGAAGGTGTGCATGGCGATCCCCCTCATTATTGAAACAGTCGTACCATATATTCGCTGACGCCGTTTCGAAGTGCAGGAGATCCACCGTGGGGCGACCCGCAGATCCCGCCCGCCGTGAGGGCACACTGGCGCGGGCGACCGACTACGTGCTGGCGCACGGGTTGGCCGGGCTGAGCCTGCGGCCACTGGCCGCGGCTCTCGACACCAGCCCACGGATGCTGCTCTACGACTTCGGGAGCAAACAGGAGTTGGTCGCGGCGGTCCTCGCCGAGGCCCGCCGCCGAGGTGCGGTGCGCCTGGCCGAGCAGCTTCCGGCGGCGACGGGCTCCGTGCCGGAGCGGCTGCGCGGCATCTGGGCGTGGATCAGCGCGGACGAACGTGCGCCGTTCGTGCGGCTGTTCTTCGAGGTGCATGCCGACGGCCTGGCCCACCCCGAGAACTACCCCGACCAGGGCCAGGCGATCACGGACTGGTTCGACACGCTCGGTGCCGCCTTCCGCGACGTCTCCGCCGGTCCCGGGGACACCGTCACACCCACGTTGATCATGGCCGTCGTCCGTGGTCTGCTGTTCGACCTCACCGCCACCGGCGACCGCCACCGCACCGATCGCGCTCTGGACCGCTTCGTCGAACTCCTGTCGCAGTGAAGCCAGATTGACGATCTGCGTCCGTGACAGAGATCGATTACGGACGCTTCCACGAACTGCTGGAGCAGACGCGCAGCGCCGGGGGTTCCGACACGAGGTGGGAGCTGCTGCGCCGGTTCCAGGAGGAGTGGGGCTACCGACCCCGGCCCCGGGAGCGACGGCGGCGGGATGCGCCGGACGAGCACAAGGAGTACGTCGCCAACCTGAAGGCCGCCACCCCGGACGACGTCGACCGCTCGCTCGCTGTGCCCGCCGCGCTGGACGAGTGGTGGGATCTGCCGTTCAACTCCCTCGCAGACCTGTGGGAGGCCTACGAGACCAACCCGGTCTGGCCGCCCACGGTCCGCCCCGACCCCAGCGGCTACGGCACCTCCGGCGGGCTGCCCAGCGGCAACCCGTTCGTCGGACCCGGGGACGACCAGCGCGTCTGCGTGTTCATGGCCGAGAACCAGTACTGCAACGAGTGGGGCTACCCCGCGGCCCATGCCCATCTCGCCGACCCGCAGGTGCTCGTCAGCGGGCTCGACGACAAATACGAACCGGTCTGGCTGCTCCAGAGCCACTCGGTCTCCGAGTTCCTCCTGCAACTGGCCGTCACCCGACTGCCCGCCCACTACGGGCACATCGTCGAGGACGGGGAGGTCGACCCCGAGGTGGTGACCCGGCTCCGAACCCACCTGCAACCGATGGGATTCCTCCCGTGGCGCGAACTCGGCGCGCACACCGAGTACTTCGGCGGCCTCGACGTCATCGTCGCGCACAACACCGGAGAGGGCGACTTCGCGCTCGCCGCCTACGGACGTACCGAGAAAGCCCTGGAGCGACTCGCCGAAACACTCGGACTGGACTGGGCGGAGGAGGACTGACCCGCAGCGCCTCGGCAGCGTCCAGGTCGCTGAAGTGGCAAGAGGCAGCATGCAGCGATCTACCGCGCCCACCGGCCACGGACGGTCGTCGACCGCCGAGGCGTGCGGGACCACGTAGCGATCTGCCGCGTCCATCAGCCCCAGACGGCCGCCGGACGCCGAGAAAAGAGGAGCGCGTAGCGATCTGGGGCGCTCCCCGCTGCCGATGGTCATCTCATTGAAGTCTGGCGCAGGTGGAAGCCCCTCGGCCGCGGAGATGCATCGCGGGCGGGTTTTGGGGCTCGGCTACCCGTATGCCCGGGGCTGGGCGGGATCGCGATGCGGGGAGGAAGGATTCTGCACATCGGAACCCGGACTGCGCTCTCTGACGAGGGAGAAGGCTGGACATGACCCCCTGGCCATCCTTCGGGGGCTTCCCGGCAGCTCTTTGGCATTCCGGGGCGGGCCGGTCTGTCAAGGGTGGCCGAAGGCCATCGCGAAGCGACGCGACGAAGGAGCGCCCTTGAGAGGCCGGCCCGCACCGGAAGGACAATGGGCGGCCGGGACGCCCCCGGACACACCCCGACCCCGGTCCGCCGTGACCCCGCCCCCCGGCCCCGCGCCCCCCGCCCCGCCGCTACGCCGTCCGCCGCAGCAGGGCCAGGTACATCGCGTCCGTGCCGTGGAGGTGGGGCCACAGTTGGACGTCCGGGCCGTCGCCCAGGCCCGGGACGCCCGGCATGTACGGGCGGGCGTCGATCAGTTCGGCGGCGACCGGGCCGGCGCCCGCGCCGCGGCCGCGCAGGACGTCCTCCACCACGACCCGGGTCTCGGCCAGGTGCGGCGAGCACGTCGCGTAGCCGACGACCCCGCCGACCCGCACCGCGGCCAGCGCCTCCCGCAGCAGGGCGCGCTGCAGCGGCGCGAAGCCCTCCAGGTCCTGCGGCCGGCGCCGCCACCGCGCCTCGGGGCGGCGGCGCAGCGCGCCCAGCCCCGAGCACGGCACGTCCATCAGCACCCGGTCGAAGGAACCGGGCAGCCACGCCGGCCGGGTGCCGTCCGCGGCGATGACCCGGTACGGGCCCGGGTTGCCGGCCAGCGCCCGTTCGACCAGGCGCGCCCGGTGCGGCTGCTTCTCGGAGGCCAGGAGGAACGCCCCGCGCTCTGCGGCCAGCGCCCCCAGCAGGGCGGCCTTGCCGCCCGGTCCCGCGCAGCCGTCGAGCCAGCGTTCGTCGCGGCCCTCGACGGGGGCCGCCGCCAGGGCCATGGCCACGAGCTGGCTGCCCTCGTCCTGGACGCCGGCGCGCCCCTCGCGCACCGCCTCCAGCGCGCCCGGCTCGCCGCCCTCGGCCATCCGGACGGCGTACGGGGACCAGCGCCCCGGCAGCGCCGCGTCCTCGCCGACCGCGGCGATCAGTTCCTCGGGCGTGGAGCGCCCCGGCCGGGCGACGAGCGTGACCTCGGGCCGCTCGTTGTCGGCCTCCAGCAGGTCCTCGATGCCGGCCCGTCCTCCGCCGAGGGAGTCCCACAGGGCGCTGACGACCCACCGGGGGTGCGAGTGGTAGACCGCGAGGTGTTCCTCGGCGTCGTCCTCGTACGGCGGGGCGACCTGCTCGAGCCAGGCGTCCATGTCCTGCGCGGCGATCTTCCGCAGTACGGCGTTCACGAACTTGGCGCGCCCGTCGCCCAGGACCACCCGGGCCAGCTCGACGGTGGCCGAGACCGCCGCGTGCGTCGGGATGCGGGTCCCGAGCAGCTGGTGGGCGCCGAGCGAGAGGACGTCCAGCACCGGCGGGTCCACCTCGCGCAGCGGCCGGTCGATGCAGGCGCTGATGACGGCGTCGTACGTGCCCTGCCGGCGCAGCGTGCCGTACACGAGCTCGGTGGCCAGGGCGGCGTCGCGGGCCTGGAAGTCCTCGTTCTGGCGGGCCTTGCGCAGCAGCGGGGGGAGCACGAGGTTCGCGTACGCGTCGCGTTCGTCCACCGCCCGCAGTGCCTCGAAGGCCAGCATCCGGACCGGGTCCTTCTTGGGCCGGCGGTACGGCTTGGGCTGCTTGCCGCCGGCTGCGGCGGGACGACGGCGGGGCTGTTCGCTCACGTGAAAGGTGCTCCGGAGATACGAGACAAAAGGGGTGATTCAGACGACATCAAAGGATGGCGACGACGACATCAAAGGATGGCGACACGGCCTACGGCTGCTCTCAGCCTACGTCGGCCCCGCCCAGCCGCTCGCCCGGCGCGATGCGCACCCCGCGGGCCCAGTCGGCGCCGCGCATCGGCTTCTTGCCCTGGGGCTGCACCCAGAGCAGCTCCACGGCGTGCGAGCCGGTGCCGACGTGGACGTGGTTCTTCGCCGGGGCCAGCACGCCCGGCTCCAGGTCCGTGCGGTCGGGGACGAGCCCGAGGGAGATCACCTTGAGCCGCTCGCCGCGGAAGACGGTCCAGGCGCCGGGCGCGGGGGTGCAGCCGCGCACCACGCGGTCGGCGCGCAGCGCGGGGGCCGTCCAGTCGATGCGGGCGTCCTCGACGGTGATCTTGGGCGCGAGGGAGATCCCCTCGGCGGGCTGCTCCACGGCGCGCAGGGTGCCGTCCTCGATGCCGTCCATGGTGGCGGCGAGCAGTCCGGCGCCGGCGAAGGCGAGGCGGGTGAGCAGGTCGCCGCTGGTGTCGGTGGGGCGGATCTCCTCGGTCAGGACCCCGTAGACGGGCCCGGAGTCCAGGCCTTCCTCGATCCGGAAGGTGGAGGCGCCGGTGACCTGGTCGCCGGCCATGATCGAGTGCTGGACGGGGGCGGCGCCGCGCCAGGCCGGGAGCAGCGAGAAGTGCAGGTTGACCCAGCCGTGGCGGGGGATGTCGATGGCGCTCTTGGGGATGAGGGCGCCGTACGCGACGACCGGGCAGCAGTCGGGGGCGATCTCGCGCAGCCGCTCCTGGAACTCCGGGTCGCGCGGCCGGACGGGCTTGAGGACCTCGATCCCGGCCTCCTCCGCGCGCTCGGCGACGGGGCTGGCGACGAGCCGGCGGCCGCGGCCGGCCGGGGCGTCGGGCCGGGTGACGACGGCGGCGACCTCGTGGCGCCCGGAGGCGATCAGGGCGTCCAGGGCGGGCACGGCGACCTCGGGGGTGCCTGCGAAGACGAGCTTCACTGGGGTCCTACCTCGCTATCTCGGCTGTCAGCAGCACACCAGTCTATGGGGCCGGTACGCCCCCGGGGCGCCCGGGCGGCAGCCGCTCCTCGCCGACGCGCCCGGGACCCCGCCGACTCGCTGTCTCGCGTGGCTCGCGCTCCCGCCGACCCGCTTGCCCCGCGCCAACGTGCTTGGCCCCCCGCCCCGCTGCCGGCCCCCGGCCCGCCAGGCTCCCCACCCAGAGCCCCACAGCCCACAGCCCACAGCCGACAGCCGACAGCCCACAGCCCACAGCCCACAGCCCACAGCGCACAGCCCACAGCCCAGCCGAAACCCCCGCTCACACCGCCCCATTCGCCTCATCCGCCCCTTCAGGGGGCGTACGTACACCGCCGCGCCCCTCGCATATGCCGACACGCCCCCGGAGCGTGACTTCCTCGCCCGGTGGCGCGTTGGTCAAGAGAGATTGACCGAAACCGGGCCGCTACCAGAACGACGAGAACGGTGTCTGCGGCCCGATCCGCTCTTCAGCACCGGTTCGAGAGGCTTCTTCATGGCCGACCACGCCACCCACGACGCCCAAGCACGGGCCAGCCTGCACCTCCTGGTGCGGGACATCGAGCGGGTTCGCCGGCAGGTGGATGCTCTGCGTACGCTCACCGCCCAGCTCGGCAACGTGTACCGCCCGCGCCGCTCCGGTCCCTCCACGGGCTTCGTCGTCTACGGCCGCGCCCCCGCGCCCACCGTCCGCCTCGCCCAGGAGCTGCGCGACAGCGTCGAGACGCTGGTCACCGCCGCCGTGGACTTCGACCGCTCGCTCGGCTTCTCCTGGGACGCGGTCGGCTCGGCGCTCGGCGTCACCAAGCAGGCGGTGCACCGCCGGTACGGGGCCCGCCGCGCCCAGGCCGCGGAGGCCGCCGAGCCGCTGGCGGAGGGGACCACCACGCGGACCATCGGCCCGCTCCCGACGGTGCCCGCGGCCCGGTCCGTGCCGCCGCAGCCGCTGCGCGAGGAGTCCCAGGCGGCCGGGGCCGGGTCCCGCTCAGCTGCCTTCCCCGGGCCCCGCAACGGCTGATCCGCCGCCCGCCGCCGGGACGCCGACCCCCGCCGGCATGTACGGCTGACACCGAGACCGGGGCCGAGGCCAGCGCCGAGGCCCCTGCGACGCGCCCCCGCGGGAGCGGCCCCCCACGCCGCCCCCGCGGGGGCGTTCGGCTGCCCGGCACCCACCGCCGGGGCACCCACCGCCCCGGGCACCGGCCGCCCCGGGCACCGGCCGCCCCGGCTCCGCCGCCTCAGCCGATGTCCGGCGGGTCGATCCGCACCCGGACCCGCTCCGAGGCCGGGACGCCGCGGGCCAGACGGGCCGCCTGGGCCGCCTTCAGGGCCGCGGCCAGGGCCGCCCCGCTGCCCGGCGGGACCCGGACCAGGGCCCGCTCCCCCGGCGAGGGCTCCCCGCGCCGCCCGGGCAGCGGCACCGGGCCCAGCACCTCCGCGTCCGGCGGCAGCTGTGCAGCGGCCAGGAAGGACTCCACGGCCTCGCCGCGCCCGGCCACCGCCGCCATCCGGGAGACCGGCGGGAAGCCGAGCTGAGCCCGCTCCGCGAGTTCCCGCACCGCGTGGCCCACCGGGTCCCACCGCACGAGCGCCTGGACCGGCCGCAGCGTCGGCTCGGCGACCACGACGACCTGACCGTCCCCCCGTACCAGCGAGGCGGCCGCGATCCACCGGCGCAGGGCGTCCTCCCCGGCCCGCAGGTCCGGCCGGGTCAGCATCGCCCAGCCGTCCAGCAGCAGCGCCGCCGCGTACCCGGCGCCGGCGGCGACCGGTTCGGCGCCCGGGGTGGACACCACCAGCGCCGGCCGGTCGGGCACCTCGTCCAGGACGTGGTCGCGCCCCGAGGTCCGTACGGGCACGGCGGGGAAGGCCCGGCCCAGCTCCTCGGCGGTGCGGCGGGCGCCGACGACCCGGGCGCGCAGCCGGAACGAGCCGCACTCCTCGCAGTGCCAGGCGGGCTCCGGCCGGCCGCACCACCCGCACTGCAGGTCCCGCGCGTCCGGGGCCTCCAGCGGGCCCGCGCAGACCGTGCAGCGGGCCGGGGTGCGGCAGCGTTCGCAGGCGAGCCGGGGCACGTACCCGCGGCGGGGCACCTGGACCAGCACCGGGCCGGTCTTCAGCCCGTCCCGGACCGTCTCCCAGGCCAGGCTGGGCAGCCGGGCGGCCCGTGCGGCCTCGTCGCGGGCGAGGAGCTCGTCGCCGACGGTGCGGATGCGCGGGGCGCAGGCGCGGACCGTTTCCCGGTCGGCGACGAGCGGGCGGGCCCAGCCGGATTCGACGAGCTGGGCGGCCTCCACGGTGCAGCTGGTACTGCCGGCGAGGAATCCGCAGCCGTCGCTGACGGCGCGCAGCTCCAGGACCTCCCGTACGTGCGGGAAGGGCGCGTTGTCGTCGCTGTGGCTGGAGTCGCCGTCGTCCCAGACGGCGACCAGCCCGAGGTCGCGTACGGGCGCGAACATGGCGGCGCGGGTGCCGATGACGGCGCGAACGGAGCCGCGGTGGACGGCGAGCCACTGGCGGTAGCGCTTCTCGGGGCCGGATTCGGCGGTGAGCAGGGCGTGCCGGCCCTCGCCGACCAGGGCGGTGAGGGCGGCGTCGACGCGGGCGGCGGTCCGCCCGTCGGGCAGGACGGCGAGGGCGCCGCGGCCGGAGGCGAGGGTGGCGGCCATGGCGCGGGCCAGCTCGTCGGCCCAGCCGGGGCCGGGCAGGGCGGTCCACACGGCGCGCGGGATGCCGCCGCCGGCGAGGGCGCGCAGGAAGGCGGGGCCGGCGCCGTACCGGGCCCAGCCGGCCGGGTCGGGCGCGGGGGGCGGGGGCAGGGGGGCCGGGGAGGGCTTGGACTCGGCGCGGGCGTTGCGCGGGGGCAGGGCCAGCTGGAGCACGTCGGCGAGGCTTCCGGCGTACCGGTCGGCGACGGCGCGGGCGAGCGCGAGCATGCCGGGGGTGAGGACGACCTCGGGCGAGACGACGTGGGCGAGGGCCGCGAGGGCTCCGCTGTAGTCGGACTCGGCGCGGCGCTCGACGATGAACCCGTCGATGAGCCCGCCTCCCTCGCGGCGGCCGCCGTGGACGTGGTGGGAGCCGGCCCCGAACCGGACGCGGACGCGGACGCCGGGCTGCGCGGCCTCGGACAGCTCCTCGGGGACGGCGTAGTCCCAGAGCTGGTCGAGGTGCAGGACGCCCTTGTTGACGAGGACGCGGGCGACGGGGAGCTCCTTGGCGAGGGCGGCGCCGCGCCAGGTGCGGGGCTTGGCCTTGGGGGCCCTGGCCTTGGCCTCGGCGACCATTTCGCGGATGAGCGCGAGCTGTTCGGGCGGTCCCCCGGGACTCCCGTCCCCGCCCCGCCGGCCGGCCTCGTTCTCGCTGCTCACACCCGCATTCTTACCAAAGCCCACCGACAACGCCGTCCCCCGAGGGCCGCTCCCGAGGCCCCATCGGCCCGAAACCGGCACGGCCCGAACCCGCAGCCGCCCCACGCCGCCGGGTCGGCGCGGGCGGGAAGGGGCGCAGCCCGGACCCGCGGGGGCGGAACCCGTCGGGGACCGGCCCGGATGGGGCAGGGATGCCGGCAAAGCCGGAACGGCGCACCGCGCGGCCCCTGGACGGCACCCAAGCCGGCCCGCAGCCCACACGCGCCAGGCCGGCAGAAGGCACGGGCGGGCCGGACCAGCGTGAACCAACCGGCCGGGGACGCCGAAGGGCCCCGGACCGGGGTCCGGGGCCCTTCGGGCTGGTGCGGGGGCCTTACAGGCCGGCGGCCTCGCGGAGGGCGGCCACGCGGTCCGTGCGCTCCCAGGTGAAGTCCGGCAGCTCGCGGCCGAAGTGGCCGTACGCGGCGGTCTGGGCGTAGATCGGGCGCAGCAGGTCGAGGTCGCGGATGATCGCCGCCGGGCGGAGGTCGAAGACCTCCGCGATGGCCTCCTCGATCTTCGCGACGTCCACCTTGGCGGTGCCGAAGGTCTCCACGAAGAGGCCGACGGGCTCGGCCTTGCCGATGGCGTACGCGACCTGGACCTCGCAGCGCGAGGCGAGGCCGGCGGCGACCACGTTCTTGGCGACCCAGCGCATCGCGTACGCGGCGGAGCGGTCGACCTTCGACGGGTCCTTGCCGGAGAAGGCGCCGCCGCCGTGGCGGGCCATGCCGCCGTAGGTGTCGATGATGATCTTGCGGCCGGTGAGGCCGGCGTCGCCCATCGGGCCGCCGATCTCGAAGCGGCCGGTCGGGTTGACCAGCAGGCGGTAGCCCTCGGTGTCGAGCTTGATGCCGTCCTCGACGAGCTCCTTGAGCACGTGCTCGACGACGAACTCGCGGATGTCGGGGGCGAGCAGCGAGTCCAGGTCGATGTCGGACGCGTGCTGCGAGGAGACGACGACCGTGTCGAGGCGGACGGCCTTGTCGCCGTCGTACTCGATGGTCACCTGGGTCTTGCCGTCGGGGCGCAGGTACGGGATGGTCCCGTTCTTGCGGACCTCGGACAGGCGGCGGGAGAGCCGGTGCGCGAGGTTGATCGGGAGCGGCATGAGCTCGGGGGTCTCGTCGCACGCGTAGCCGAACATCAGGCCCTGGTCGCCGGCGCCCTGCTTGTCGAGCTCGTCCTCGTCGCCCTCGACGCGCTTCTCGTACGCGGTGTCGACGCCCTGCGCGATGTCCGGGGACTGCGCGCCGATGGACACCGAGACGCCGCAGGAGGCGCCGTCGAAGCCCTTCTTGGAGGAGTCGTAGCCGATCTCGAGGATCTTGTCGCGCACGAGCTGCGCGATCGGCGCGTACGCCTTCGTCGTCACCTCGCCTGCGATGTGCACGAGACCGGTGGTGATGAGCGTCTCCACGGCCACACGCGAGGTCGGGTCCTCGGTGAGGAGTGCGTCGAGGATCGTGTCGCTGATCTGGTCAGCGATCTTGTCGGGGTGGCCCTCGGTGACGGACTCCGAGGTGAACAGGCGGCGGGACACATCGCTCCCTGGGGTTGCAGCGGCTGCTGGCTGATCATTTGGCGAAACACTACCGGGGGCTGCGCCCGGACACGTTCCGAATGCAGTTTATCGGTCGCCACCGTTCGGCGGACCACCCGTCTCGCGTTCTGGGAGCCCTGTGACCTGCGGCACTCCATTCTGGCTCATGGAGTCGGGTTGGAGAAGGGCCGTCGTTCACGCGCCGCGGGGCGCGAGGCGCGCGGCGACCTGGTCCCAAATCACGTCCGCCAAGGCTTCCTTCGGACCGTAGGGCACCGGCACCTCCGCTCCGTCGGAGCCCAGGATCACCGCCTCGTTCTCCTCGGAACCGAAGGTCTTGGATTCCCCGACCTCGTTCACGACGAGAAGATCACATCGCTTGCGCCGGAGCTTGGCGCGCCCGTTGGCCAGGACGTCGTCGGTCTCGGCGGCGAAGCCCACCACGACCTGGCCCTCGCGGGCGCGGTCGGCGGAGACCTCGGCGAGGACGTCGGGGTTGCGGACGAGCGCGACGGGGGCGGGGTCCTGCCCGTCCTGCTTCTTGATCTTGCCGGAGGCGTACTCCGCCGGCCGGAAGTCGGCGACGGCCGCGGCCATGACCACGGCGTCGGCGTCCGCCGCTGCCTTGAGCACGGCCTCGCGCAGCTGGACGGCCGTCCCGACGCGCACCACGTCCGCCCCGGCCGGGTCGGCCAGGGCCGTGTTGGCCGCGACGAGGGTGACCCGGGCGCCGCGGGCGACGGCGGTGCGGGCGAGCGCGTAGCCCTGCTTGCCGGAGGAGCGGTTGCCGAGGAAGCGGACCGGGTCGAGCGGCTCGCGGGTGCCGCCCGCGCTGATCACCACGTGCCGCCCGGCCAGGTCGGCCTCGGCGGCGCCGCGCGCCAGGACCCGGCGGCAGACCTCGTAGATCTCCTCGGGGTCGGGCAGGCGCCCCTTGCCGGTGTCCTTGCCGGTGAGCCGGCCGACGGCCGGCTCGATGACGACGGCGCCGCGGCGGCGGAGCGTGGCCACGTTCTCCTGGGTGGCGGGGTGCTCCCACATCTCGGTGTGCATGGCGGGGGCGAAGACGACCGGACAGCGCGCGGTGAGCAGCGTGTTCGTCAGCAGGTCGTCGGCCAGGCCGTGGGCGGCCTTGGCCAGCATGTCGGCGGTGGCGGGCGCGACGACGACGAGGTCGGCGCCCTGTCCGATGCGCACGTGCGGGACCTCGTGGACGCTCTCCCAGACCTCGGTGCCGGCCGGGTGGCCGGAGAGGGCGGCCCAGGTGGCCTCGCCGACGAAGTTCAGGGCGGACGCGGTGGGCACCACGCGCACGTCGTGTCCGGACTCGGTCAGCCGTCGCAGCAGCTCGCACGCCTTGTACGCGGCGATACCGCCGCTGACCCCGAGCACGACCTTCGGATTGCGCACCACACAGCGCCCTTCTCGCGACACATCCCGGCGACCCGCCCGGTGGGGCGGCGGGTGACACACCTATGACACACCACAGGCCCGGCAGGTGTGCTGCCGGGCCTGTGGTGCAAGGACTTTCCTCGGTGCCTTACTGGGCCGGGGCCTCGATGGCCTCGGAGGTCAGCAGGCCCGCGTTGATCTCGCGCAGCGCGATCGAAAGCGGCTTCTCGTGGACGTGGGTGTCCACCAGCGGGCCGACGTACTCGAGCAGACCCTCACCGAGCTGCGAGTAGTACGCGTTGATCTGACGCGCGCGCTTGGCCGCGTAGATCACGAGGCTGTACTTCGAGTCCGTGGCCTCGAGCAGCTCGTCGATCGGCGGGTTGATGATGCCCTCGGGCGCAGTGATGGAAGAGGACACGCTCTACCTTCCGAAGATGGATGAAAGATCAGACGTCGACCGGTTGTACGTCTTGCGGTTGTACACCTGTCAACCGATCAACGGTCACACAACGTCCATCAAGGCTAGCAGCTCACGTGCCACGTCCTCGACGGAGGTGTTGACCAGGGTGGTGTCGAACTCGGACTCGGCGGCGAGCTCGACCTTGGCGGTGGCCAGCCGGCGTTCGATGACCTCGGCGGATTCGGTGCCGCGGCCGGTGAGCCGGCGGACCAGCTCCTCCCAGCTCGGCGGGGCCAGGAAGACCAGCTGGGCCTCGGGCATCGACTCGCGGACGAGCCGGGCGCCCTGGAGGTCGATCTCCAGGAGGACGGGTTCGCCGTTCTCCAGGCGCTCCGACACCGCGCCGCGCGGGGTGCCGTAGCGGTTGCCCGCGAATTCGGCCCACTCCAGCAGCTCGCCGTTGGCGATCAGCTTGTCGAACTCGTCGTCGTTGACGAAGAAGTAGTGGACTCCGTGTCGCTCACCGGGCCGCGGTTTGCGGGTGGTGGCCGACACCGAGAGCCACACCTCGGGGTGGACCTTGCGCATATGCGCGACGACCGTGCTCTTGCCGACCCCCGAAGGGCCGGAGAGCACGGTCAGCCGCGGACGAACCTCTGCTGCCATAGAGCGATTATCCAGGTTCTCGGGACTGCCTGAGAACGCCGGAGGAACTCCGGGCGACGCGTCAGCCGGCAGGGGTGCCGAACTCACGCTCCAGGGAGGCGATCTGGTTGGAGCCGAGACCTCGGACACGCCGGGACTCGGAGATGCCGAGGCGCTCCATGATCTGCTTGGCGCGGACCTTGCCCACGCCCGGCAGGGACTCCAGCAGGGCGGAGACCTTCATCTTGCCGATGACGTCGTTCTCCTGACCCGTCTTGATGACCTCCTGGAGGGAGGCGCCGGAGTGCTTGAGTCGATTCTTCACCTCGGCCCGCTCCCGGCGAGCCGCGGCGGCCTTTTCGAGCGCGGCTGCGCGCTGTTCAGGGGTAAGGGGCGGAAGAGCCACGCCTACGTCACCTCGGATGTCGAACTGTCGGATACGGACCGGTGGGGAACCCTAGGGCGCCACACCAGGCGAATGCCCGAACAGCGGTGGAACTCGTTCGCTGCTCGTTCACTCTGGTCGGAGACTAGCGGCCAAGGCCGCTCCAGTCAGCGAGAACGGACGAAAAGTCCTGGTCAGCCTCCACTGAACCGTACATCACGGACATTCCACCCTGGATTTGTCCGGTGAAAGACGTTCGATTTTCGTCAGACCGTACGACGACCTTACGGCGGCCGTACGACGGCCGGGCGGCTCAGGCGGAGACGGCCTCGCGGATCTCCCCGGCGAACCGGGCGGCCGCGTCCCGCAGGGCGGCGGCGTCCGGCCCGTGCTTCAGGACCCCCCGCGAGACGTTCGGGACGACGTTGCGCACCGCCGCGCCGAAGACCTGCGGGAGGTCCGCGGCGGCGGCGCCCTGGGCCCCGATGCCGGGGGCCAGCAGCGGGCCGTTGATGTCCAGGTCGAAGGAGGAGAGGTCGCCGAGGGTGGCGCCGACCACCGCGCCGAAGGAGCCCATGGGCTCCGCCCCGGCGTTCTCCTCGGCCAGGTGCTTCAGCATGGTCGCGCCGATCGTCAGGCCGTCCTCGCGGACCGCCCGCTGCACCTCGGCGCCCTCCGGGTTGGAGGTCAGGGCCAGCACGAAGAGCCCGGCGCCGGACTCGCGGGCCAGGTCCACGGCCGGCTTCAGCGAGCCGTAGCCCAGGTACGGGGTGACGGTCAGCGCGTCCGAGAAGAGCGGCGAGTCCTTGCGGAGGAAGGCCTCGGCGTAGGCGGCCATCGTCGAGCCGATGTCCCCGCGCTTGGCGTCCATGACCACCAGGGTGCCCGCGGCCCGGGCGTCGGCCACGGTCCGCTCCAGCACCGCCAGGCCCCGCGAGCCGAACCGCTCGAAGAAGGCCGCCTGCGGCTTGAAGACCGCCACGGAGTCGGCCAGCGCCTCGACCACGGTGCGGGAGAAGGCCTCCAGGCCGGCGACGTCGTCGTTCAGCCCCCAGGAAGCCAGCAGGGCGGCGTGCGGGTCGATTCCGACGCACAGGGGGCCCCGCTCGTCCATGGCGGAGCGCAGGCGGGTACCGAAGGAGGGAGTCACTTGGCGGCGGCCTTTCGGGTTTCGGCGCCGACGGCCTCGGCGAGGGTGGCGTAGGGGCTTGCGGCCAGGCGGGCGGCCAGGCCCTTGTGGATGGCGCGGGCGTAGAAGGGGCCCTCGTAGATGAAGGCGCTGTAGCCCTGGACGAGCGTCGCGCCGGCCAGGATGCGCTGCCAGGCGTCCTCGGCGTTCTCGACGCCCCCGACGCCCACGAGGACCAGGCGGTCCCCCACACGGGCGTACAGGCGGCGCAGGACCTCCAGGGAGCGCTGCTTGACGGGGGCGCCGGACAGGCCGCCGGTCTCCTTGACGAGGGCCGGGTCGGACTTCAGGCCCAGGCCCTCGCGGGCGATGGTGGTGTTGGTGGCGATGATGCCGTCCAGGCCGAGCTCCAGGGCGAGGTCGGCGACGGCGTCGACGTCCTCGTCGGCGAGGTCGGGGGCGATCTTCACCAGGAGCGGGACGCGGCGGTCGGCGACCGTGCGGTCGGCGGCCTCGCGCACGGCGGTCAGCAGCGGCCGCAGTGCCTCGGTGGCCTGGAGGTTGCGCAGGCCGGGGGTGTTCGGCGAGGAGACGTTCACGACGAGGTAGTCGGCGTGGCGGGCGAGGCGCTCGGTGGAGGTGACGTAGTCGCCGACGGCCTCCTCCTCGGGCACGACCTTGGTCTTGCCGATGTTGACGCCGACGACGGTCTTGAAGACCGGGCGGCGGGCGGCGAGGCGCTGGGCGACCGCCGCCGATCCGTCGTTGTTGAACCCCATCCGGTTGATCAGCGCGCGGTCCGGGACGAGCCGGAAGAGGCGCTTCTTGGGGTTGCCGGGCTGGGCCTGGGCGGTGACGGTGCCGATCTCGACGTGGTCGAAGCCGAGCATGGCCATGCCGTCGATGGCGACGGCGTTCTTGTCGAAGCCCGCGGCGAGGCCGAAGGGGCCGTGCATGCGCAGGCCGAGGGCCTCCGTGCGCAGCTCCTTGTACCGCGGGGCCAGGGCGGCCGCGGCGAAGGTGCGCAGCACGGGCGTGCGGGCGGCCAGGCGGATCCAGCGGAAGGCCAGGTGGTGGGCCTTCTCGGCGTCCATCCGCTTGAAGACCAGGTTGAAGAAGAGCTTGTACATCGTCCGAAATGTCCCTCGTGCGCTCATGAAGAGGGGGACACCGCCGCGCGTTGCGCTCGTGGTGTCCCCCTCCTCGTACGGACTTGCTAGTCGCGGGCCGCGATCAGGCGCTCCGCGTGCTCCTGGAGCGAGCGGACGCCCACGCCGCCGTGGCCGAGCGCCTCGATGCCCTGGACGGCCGCGGCGAGCGCCTGGACCGTGGTCAGGCAGGGGACGCCGCGCGCCACCGCCGCCGTGCGGATCTCGTAGCCGTCGAGGCGGCCGCCGGTGCCGTACGGGGTGTTGACGATCAGGTCGACCTGGCCGTCGTGGATCAGCCCGACGATGGTCTTCTCGCCGCCCGGGCCCTCGCCCTCGCTGAGCTTGCGCACGACGGTGGCGTTGATGCCGTTGCGGCGCAGGACCTCGGCGGTGCCCGAGGTGGCGAGCAGCTCGAAGCCGTGGGCGACGAGCTCGCGGGCCGGGAAGATCATCGAGCGCTTGTCGCGGTTGGCGACGGAGATGAACGCGCGGCCCTTGGTGGGCAGCGGGCCGTAGGCGCCGGCCTGCGACTTGGCGTACGCCGTGCCGAAGACCGAGTCGATGCCCATGACCTCGCCGGTGGAGCGCATCTCCGGGCCGAGGACGGTGTCCACGCCGCGGCCGTGGATGTCGCGGAAGCGCGACCACGGCATCACGGCCTCCTTGACGGAGATCGGCGCGTCCAGGGGCAGGGTGCCGCCGTCGCCGGTCTTCGGGAGCATGCCCTCGGCGCGCAGGTCGGCGATGGTGGCGCCGAGCGAGATGCGGGCGGCGGCCTTCGCGAGCGGGACCGCGGTCGCCTTCGAGGTGAAGGGGACGGTGCGGGAGGCGCGCGGGTTGGCCTCGAGGACGTACAGGATGTCGCCTGCCATCGCGAACTGGATGTTGATCAGGCCGCGGACGCCGACGCCCTTGGCGATGGCCTCGGTGGAGGCGCGCAGGCGCTTGATGTCGAAGCCGCCGAGGGTGATCGGGGGCAGGGCGCAGGCGGAGTCGCCGGAGTGGATGCCGGCCTCCTCGATGTGCTCCATCACGCCGCCGAGGTAGAGCTCGGTGCCGTCGTAGAGGGCGTCGACGTCGATCTCGATCGCGTCGTCGAGGAAGCGGTCGACCAGCACGGGGCGGGTCGGGGAGATCTCGGTGGACTCGGCGATGTACGCCTCCAGGCGCGCCTCGTCGTAGACGATCTCCATGCCGCGCCCGCCGAGCACGTAGGACGGGCGGACGAGGACGGGGTAGCCGATCTCGTCGGCGATGGCCTTCGCACCCGCGAAGGTGGTCGCGGTGCCGTGCTTGGGGGCGGGCAGGCCGGCCTCGGCCAGGACCCGGCCGAAGGCGCCGCGGTCCTCGGCGGCGTGGATGGCCTCCGGGGAGGTGCCGACGACCGGCACGCCGTTGTCCTTGAGCGCCTGGGCGAGGCCGAGCGGGGTCTGGCCGCCGAGCTGGACGACGACGCCGGCGATCGGGCCCGCGAGGGACTCCGCGTGGACGATCTCCAGCACGTCCTCGAGCGTGAGGGGCTCGAAGTACAGGCGGTCGGAGGTGTCGTAGTCGGTGGAGACGGTCTCCGGGTTGCAGTTGACCATCACGGTCTCGTAGCCGGCGTCGCTCAGGGCGAAGGAGGCGTGGACGCAGGAGTAGTCGAACTCGATGCCCTGGCCGATGCGGTTCGGGCCGGAGCCCAGGATGATCACCGCGGGCTTCTCGCGGGGCGCGACCTCGGACTCCTCGTCGTAGGAGGAGTAGAAGTACGGGGTCTTCGCGGCGAACTCGGCGGCGCAGGTGTCGACCGTCTTGTAGACCGGGCGGACGCCGAGGGCGTGGCGGACCTCGCGGACGACGTCCTCGCGCAGGCCGCGGATCTCGGCGATCTGGGCGTCGGAGAAGCCGTGGCGCTTGGCCTCGGCGAGCAGCTCGGGGTCGAGCTTCTCGGCGGCGGCGAGCTCGTCGGCGATCTCCTTGATCAGGAAGAGCTGGTCGACGAACCACGGGTCGATCTTGGTGGCGTCGAACACCTCCTCCTGGGTGGCGCCGGCGCGGATGGCCTGCATGACGGTGTTGATGCGGCCGTCGGTCGGGCGGACCGCCAGGGCCAGCAGCTCGTCCTTGTCGCCCGGCTCGCCGGTGAAGGCGAACTGCGAGCCCTTCTTCTCCAGGGAGCGCAGGGCCTTCTGGAGGGCCTCGGTGAAGTTGCGGCCGATGGCCATGGCCTCGCCGACCGACTTCATGGTGGTGGTGAGGGTGGCGTCGGCCACCGGGAACTTCTCGAAGGCGAAGCGCGGGGCCTTGACGACGACGTAGTCGAGGGTCGGCTCGAAGGAGGCCGGGGTCTTCTCGGTGATGTCGTTGGGGATCTCGTCGAGCGTGTAGCCGACGGCCAGCTTGGCGGCGATCTTGGCGATCGGGAAGCCGGTGGCCTTGGAGGCGAGCGCCGAGGAGCGCGAGACGCGCGGGTTCATCTCGATGACGATGATGCGGCCGTCGACCGGGTTCACCGCGAACTGGATGTTGCAGCCGCCGGTGTCGACGCCGACCTCGCGGATGATCGCGATGCCGATGTCGCGCAGGCGCTGGTACTCGCGGTCGGTCAGCGTCATCGCCGGGGCGACGGTGATCGAGTCGCCGGTGTGGACGCCCATCGGGTCGAAGTTCTCGATGGAGCAGACGACCACGACGTTGTCGGCCTTGTCGCGCATCAGCTCGAGCTCGTACTCCTTCCAGCCGAGGATGGACTCCTCCAGGAGCACCTCGGTGGTCGGGGAGAGCGTCAGGCCCTGGCCGGCGATGCGGCGCAGCTCCTCCTCGTCGTGGGCGAAGCCGGAGCCGGCGCCGCCCATGGTGAAGGAGGGGCGCACGACGACCGGGTAGCCGCCGAGGGTGTCGACGCCCTTGAGGACGTCGTCCATGGAGTGGCAGATGACCGAGCGGGCGGACTCGCCGTGGCCGATCTTCTCGCGGACCCGCTCCACGACCTCCTTGAAGAGGTCGCGGTCCTCGCCCTTGTTGATGGCCTCGACGTTGGCGCCGATGAGCTCGACGTTGTACTTCTCCAGCACCCCCTGCTCGTGCATGGAGATGGCGGTGTTCAGGGCCGTCTGGCCGCCGAGGGTCGGCAGGAGCGCGTCGGGGCGCTCCTTGGCGATGATCTTCTCGACGAACTCGGGGGTGATCGGCTCGACGTACGTGGCGTCGGCGATCTCCGGGTCGGTCATGATCGTCGCGGGGTTGGAGTTCACCAGGATGACCCGCAGGCCCTCGGCCTTGAGGATGCGGCAGGCCTGGGTACCGGAGTAGTCGAACTCGGCGGCCTGGCCGATGACGATCGGGCCGGAGCCGATGACCAGGACGGACTGGATATCGGTGCGCTTAGGCACGCTCGGCCTCCATCAGAGAAACGAAGCGGTCGAAGAGGTACGCGGCGTCGTGCGGGCCCGCGGCCGCCTCGGGGTGGTACTGGACGCTGAAGGCCGGCTGGTCGAGCAGCTGGAGGCCCTCCACCACGTTGTCGTTGAGGCAGACGTGGGAGACCTCGGCGCGGCCGTAGGGGGTCTCGGAAACCTTGTCGAGGGGCGCGTCGACGGCGAAGCCGTGGTTGTGCGCGGTGACCTCGACCTTGCCGGTGGTGCGGTCCTGGACCGGCTGGTTGATGCCGCGGTGGCCGTACTTCAGCTTGTAGGTGCCGAAGCCGAGCGCGCGGCCGAGGATCTGGTTGCCGAAGCAGATGCCGAACAGCGGGGTCTTGCGCTCCAGGACGCCCTGCATGACGGAGACCGCGTGGTCGGCGGTGGCCGGGTCGCCGGGGCCGTTGGAGAAGAAGACGCCGTCCGGGGAGACCGCGTAGATGTCCTCGGCGGTGGCGGTGGCGGGCAGGACGTGCACCTCGATGCCGCGCTCGGCCATGCGGTGCGGGGTCATGCCCTTGATGCCGAGGTCGACGGCGGCGACGGTGAACTTCTTCTCGCCGATCGCGGGGACGACGTACGCCTCCTTGGTGGCGACCTCGGCGGAGAGGTTGGCGCCCTTCATCTGGGGGGCCTGCTGGACGCGGGCCAGCAGGGCCTCGTCCCGGACGCCCTCGACGGCCTCGCCGGAGAAGATGCCGACGCGCATGGCGCCGCGCTCGCGCAGGTGGCGGGTCAGGGCGCGGGTGTCGATGCCGCTGATGCCGACGACGCCCTGCGCGGCGAGCTCCTCGTCCAGCGAGCGCTGGGCGCGCCAGTTGGAGGGGACGCGGGCGGGGTCGCGGACGACGTAGCCGGAGACCCAGATGCGGGAGGACTCGGGGTCCTCGTCGTTGACACCGGTGTTGCCCACGTGCGGGGCGGTCATCACGACGACCTGCCGGTGGTAGGACGGGTCGGTGAGGGTCTCCTGGTAGCCGGTCATGCCGGTGGAGAAGACGGCTTCGCCGAAGGTCTCCCCCACTGCGCCGTAGGCGCGGCCGCGGAAGATCCGACCGTCCTCCAGGACGAGTACGGCGGGAGCTTTGGCTGCTCCCCTGGTGGAGGTCGTCATCGTTCGGCGCCTTCCGTCGTGATGGATGAGTGCTGTGTTGCGAGAGTGGTGATGTGCTCGACCCAGGCGGCGTGCTCGGCCGCCCGGTCGGAGCGGAATCCGGAGTCGATCAGCGTGTCGCCGTGCGCCCAGGTGACGACGAGCAGACCGCCCTCGGTGAGTACCTTGCCCGCGATTCCCTTGTCGAGGCGGGCGCCGCGCAGCTGTGCGGCCGGTACGAAGAAGTCGTTGGCACCCGGACGGACCACTTCCAGGCCCGCGTCGGTGAGCGTGAGCTCGACCCGGCTGCGCACGCCCAGTCCGTGGGCGACGATCCGGTCGAGCCACTGCCCGGCGGTGGTGGACCCGTGGTACCGGCCGGTGAGGGCGAGCCGGTGCTCGGGCAGGCCGCCGGGGGCGGCGGGGAGCTCGGGCAGATCGCTCTGCAGGGCTCCGCGCCATTTCCAGCCCTGCCGCATGAGCCAGTAGACGAAGGCGATGAAGACGAGCAGGCCGATCACCCACGCGATGCGGGCGCCCCAGTCCGTCACCTCCGCCGACTTGCGTTCGGCGGCCTCGGCGGCCAGTTGGATTACTGCAGGTGTCACGCGAGCTTCCCGTCCACGACCGTTGTACGGCCCCGCAGGAAGGTGTGAGTGACGCGTCCCGGCAGCTCGCGGCCCTCGTAGGGCGTGTTGCGGCTGCGGGAGGCGAAGTGTGCGGGGTCCACCACACCACGGTACGAGGTATCGACCAGGGTCAGGTTCGCGGGTTCACCAGCCGAGACGGGGCGTCCGTGGAGGTGGGACAGGCCGCCGATCCGGGCCGGGGCGAAGGACATGCGCTCGGCGACGCCCGCCCAGTCCAGCAGGCCGGTCTCGACCATCGTCTGCTGGACGACGGAGAGTGCGGTCTCCAGGCCCACCATGCCCATGGCGGCGGCGGCCCACTCGCAGTCCTTGTCCTCGTGCGGGTGCGGGGCGTGGTCGGTGGCGACGATGTCGATCGTGCCGTCGGCGAGCGCCTCGCGCAGGGCCATCACGTCGCGCTCGGTGCGCAGCGGCGGGTTGACCTTGTAGACGGGGTTGTAGGAGCGGACCAGCTCGTCGGTGAGGAGGAGGTGGTGGGGGGTGACCTCGGCGGTGACGTCGATGCCGCGGGACTTGGCCCAGCGGACGATCTCGACGCTGCCGGCGGTGGAGAGGTGGCAGATGTGGACGCGGGAGCCGACGTGCTCGGCGAGGAGGACGTCGCGGGCGATGATCGACTCCTCGGCGACGGCGGGCCAGCCGCCCAGGCCCAGCTCGGCGGAGACGATGCCCTCGTTCATCTGGGCGCCCTCGGTCAGGCGGGGCTCCTGGGCGTGCTGGGCGATGACGCCGCCGAAGGCCTTCACGTACTCCAGGGCGCGGCGCATGATCACGGCGTCGTCGACGCACTTGCCGTCGTCGGAGAAGACGGTGACGCGGGCGGCGGACTCGTGCATCGCGCCGAGTTCGGAGAGCTTCTTGCCCTCCAGGCCGACGGTGACGGCGCCGATGGGCTGCACGTCGCAGTAGCCGGCCTCCTGGCCGAGGCGGTAGACCTGCTCGACCACGCCGGCGGTGTCGGCGACGGGGAAGGTGTTCGCCATGGCGAAGACGGCGGTGTAGCCGCCGGAGGCCGCCGCGCGCGTGCCGGTCAGGACGGTCTCGGAGTCCTCGCGGCCGGGCTCGCGCAGGTGGGTGTGGAGGTCGACGAGGCCGGGGAGGAGGACCTGGCCGGCGGCCTCGATGACGGTGGCGCCGTCGGCGGAGAGCTGGCCCCCGACCTCGGCGATGGTCTCGCCGTCGATCAGGACGTCCTGCGCCTCGCCGCCGAGGACCTTCGCGCCGCGGATAAGGATCTTGCTCATGGTTACTTGTTCTCCTCGGCGGTGCGGGCGGCGGGGGTGGTGGTGACGGCGGGCTCGGAGCCGCCGAGCAGCAGGTACAGGACGGCCATGCGGATGGAGACGCCGTTGGCGACCTGCTCGACGACCGTGCAGCGGTCGGAGTCGGCGACCTCGGCGGTGATCTCCATGCCGCGGACCATGGGGCCGGGATGCATCACGATGGCGTGCTCGGGCATCTTCGCCATCCGCGCGGCGTCCAGCCCGTAGCGGCGGGAGTACTCGCGCTCGGTCGGGAAGAACGCGGCGTTCATCCGTTCGCGCTGCACACGCAGCATCATGACGGCGTCGGACTTGGGCAGCACCTCGTCGAGGCCGTACGAGACCTCGCAGGGCCAGGTCTCGACGCCGACGGGGACGAGGGTGGGCGGGGCGACGAGGGTGACCTCGGCGCCGAGGGTGTGCAGCAGGTCGACGTTCGAGCGGGCGACGCGGCTGTGCAGGACGTCGCCGACGAGGGTGATGCGGCGGCCGGCGAGGTCCTTGCCGAGGCCGGCGTCGCGGCCGACGAGGCGGCGGCGCATGGTGAAGGCGTCCAGCAGGGCCTGGGTGGGGTGCTGGTGGGTGCCGTCGCCGGCGTTGATGACGGGGGCGTCGATCCAGCCGGAGTTGGCGAGCCGATAGGGGGCGCCGGAGGCGCTGTGGCGGATGACGACGGCGTCGACGCCCATCGCCTCCAGGGTCTGGGCGGTGTCCTTGAGGGATTCGCCCTTGGAAACCGAGGAACCCTTGGCCGCGAAGTTGATGACGTCTGCGGACAGGCGCTTCTCGGCGGCCTCGAAGGAGATCCGGGTGCGGGTGGAGTCCTCGAAGAAGAGGTTGCAGATCGTGCGGCCGCGCAGGGTGGGCAGCTTCTTGATCGGCCGGTCGGCGACCCGGGCCATCTCCTCGGCGGTGTCGAGGATGAGGACGGCGTCGTCGCGCGTGAGGTCGGCGGCCGAGATGAGGTGGCGCTTCATCTGGGTGCTCCGTAGGTGGTGGAGGTCTTCGGCGGAGGGCTTGCCGGCTGCGGGCAGGCAGGGGTGCGCACGGGCCCCGGCACGGGGGCCCGGCAGGCGTGCGGGCTACAGCCCTGCTGCCGTGGCGGTCCGCTGGCCGAGCAGCACGGCGTCACGGCCGTCCTCCTCCTGGAGCTGGACCTTGACGATCTCCCGCAGCGACGTGGGGAGGTTCTTGCCGACGTAGTCGGCGCGGATCGGCAGTTCTCGGTGGCCGCGGTCGACGAGGACGGCGAGCTGCACGGCGCGGGGGCGGCCGAGGTCGCCGAGGGCGTCGAGGGCGGCGCGGATGGTGCGGCCGGAGAAGAGGACGTCGTCGACGAGGACGACGAGGCGGCCGTCGATGTCGTCGCCCGGGATCTCGGTGCGGCCGATGGCGCGGGCCGGCTTCATCCGCAGGTCGTCGCGGTACATGGTGATGTCGAGGGACCCGACCGCGATCTTCGTGCCGGTGATCTCTTCGAGCTTGGCGGCCAGCCGGCGGGCGAGGTACACGCCGCGGGTGGGGATGCCGAGGAGCACCACGTCGTCGGCGCCCTTGGCGCGTTCGACGATCTCGTGGGCGATGCGGGTCAGGACCCGCGCGATGTCCTGCGCCTCGAGCACGGGGCGCATCGCCTCGATGCCGGGGGCGTCGGGAGCACCGACGTTCTGAGCAGCCTGAGCGTCCATGGAAAAGGACCTCCTTCTCCGCCTCACGGGACGGACCTTAAAGGACGTCTGTTGTAACGCCGTCCACGGTACCAGGGGGATCGGGGGCGGGCGTCGCCGGGGGGCGTGGGACGGCATTCGGCTTGACGCAGCCAAGTAACGCTGCGTAACCTCACAGTGAGTTACCAGACCGCGCGGCGGAGCCGCCCGTAGTTATGCAGTCGCAGTGTCCATGTAGTTACAGCGTCACAGCGTCCGGGAGCGTTATGTCCAGCGAATACGCCAAACAGCTCGGGGCCAAGCTCCGCGCCATCCGCACCCAGCAGGGCCTCTCCCTCCACGGTGTCGAGGAGAAGTCCCAGGGCCGGTGGAAGGCCGTGGTGGTCGGTTCGTACGAGCGCGGGGACCGCGCCGTGACCGTCCAGCGCCTCGCCGAGCTGGCGGACTTCTACGGTGTGCCGGTGCAGGAGCTGCTGCCGGGTACGACCCCCGGCGGGGCCGCCGAGCCGCCGCCGAAGCTGCGCCTGGACCTGGAGCGGCTGGCCGGCGTGCCCGCCGAGAAGGCCGGCCCGCTGCAGCGCTACGCGGCCACGATCCAGAGCCAGCGCGGGGACTACAACGGCAAGGTGCTGTCGATCCGCCAGGACGACCTGCGCACCCTGGCCGTGATCTACGACCAGTCCCCCTCGGTCCTGACCGAGCAGCTGATCAGCTGGGGCGTGCTGGACGCCGACGCGCGGCGGGCGGTGGCGCACGAGGACGCGTAGTCCTCGGCCCCAGGACCAGCAGAAACGTTACCGGTGAGGGCCGGGAGCCTGGTGTGGCTCCCGGCCCTCACCGGTTCCTTCCCCCGGAGACCCGCGGATGCGACGGAGGGCCCGCAGCGCGATCGCGCTGCGGGCCCTCCGTCGTGCCGGGTCGCTCAGGGCTACTCGCCCCGGCGCAGGCTCGGCTTCAGGTCCTTGAAGCGGGCCAGCAGTCCGTTCACGAACGAGGGCGACTCGTCCGTGGAGAACTCCTTGGCCAGCTGCACGGCCTCGTCGATGGCCACGGCGTCCGGGGTGTCGTCCACCCAGATCAGCTCGTACGCCCCGAGCCGCAGGATGTTCCGGTCGGCGACCGGCATGCGGTCGAGCTCCCAGTCCACGGCGTAGGTCACGATCAGGTCGTCGATGCGCTTCACCTTGTCGGCGTAGCCCTCGACGAGGTCCATCGTGAAGGCGTTGACCGGCGGCTGCCGGTCGTCCGACCGCGAGTGACGGACCCAGTCCGCGAGGACCTCCCGCACGGGCACCCCGCGCTGGTCGGCCTCGAACAGGATCTGGAAGGCGCGCTTGCGCGCGTTGCTGCGGGCAGCCACGGTTAGCTGCTCACCCGGCCGAGGTAGTCGCTGGTGCGGGTGTCGACCTTGACCTTCTCGCCGGTGGTGACGAAGAGCGGGACCTGGATCTCGTGGCCGGTCTCCAGCTTGGCGGGCTTGGTGCCGCCGGTGGAGCGGTCGCCCTGGACGCCGGGGTCGGTGTGCTCGATCGTCAGCTCGACGGCGGCGGGGAGCTCGACGTAGAGCACCTCGCCCTCGTGGCGGGCCACGGTGGCGGTGAAGCCCTCGACGAGGAAGTTGGCGGCGTCGCCGACGGCCTTGCGGTCGACGTGCAGCTGGTCGTAGGTCTCCATGTCCATGAAGACGAAGTACTCGCCGTCCATGTAGGAGAACTGCATGTCGCGGCGGTCGATGGTGGCCGTGTCGACCTTCACACCCGCGTTGAAGGTCTTGTCGACGACCTTGCCGGACAGCACGTTCTTGAGCTTGGTGCGCACGAAGGCCGGGCCCTTGCCGGGCTTGACGTGCTGGAACTCGACGACGGACCAGAGCTGGCCGCCTTCGAGCTTGAGCACCATGCCGTTCTTGAGGTCGTTCGTGGAAGCCACGGTTGCGGAATCTCCTGCACTGGAAGACCGCGGGTGCACGCACGGCCCGGCACACCGGACTACAGCGCGAGCAGCTCCTTGGTCGTAATGGTGAGTAGCTCGGGACCGCCGTCCGCCTCGGGGCGTACGACGAGCGTGTCATCGATCCGGACCCCGCCCCGGCCCGGAAGGTGGACCCCCGGTTCGACGGTGACCGGCACGCAAGCGTCCAGTTTACCCATTGCCGTAGGTGCAAGCTGCGGGTCCTCGTCGATTTCGAGGCCCACGCCGTGTCCGGTCCACGGAGCCAGCGCTTCCCCGTATCCGGCCGAGTCGAGCAGGGAGCGCGCCGCGTGGTCGACGTCCCGGTAGGCGGCGCCGGGCACGAGGGCCTCGCGGCCGGCCCGCTGGGCCGCGAAGACCAGTTCGTACAGCTCGATCTGCCAGTCCGCGGGGGTGGTGCCGATGACGAAGGTCCGGCCGATCTCGCACCGGTAGCCGCGGTAGTTGGCGCCGAGGCAGACGGACAGGAAGTCGCCCTCCTCCACGCGCCGGTCGGAGGGCCGGTGCCGGGAGCGGCCGGAATGGGGGCCGGTGCCGACGGAGGTGGGGAAGGCCGGCCCGTCCGCCCCGTGGTCGACGAGCCGGCGCTCCAGCTCCAGCGCGAGGTGGCGTTCGGTGCGCCCGACGAGGATCGACTCCAGCAGCTCGCCGAGGGCCTGGTCGGCGATCTCGGCGGCGATCCGCAGGCAGGCGATCTCCTCCTCGTCCTTGACCAGGCGCTGCTGCTCGACGGCATGGCCGAGGTCGGCGAGGCGCAGCCCGGGCGCGACGGAGCCGATGGCGCGGTGGCGGGCGACGGTGAGGTGGTGCTCCTCCACGGCGAGCGAGTCGGCCCGGGCGGATCCGGCCAGGTCGGCGGCGGCGACCGCCGCGTCGGCGCCGGGCACGGGGAGCACGTTCAGGGGGAGCCGCTCGTCGAGGCGGCCCTCCTCGGCCTCGCCGCTGGGCGGGCCGACGGTGAACAGCACGTCCTCCCCGTCCGGGCCGAGGAGGAGGACGGCGCCGCGCGGGGAGCCTCCGGCGAGGTAGCGGACGTTCGCCGGACGCGTGATCAGTGCGGCGGCGTTCCCGGCGGCGGCACAGCGGTCGCGAAGCAGGCCCCGACGGGCCGCGTACACGTCTGACATTCTTCGAGCCTACGAGCGACCGGCCCGTCCGGCCTGATGGGAGCCGCCGTACGGGGCCGGGCCGGGCCGGGGTGGCTAGTGGGCGGGGGCGGTGATCGCGCGGGCCAGGGCCTCGTCCAGGGCGCGGGCGGTGCCCTCCACGTCGAGGTCGGAGTTGTCGATGATGGGCAGGCCGGAGCCGTACCAGCCGGCCATCCGGCCGTGGATCCGCGCGACCTCCTCGTCGGAGAGGCGGCGGTTGCCGGAGCGCTCGGCGTTGCGCTCCAGGACGATCTCCAGTCCGGGCAGCAGCACCACGGGCAGCAGGGCGGGGCCGACGTGCCGCTTCCAGCCGCCCAGGCCCACGACGGGGCGGTCGGGGAAGACGGCGTCGTCGAGGATGCAGGAGATGCCGTTGGCCAGGAAGTTGCGGGCGGCGAAGCCGCACGTGCGGCGGGCCAGGCGGTACTGGGCCTCGGAGTGGTCGTTCCAGCCGGCCTGCGGGTCGGCGAAGCCGGAGCAGACCCATTCGCGGACGTCGTCGAGGCTGATGTGCGCGGTCGGCACGGGGCGGGTGCTCGCCCAGTGCCGGGCCACGGTGGTCTTGCCGGCGCCGGCCGGGCCGATCAGCAGTACGGCGAGCACGGCGGTGCCGGTGCCGCCGCCGGTCGGACCGTGGCCGGGCGCCGCGGCCGCGGCGGGCGGCAGCGGGATGTGCCCGGTCGCGTCGGATCCGGGCGCCGGCAGGTGCGGGGGCACGTGCGGAGCCGGCGGCGGTACCGTCGGCCACCCCTGCGCAGGCGCAGGGGGGATCGGCGGCTGCGGGGGCACCGCCGGCTGGTGTCCCGGCGGGCCCCAGCCTCCGCTGGCGCCCCCGACTCCCTGGTGCATCCGCTGCCACTCCGTCTCGTTCCGGCCGACTGATGCGAGAACGTTATATGACCGCGGAGGCAGCGGCGCCCACCGGCGCCCCCCGGCGCCGTCAGACGGCGGTTTCCTCCGCCAGGGCGCGCAGGGCCAGCCGGTAGGAGCCGATGCCGAAGCCCGCCACCGTCCCGGTCGCCACCGGGGCGATGACCGAGGTGTGCCGGAACTCCTCGCGGGCGTAGGGGTTCGAGATGTGCACCTCGATCAGCGGGGCGGTCCGCTGGGCGGCCGCGTCCCGCATCCCGTAGGAGTAGTGCGTGAAGGCACCGGGGTTGATCACCACGGGGATCTTCCCGTCGGCGGCCTCGTGGAGCCAGCGGATGATCTCGCCCTCGTCGTTGGTCTCGCGGACCTCGACGTCGAAGCCCAGCTCCCCGCCCAGCTCCCGGCAGGTCTCCACGAGCCCCGCGTACGAGGTGGCCCCGTACACGTCGGGCTCGCGCGAGCCGAGCCGGCCCAGGTTGGGGCCGTTCAGGACGAGCACCTTGCGGCTCATGCGGACACCTCGCCGTACGCGGCGATCAGGTGGGCCGGGTCGGGGCCCTCCAGCACCGTCGGCTTGGCCAGGCCGTCCAGGACGATGAAGCGCAGCAGGTTGCCGCGGGACTTCTTGTCGACCTGCATGGTCTGCAGCAGCTTGGGCCACTGGTCGCCGCGGTAGGTCAGCGGCAGGCCGACGGAGGCCAGGATCTGCTTGTGCCGCTCGGCGGTGGCGTCGTCGAGGCGGCCGGCGAGCCGGCCGAGTTCGGCGGCGAAGACCATGCCGACCGACACGGCCGCGCCGTGGCGCCACTTGTAGCGCTCGTTCTTCTCGATGGCGTGCGCGAGGGTGTGGCCGTAGTTCAGGATCTCCCGCAGCCCCGACTCCTTCAGGTCGCTGGAGACCACGTCGGCCTTGACCTGGATGGAGCGGACGATCAGCTCGGCGGTGTGCGGGCCGTCAGGGGTGCGGGCGGCGGCCGGGTCGGCCTCGATCAGGTCGAGGATGGCCGGGTCGGCGATGAAGCCCGCCTTGATGATCTCGGCGAGGCCGCTGACGTAGTCGTTGACCGGCAGCGATTCCAGCGCCGCCAGGTCGCAGAGGACGCCGGCGGGCGGGTGGAAGGAGCCGACGAGGTTCTTGCCCTCGGCCGTGTTGATGCCGGTCTTGCCGCCGACGGCCGCGTCGACCATCGCCAGGACGGTGGTGGGCACGGCGATCCAGCGCACCCCGCGCAGCCAGGTGGCCGCGACGAAGCCGGCCAGGTCGGTGGTGGCGCCGCCGCCGACGCCGACGATGACGTCGGTGCGGGTGAAGCCGGACTGGCCGAGGGCCTTCCAGCAGTACGCGGCCACCTCGGCCGTCTTGGCCTCCTCGGCGTTCGGCACCTGGATGGCGATCGCCTCGTAGCCCTGCTCGGCGAGGTCGTCGCGCAGCGCCTCACCGGTCGAGGCGAGCGCCTCGGGGTGGATCACGGCGACCCGCTGGGCCTTCGTACCGATGAGGCCGCCGAGCTCGCCGAGCAGTTGGCGGCCGACCAGTACGTCGTACGCGTCGTGGCCGGCGCTGGCGCCGACGTGGATCCGCGTCACCTGGTCTGTCATACGTCCTTCAACTCCAGAGCGTCGAGGACCGCCTGGGCGACCTCTTCGGGGGTGCGTTCGTCGGTGGGTACCTCGACGCGCGCGACTTCGGTGTACAGGGGGCGGCGGGCCTCCATCAGCTCGCGCCACTGGCGGCGCGGGTTGACGGCGAGCAGCGGGCGCGCGGCGCCCAGGCCCACGCGCCGGACGGCTTCCTCGACGTCCATCGACAGGTAGGCGACGGGCAGGCCGGCCAGCAGGGCGCGGGTGCCCGCGTCCAGGACGGCGCCGCCGCCGAGGGCGAGGACCCCGGTGTGCTCGGCGACGGCGGTGGCGACCGCCTGCCGCTCCAGCTCGCGGAAGTACGGCTCGCCCTCGTCGACGAAGATGTCGGAGATCGGGCGGCCCTGCGCCGCGACGATGTCCGCGTCCGTGTCCCGGTAGGGGACGCCGAGCCGCCGGGCCAGCAGCTCCCCCACCGTGGACTTGCCGGACCCCATGGGCCCGACGAGGACGACCAGAGGTGAACCGGTCACCGGATCTGCAGGTTGTCGAGGTAGGACTGCACGTTGCGCCGGGTCTCGGCGACGGAATCGCCGCCGAACTTCTCCACGACGGCGTCGGCGAGGACCAGCGCGACCATCGCCTCGGCGACGATGCCCGCGGCGGGCACGGCGCAGACGTCGGAGCGCTGGTGGTGCGCGGCGGCCGCCTCGCCGGTGGCGACGTCGACGGTGGCCAGGGCGCGCGGGACGGTCGCGATGGGCTTCATCGCCGCGCGCACGCGCAGCAGTTCGCCGGTGGTCAGGCCCCCCTCGGTGCCGCCGGAGCGGCCGGAGGTGCGCTTGATGCCCTCGGGGGTGGAGACGATCTCGTCGTGGGCCTGCGAGCCGGGCACGCGGGCCAGCTCGAAGCCGTCGCCGACCTCCACGCCCTTGATGGCCTGGATGCCCATCAGCGCCGCCGCGAGGCGGGCGTCGAGGCGGCGGTCCCAGTGCACGTGCGAGCCGAGGCCGACGGGCACGCCGTAGGCGAGGACCTCGACGACGCCGCCGAGGGTGTCGCCGTCCTTGTGGGCCTGGTCGATCTCCGCGACCATCGCCTTCGAGGCGTCCGCGTCCAGGCAGCGCACCGGGTCGGCGTCGAGCTTCTCCACGTCGGCCGGGGTCGGGTAGACGCCGTACGGGGCCTTGGCCGCCGCGAGTTCCACCACGTGCGAGACGATCTCGATGCCGGCGGCCTCCTTCAGGAAGGAGCGCGCCACGGCGCCGAGGGCAACGCGGGCGGCGGTCTCCCGGGCGCTGGCGCGCTCCAGGACCGGCCGGGCCTCGTCGAAGCCGTACTTCTGCATGCCGGCCAGGTCGGCGTGGCCCGGGCGCGGCCGGGTCAGCGGGGCGTTGCGGCCGGTCTCCTTCAGCTCCGCCGGGTCGACGGGGTCGGCCGACATGACCTTCGTCCACTTCGGCCACTCGCTGTTGCCAACCATCACGGCCACCGGCGAACCGAGGGAGAGCCCGTGGCGGACGCCGCCGAGGAAGGTCACCTCGTCCTGCTCGAACTTCATCCGCGCACCACGGCCGTACCCCAGCCGGCGCCGCGCCAGGTGGTCGGCCACCAGCTCCGTGGTGACCGGAACGCCGGCGGGAAGCCCCTCCAGCGTCGCCACCAGCGCCGGACCGTGCGATTCCCCAGCGGTCAGCCAACGCAACCTGCTCAACGATGCTCCTCATGCTCGCGCCTGGTACTGCGGCGGCGCGGCCGGGTGCGCGGCCCGGACCCGCCATACCCGATCCTCCCACGTCCGGGCCGGTGCGCCGCCCCCCGGTCCAGCAGGCGGACGGCGGTGCACCTGCCCCAGCCTGGCCGTCGAGCTGCGGCGGGGCAATATCGGCCGCCGCAGTTCATCAGGTGCGCGGCGGCCGGCCGATCAGCGGCGGTCGCGCAGGGCGGCCTCGCCGGCGGCGCGCATGGCGGCCAGCGGTCCGGCGGGGCAGCCGGTCATCTGCTCGACCTGGAGCACGGCCTGGTGGACCAGGAGGTCCAGGCCGCCCAGCAGGCGCCCGCCGCGACCCGACCAGGCGGCGGCCAGCGCGGTCGGCCAGGGGTCGTACAGGACGTCGAAGAGCGTGCCGGGGGCGTCGGGGACGGCGTCGGCCAGCTCGTCGGTGGCACCGGCGGGGGTGGTGGCGATCACCAGCGGCGCGGCGAGGGCCTCCGGGGCCTGGGACCAGTCGGCGGTGCGGATGCGCACGCCGAGCCGCGCGCCCCACTGGTGCATCTCGTCGGCGCGGGCCCGGGAGCGGACGTACGCCGTGATCTCGCCGGTGCATATCCGCTGGAGGGCGGCCAGCGCGGAGGAGGCCGTGGCGCCGGCGCCGAGGATGGCGGCGCTGTCGACCCGGTCCACGCCGCGCTCGTGGAGCGCGGCGATGATCCCCGGGATGTCCGTGTTGTCGCCGAGGCGGCGGCCGTCCTCGGTGAGGACGACCGTGTTGACCGCCTCGACGGAGGCGGCGGTGTCGCTGATGCCGTCGAGGAGCGGGATGACCGCCCGCTTCAGCGGCATCGTCAGCGACAGGCCGGCCCATTCGGGGCCGAGCCCGGCGATGAAGCCCGGGAGCGCGGCCTCGTCCATCTCGAAGCGGTCGTACGACCATTCGGCGAGGCCGAGCTCCCGGTACGCGGCGCGGTGCAGCACCGGTGAGAGGGAGTGCTCGATGGGCGAACCCAGCACCGCGGCCCGTATGCGTGACATCTGTTACCTACCCACCCGACTTCTTGCTCTGACGTTCGTTGAACTGCGCCACCAGTTTCTCGTGTTCCGCGAACGTCTTGGTGAAGGTCGTCGTGTTGCCGTCGACCGACACGAAGAACATCCAGCCGCCCTTGTCGGGGTCGAGTGCGGCGTTGATGGCGTCGCTGCCCGGGTTGCTGATCGGTCCGGGCGTCAGGCCCTTGTAGAAGTACGTGTTGTACGGGTCGTCGAGCTTGCGCGTCTCCTCGCGGGTGACGTTGATGTTGCTCGTGTTCTTGAGGTAGTTGATCGTCGAGTCGAACTCGAGCTTCTGGTTCGTGACGTCGTTGGTCTTCTTCAGGCGGTTGTAGATGACCTCGGACATCTTGCGGAAGTCCTCGTGCTTGTTGCCCTCGACCTGGACGAGGCTCGCGACGGTGACCAGCTGGAGCGGGTTCTCCAGGCCGAGCGCCTTCGCCTTCTCCTCGATGCCGATCGCCGCGTACTTGTCGTTCGCGTTGCGGATCATCTGCTTGAGGAGGGACTGCGGCGTGCTGTCCTTGGACAGGTCGTAGCGCGCCGGGTAGAGGAACCCTTCCAGCGGGTCGCGGATCTTCGCGTTGTTCGCGGCCCACGCGGGCAGGCCGAGGTCCTTGGACTCCTGCTTGGCGATCTGCGCGGTGGTGCCCTCGGGCTTGCCGAGCTTCTTGTCGATCGCCTTGTAGATCTCGACGGCGCGCCAGCCCTCGGGAATGGTGAGGACGTTGAGCTTGGACGGGTCGACCATCACCTGGACGGCGGACATGGCCGACATCTGCTTCTTCAGCGTGTAGACGCCGGCCTGGATGGAGGTGCCCTTCTTGTTCGCCTGGGCGGCGGCGATGAACGCCTCCGTGCTGGCGACGACCCCGCGCTCCTTCAGGATGCGCCCCATCTGGGCCAGGGTGGCGTTCTGCGGGATCTCCACCTCGACGGACTCACCGGTTCCGGAGCCGGTGTAGTCCTCGGCGGCGCCGAAGCGCGCCTTGAGGTAGCTGTAGCCGTAGTAGCCGCCCCCGCCGATGACGCCGAGGATCACGACCGCGGCGACCAGGCAGGCGGTCCGGCTGTCCTTCTTCTTGCCCTTGCCCTTCCCCTTGCCGCCCTTGCCGCGGCCCGCGCGGCGGCCGCCGCCGGCCGGGGCGTCGGCGTCGCCGTCCGAGGCGTCCTCGTCCTCCTCGTCGAGTCCCGGCTCGGGGGCGAGGTGGCGGCGGCCCGGGGGCTGCGGCGGCGGGTAGGCCTCGTCGGTGCCGTAGAGGTCGGGGGCCTCGCCGGGGAAGCCGCCGATGGGCTGCTGGGCGTACGGCTCCGCGCCCGCGTACGGGTCGACGATCTGGACCGGGTCGACGGTCTGGACCGGGTCGGCGTACTGGAGCTGGCCGGTGTCCCAGGCCTGGCCCTGGCCCGCGTACGTCTGCTGCTGCATCTGCTGCACGGGCTGCATCTGCTGCGGCTGCTGCATCTGCTGGGCCGGGTGCGGCTGCTGCGGGGCATAGCCCTGCAGCTGCTCGGCGTGCTGGGGGTGCTGGGCGTACGGGTCCTGCTGGACGTACTGCTGCTGGTACTGCGGCTCCTGCGGATACTGCTGCTGCGGGCCACCGCCATAGGGCATCTGACCCTGCTGGGCCTCGTGCCCGCCCCACCCGGGGTCCCCGTACAAGGGGTCCTCCGGGTGCCACGGTTCGGGGCCAGAGCCCCGGCCATACTCAGTCATGGATCCCCTAGAGCCGCGAGACGGAGTGCCTGGCAACGGCCGCCAGGCACCCGGTTCCGCCTCTGAAGTGGTGGGCGACGACTGTTCGAATGCCGCCACGTCTCGCGGAACGTTACCGTATCGCGATCAGACAACCACTTCGACGCACTCGCCGGGCGGATTACCCGATACCCGTTCGGTCTCAAGAGCGTTCTGGAGGATCACCACAGCGGCCGCCTGGTCGATCACCGACCGGCCCTTCTTGGCGTTGCGCCCGGAGGCCCGCAGGCCCTGGGCGGCGGTGACGGTGGTCATCCGCTCGTCCACCAGGCGGACCGCCACCGGCTTGATGCCCTTGGCGAGTTCCGCGGCGAAGGCGCGCACCTTGGCCGCGGCCGGCCCCTCCCGCCCGCTGAGCGAGCGGGGCAGGCCGACCACGACCTCCAGGGGTTCGTACTCGGCGACGAGCTGCCGCAGCCGCCGGTGGGCGGCGGGGACGTCCCGGCCCGGGACGGTCTCCACCGGGGTGGCCAGCACCCCGTCGGGGTCGCAGGAGGCGACCCCGATCCGGGCGTCCCCGACATCGATGGCCAGTCGGCGGCCGCGGCGCAGCGTCATGGTCAGACCGTCTCCACCACGAGGCGTTCGACCGCGGCGATGGCGTCCGGGACCGCGGCCGGGTTCTGGCCGCCGCCCTGGGCGACGTCGGGCTTGCCGCCACCGCCGCCGCCGAGGGTCTTGGCGGCGGTGCGGACCAGGTCGCCGGCCTTCAGGCCGCGCTCGCGGGCGGCCTCGTTGGTGGCGATCACGGTCAGCGGGCGGCCGCCCGCCACGGTGAACAGGGCCACGACGGCCGGGCGGTCGCCCTGGATGCGGCCGCGGACGTCGAGGACCAGCTTGCGCAGGTCGTCGGCGCCGGTGCCGTCCTGGACCTGGCCCACGACGAGCGCGACGCCGCGGATGTCCTGGGCGTTCTCGGCGAGGCCGGCGGCGGCCTGCAGGACCTTCTCCGCGCGGAACTTCTCGATCTCCTTCTCGGCGTCCTTCAGCTTGCCGAGCATGGAGGCGATCTTCTCGGGGAGCTCCTCCGGACGGCCCTTGACCAGCTCCTGGAGCTGGGCGACGACCGTGTGCTCCTTGGCGAGGAAGTTGTAGGCGTCCACGCCGACCAGGGCCTCGACACGGCGCACGCCGGAGCCGATGGAGGACTCGCCCAGCAGCTTGACCAGGCCCAGCTGGGAGGTGTTGCCGACGTGCGTGCCGCCGCACAGCTCCTTGGAGAAGTCGCCGATGGTGACCACGCGGACCCGCTCGCCGTACTTCTCGCCGAACTCGGCGATGGCGCCCTGCTTCTTCGCCTCGTCGATGCTCATGATCTCGGCGGTGACGTCGAGCTCGCGGGAGAGCACGTCGTTGATCTTCTGCTCGACGTCGGTCAGCACCGTGCCGGGGACGGCGTTCGGCGAGCCGAAGTCGAAGCGGAAGCGGCCCGGGCTGTTCTCGGAGCCGGCCTGGGCGGCCGTCGGGCCGAGCGCGTCGCGCAGCGCCTGGTGGGTCAGGTGCGTGGCGGAGTGGGCGCGGGCGATGGCCCGGCGGCGCCTGACGTCGATGGCCGCGTAGGCGGAGGCGCCGACGGTGACCTCGCCGACCTGGACGGAGCCCTTGTGGACCGAGACGCCCGGGACCGGCTGCTGGACGTCGCGGACCTCGATGACGGCGCCGGTGTCGAGCTTGATCCGGCCCTGGTCGGCGAGCTGGCCGCCGCCCTCGGCGTAGAACGGGGTGCGGTCGAGGACGACCTCGACCTCGTCGCCCTCGGACGCCGCCGGGGCGGAGACGCCGTTGACGAGCAGGCCGACGATGGTGGCCTCGCCCTGGTTGGTGACGTAGCCGGTGAACTCGGTGCCGCCGGCGGTGTCGGCGATCTCGCGGTAGGCGGAGACGTCGGCGTGGCCGGTCTTCTTGGCCTTGGCGTCGGCCTTGGCGCGGTCGCGCTGCTCCTGCATCAGGCGGCGGAAGCCGGCCTCGTCCACGCTCAGGCCCTGCTCGGCGGCCATCTCGAGGGTGAGGTCGATCGGGAAGCCCCAGGTGTCGTGGAGCAGGAACGCCTTGTCGCCGGAGAGGACGGTGCCGCCGGCGGCCTTGGTCTCGGTGACGGCGGTGTCGAGGATGTTCGTGCCGCCCTTGAGGGCCTTGAGGAAGGCGGCCTCTTCGGCGAGCGCGACGGTCTCGATGCGCTTGCGGTCGGTGATCAGCTCGGGGTACTGCTGGCCCATCGTGTCGATGACGACGTCGATGAGCTCCTTCACGACCGGGCCGGTGGCACCCATGAGGCGCATGTTGCGGATGGCACGGCGCATGATGCGGCGCAGCACGTAGCCGCGGCCCTCGTTGCCGGGGGTGACGCCGTCACCGATGAGCATCACCGAGGTGCGCATGTGGTCGGCGACCACGCGCATGGAGACGTCGGTCTCCTTGGCGGCGCCGTACTGCACGCCGGTGAGCTCGGTGGCCTTGTCCATGACCACGCGCAGGGTGTCGGTCTCGTACATGTTCTGCACGCCCTGCAGGATCATCGCCAGGCGCTCGAGGCCGAGGCCGGTGTCGATGTTCTTCGAGGGCAGGTCCCCCAGGATCGGGAAGTCCTCCTTGCCCTCGCCCGCACCGCGCTCGTACTGCATGAAGACCAGGTTCCAGATCTCCACGTAGCGTTCGTCGTTGACGGCGGGGCCGCCCTCGACGCCGAACTCGGGGCCGCGGTCGTAGTTGATCTCGGAGCAGGGGCCGCAGGGGCCGGGGACGCCCATGGACCAGAAGTTGTCCTTCTTGCCCAGGCGCTGGATGCGCTCGGCGGGGACGCCGATGACGTCGCGCCAGATCTGCTCGGCCTCGTCGTCGTCCTGGTAGACGGTGATCCAGAGCTTCTCCGGCTCCAGCCCGTAGCCGCCGTCGGCCACCGGGGTGGTCAGCAGCTCCCAGGCGAGCTTGATGGCGCCTTCCTTGAAGTAGTCGCCGAAGGAGAAGTTGCCGCACATCTGGAAGAACGTGCCGTGGCGGGTGGTCTTGCCGACCTCTTCGATGTCCGGGGTGCGCACGCACTTCTGCACGCTGGTGGCCCGGGGGGCCGGCGGCTTGGTCTCACCGAGGAAGTACGGCTTGAACGGGACCATGCCGGCGTTGACCAGCAGCAGAGTCGGGTCGTCCGCGATGAGCGACGCCGAAGGGACAACGGCATGACCGCGCTCCTCGAAGAAGCTCAGCCAGCGGCGGCGGATTTCAGCCGACTCCATCAGTGGTCCTCATTCCGGTTGATGTACGTAAGGTTCGGTCGGTCGGTGGCCCGGAGGCGCTTGTCGTTCTCGATGGCCCGCGTCCGCCGCGGCCCGGGCAGGGCGGTGACGTTGTCGGGCCGGTCGGGGTCCTGGTGCAACCCCAGTGCGTCGTTCAGCTCGTCCTCGCGCTGGATCATTCCCGCCTTGACGTCGAGGGCGAAGTCCTTGAGGCGGTGGCCGGCCTCGACGGCCTTGTCGGCGGCCTGGGCGGCGAGGCTCTCCGGCGTCAGCTTCTTCAGCTGCCGGTTGACCTTGGTGGTGGCCCACACGCCGGCGGCAGCGCCTGCGGTGAACCAGAAGGCTCGGCGGAACATCGGCGTCTTCAGCCCTTCTGCTTGCGGCGCCGGGCCGCCGGCACCGTACGGCCAACGATCACGGTGCGTCGCTCCGCGGCGCGCGGCGCCCCGTCCCGGTCCCGGCCGAGCGCCTTGCGCACTCCGTAGCCGAAGGCGGCGACCTTGACCAGCGGGCCGCCGAAGGTGGAGGCCACGGTGGAGGACAGGGCGGAGGCGTTGGAGGTGACCTCCTGCACGTCGCTGGCGATGGCGTCGACCCGGTCGAGCTGGGTGCGCGCGGAGCGGACGGTGGTGGAGGCGTCCGCCAGCAGCGGGACGGCCTGCTCGGTCACGTCGGCCACCAGCTTGGTGGCCGCTTTGAGCACCTGGGCCAGCCTCGCCAGCGCCAGGGCGAGGAAGGAGACCAGGATGGCCCAGAAGACGGCCACGAGGATCCCGGCCACCTCTCCACCGGACACGTTGCACCGCTCTCTGCATGTCGACACTACGGAGGAAAATTCGTTCTCCGACCCTATCGCGCCGGAGATCCGCTGCCGTACCGGAATGCAGGACCGGCCGGGGCGGCCGGGCACGCAGGGCGTCCGGGGCGGCACCCACCGTGGCGCAGGGCGGGGAAAAGGAAGCCCGCCGGCTCCCCGAGGGGGAACCGGCGGGCTGACCAGCCTGTGGTGCTACGGCCGCCGGATCAGCGGGCGTAGTACTCGACGACGAGCTGCTCGTCGCAGATGACCGGGATTTCCTTGCGGTTCGGGTCGCGGTCCAGGCGGAAGGCCAGGGCCTTCAGGTTGACCTGCAGGTAGCGCGGGGTCTCGCCCTCGCCTGCGTAGCCACCCTCGCGGGCGATCTGGAACGGGACCTTCTCGCGGCTGCGCTCGCGGACGGTGATGACGTCGTCCGGACGAACACGGAAGGACGGCTTGTCGACCTTGGCGCCGTTGACCTCGATGTGGCCGTGGACGACCATCTGGCGGGCCTGGTAGATGGTGCGGGCGATGCCGGCACGCAGGACCAGGGCGTCGAGACGACGCTCGAGCTCGACGACCAGCGCCTCGCCCGTCTTGCCCTCGGCCTTCTTGGCGCGGTCGTACGCGCGGGCCATCTGGCGCTCGGAGATGTCGTACTGAGCGCGCAGACGCTGCTTCTCCAGCAGACGGACCTTGTAGTCCGAGTTCTGCTTGCGGCCACGGCCGTGCTCGCCCGGCGGGTAGGGGCGGGCCTCGAAGTACTTGACGGCCTTCGGCGTCAGGGCGATGCCGAGAGCACGCGACTTCTTGACCTTGGGTCGCTTCTGGTTCACGGGGAACCTACCTCCATGTAGTTAGGTGAGGCTTACCTTGTCGAGGAGGACGTAATGTCTCGACCACATGGGATCCCCCTGCCCAGAGCGCACCGGAGTTCGGATTCCAACGAAACGGAATCCGCTTTCGACGACGATGTGCAAGGTCAGCCGCGTCCCAGGGAAGGCGTTCGGCAGCTCACCGGAGCCGAACGCGTACGAACCCTCGTAGAGTCCAACGCCTCAGTATCCCTCACGCCGCCGGGTGCTTTCGACCAGAAGAGGCCGCGTGACCAGGCGGAGGGCCGGACAGGGATGCCGGCCGCTCGGCCGCCACCCCGGGCGGGGGCGCGCCTTCCCCTGGTACCAGGGGAAGCTGCGGCCACCGGGGCAGCCGCTCACGCCCAGGACGACGACCTCACACCCGTGACCGAGATCACGGCACGGCGCCGACGTCCGCGGCCATCGTATCCAAGGCCGCGCTCGCCTGGCTCGCCGGGTGGCTCACCCCGGTGCCCGCCGAGAAGCGCACGGGCTGCGCGGCCGACGCTGCTCGCGGCGGCTCCGTAGGACCGGGGAAACCGTGATCGCCGGACACGGATGATCTCCGTGTGCCACCGTGAAGTCGCCCGCTGACGTCACAGCGACACGGAGGAGCCCATGACCGTCCCGACCCCCGAGCAGAGCGCGGCCGTCGACGCCTTCCGGCGCGGGGACCACCTGGTGCTCCAGGCAGGCGCCGGGACGGGCAAGACCACGACCCTGGCCATGCTCGCGAAGGACACGGGCGCGCGCGGCCGGTACATCGCCTTCAACAAGTCCATCGCCGTCGACGCGGCCCGCAAGTTCCCCGCCACCGTGGACTGCCGTACCGCCCACTCCCTCGCCTTCGGCGCGGTGGGCCGCCACTACGCCTCCCGGCTGAACGCCCCGAGGGTCCCCGGCTGGAAGACCGGCGCCTTACTCGGCATCGCGGTCAACATGCGCGTGCGCATCGGCGAGCGCAACGTCACCAACAAGGCGCTGTCCTACACGGCGCTGCGGACCGTCACCCGCTTCTGCCAGTCCGCGGACAGCACCATCAGGCGCCACCACGTCCCGCGGCTGCGCGGCATCGAGGCCGAGCACCTGCACGCCCAGCTCGTCGACGTCGTGCTGCCGTACGCGGTCAAGGCCTGGGAGGACCTGCAGAACCCCCACGAGGGCGTGGTCCGGTTCGACCACGACCACTACCTGAAGATCTGGGCCCTCACCGACCCGGTCATCCCGGCCGACTTCCTGCTGCTGGACGAGGCCCAGGACACCAACCCGGTGGTGGAGAAGATCTTCACTGCGCAGCGCGACCACGCCCAGCTCGTGATGGTCGGTGACTCGGCCCAGGCCATCTACGGATGGCGCGGTGCCAGGGACGTGATGACCGGCTTCGACGGGACGCAGCTGGCCCTGTCCCGGTCCTTCCGCTTCGGCTCCGCGCTCGCCGAGGAGGCCAACCGGTGGCTCCACCTCGCCGCCTCACCGCTCCGGCTTACCGGGACCCCGGCCATCGACACCCGGCTGGAGCGGGTGGAGCAGCCGGAGGCGATCCTGTGCCGGTCCAATGTCGGCGCCATGCTCGAAGTGATGCGGCTGCTGGAGGGCGGCCGCAGGGTCGCCCTCGTCGGCGGCGGCGAGGCGCTCAGCGCCCTCGCCCGGGCCGCCCGCGACCTCAAGGCCGGCAAGCGCACGACGCACCCCGAGCTGATCCTCTTCGACTCCTGGGGCGAGCTCCAGGAGTACGCCGAGTACGACCCGTCCGGCCGGGACCTGCTGCCGCTCGTCGATCTGGTGGACGAGCACGGGGTCGAGGTCATCCTGGCCGCCGTGGAGCGGCTTTCGGCCGAGCAGGGTGCCGAGATCGTGGTCTCCACCGCCCACAAGGCCAAGGGCCGTGAATGGGCCTCGGTCCGCATCGGCGAGGACTTCACCGAACCGGTGGACCCGGAGGAGACCGACGAGAACGGGGATCCGCTGCCGGGCGAGATCGACGATGCCGAGGCGCGCCTCGCCTACGTCGCCGTCACCCGCGCCCGCCTGCGGCTCGACATCGGCGGCCTCGGCTGGATCAACCGGCGCCCCGACGGCCGTCCGGGCGGTGGCGGGCCCGCCGACCCCTGGGCCACGCTGGGGCCTGCTCCGGCATGAGGCCGCCGGGCGTCGGCCGGCGGCGCCCGGTGGGCGGTCAGGAGGCGCCGGTGCCGCGGAGGCGGTCGCGGACCTTTTCCACGACGTCCGCGTAGCGGGCTTCCGCCCCGTAGCGGGTCGGTTCGTAGTAGCGCTTGCCGTGGATCGCGTCGGGGGCGTACTGCTGGGCGGCGATCGCCCCCGGCACGTCGTGCGGGTAGACGTAGCCCACCGCGTGCCCCAGCTTCGCCGCGCCCTTGTAGTGGCCGTCGCGCAGGTGCGCCGGCACCGCTCCGGCCAGGCCCGCCCGCACGTCCGCGAGGGCCGCGCCGATCGCGGTCGTCGCCGTGTTCGACTTCGGGGCCAGCGCCAGCGCGATCGTCACGTGCGACAGCGTCAGCGCCGCCTCCGGGAAGCCGATCATCGCCACCGCCTGGGCCGCGGCCACCGCGAGCGGAAGGGCCGCCGGGTCGGCCAGGCCGATGTCCTCGCTCGCCGAGATCATCAGACGCCGTGCGATGAACCGCGGGTCCTCCCCCGCCTCGATCATCCGGGCCAGGTAGTGCAGCGCGGCGTCCACGTCGGAGCCGCGGATCGACTTGATCAGCGCGCTCGCCACGTCGTAGTGCTGGTCGCCGTCCCGGTCGTAGGCCACGGCGGCCCGGTCCACGGTCTCCTCGACCGTCCGCAGCGTGATCTCGTCCTCGCCCTTGGCGATCGCCGCCCCGGCCGCCGCCTCCAGCGCCGTCAGCGCCCGCCGGGCGTCGCCGCCCGCGATCCGCAGCAGGTGCGCCTCGGCGTCCGCCGGCAGGGACACGGCCCCGCCGAGCCCCCGCTCCTCGGCCAGGGCCCGGTGCAGCAGCCCGCTGAGGTCCTCGTCGGTCAGCGGCTCCAGCGTCAGCAGCAGCGAGCGCGACAGCAGCGGGGAGATCACGGAGAAGTACGGGTTCTCGGTGGTCGCCGCGATCAGCGTCACCCACCGGTTCTCCACGGCCGGGAGCAGCGAGTCCTGCTGGGCCTTGCTGAAGCGGTGGATCTCGTCGAGGAAGAGGACGGTCTCCTTGCCGTACCCCCCGGCCGCCCGCTTGGCGCCCTCGATGACCGCCCGCACCTCCTTGACGCCGGCCGTGATGGCGGACAGCTCCACGAAGCGCTTCTGCGTCGCCTGGCTCACCACGTACGCGAGGGTGGTCTTGCCGATGCCGGGCGGGCCCCACAGGATCACCGACGAGGCGCCGGCCGGGCCGCCCGCGCCCTCCCCGACCAGCCGCCGCAGCGGCGATCCGGGCTTCAGCAGGTGCTGCTGGCCGACCACCTCGTCCAGCGTGCGCGGGCGCATGCGGACGGCGAGCGGCGAGCTCGCCGGATCCTTCTCCCGGCGGTCTTCGGCTGCGGCGGTGAACAGGTCTGGTTCCACACCGGAAGCCTATGCGCTCCCGCTGACAGAGCCGGCGGGCTCAGGAGGTCCAGAAGTCCCACCAGCGGGTCAGGATCAGCATGCCGATGATGCCGATGTGCAGCACGGGCAGGACCCAGGTGAACTCGTCGAGGAAGCCGCGCAGCCAGCCGGGGGCGGGCAGCAGGCCCTCGCGCACGTTGTGCGCGGTGACGTACCAGAACAGGAGGATCGTGGCGACCCAGGCCAGGCAGCACCACAGGCACAGCGCATTGATGTTGTACAGCGACTGGTAGGTGAGCCAGGCGCAGAAGACGACGCCGAAGAGGCACCCGGCGTTGAAGGTCAGCCAGTACCAGGGCCGGAACCGGGCCCCGGCGAACAGGCTCATGCCGACGCAGATCACGATGCCGTACGCGACGAGGCCCATCATCGGGTTGGGGAACCCGAAGGCGGAGGCCTGCTCGCTCTTCATGATGCTGCCGCAGGAGACGATCGGGTTGAGGCTGCAGCCCGGGGTGAAGTTCGGGTCCTCGAGCAGCTTGAACTTGTCGATCGTGATCACCCAGGCCGCGAGCAGCCCGGCCGCGCCGGTTATCACCAGCAGCCAGGCCAGCGCCCGGCTCGCGCCGACGGTCCGCACGGTTTTCTCGCCTGTAGTCGTCATGCGGTGCATTCTGCCGCACGGTTCTTTGAGCCCGGCCGGCAAGCAACCGCGTACGGCCACCCGCGGAGAACGAGGCCGGACGGTATGCCCGTCCGGCCTCCCAGCCTCACGCGAGCTTCGCGCGCACGCTCTCGATGAGCCCGTCCAGAGCCACGGCGGTCTGCTCGCCCGACTCCATCTCCTTGACCTGGACGACGCCCTCGGCGAGGTCCCGCTCGCCCGCGATGATCGCCAAGCGGGCACCCGAGCGGTTCGCGCCCTTCATCGCCGCCTTCAGGCCCTTCCCGCCGTACGAGAAGTCCGAGGCGATGCCGGCCGCGCGCAGTTGCGTGACGACGCCGAACAGCACGCGCTTCGCCTCGTCGCCCAGCGGAACCGCGTAGACCTCCGCAACCGGCGGGATGTCCAGCTCGACGCCCTCGGCCTCCAGGGCCAGGACCGTGCGGTCCACGCCCAGCGCCCAGCCCACCGACGGCAGCGCCGGGCCGCCGATCATCTCGGACAGGCCGTCGTAGCGGCCGCCGCCGCCGACCGCGGACTGCGAGCCCAGGCCGTCGTGCACGAACTCGAAGGTGGTGCGGGTGTAGTAGTCCAGGCCGCGCACCAGCTTCTCGTCGTCCTCGAAGGCGACCCCGGCGGCCGTGATCAGCGCCCGGACCTCCTCGTGGTACGCCTTGCACGCGTCGCAGAGGTAGTCGCGCAGCAGCGGGGCGTCGACCAGCTGCTTCTGTACGTCGGCCCGCTTGTCGTCGAGCACCCGCAGCGGGTTGATCTCGGCGCGGCGCAGGGTCTCCTCGTCCAGGTCGAGTCCGCGCAGGAAGGTCTGGAGCGCCTCGCGGTAGACCGGGCGGCACTCCTTGTCGCCGAGCGAGTTCAGCAGGATCCGGAAGTTGCTCAGGCCCAGCGAGCGGTACGCCTGGTCGGCCAGGATGATCAGCTCGGCGTCCAGCGCGGGGTCCTCGGCGCCGATCGCCTCGGCACCGACCTGGGAGAAGTGGCGGTAGCGGCCCTTCTGGGGGCGCTCGTAGCGGTAGTACGAACCGGAGTACCAGAGCTTGACCGGCAGGCCTCCGGCCTTGTGGAGGTTGGCCTCCAGCGCCGCGCGCAGGACGGATGCCGTGCCCTCGGGGCGGAGCGCCAGGTTGGCGCCGCCCTTGGTGGTCAGCGTGAACATTTCCTTGGTCACGATGTCGGTCGATTCGCCGACGCCGCGGGCGAACAGCTCGACGTCCTCGAACCCCGGCGTCTCGACGTATCCGTAGCCGGCCTTGCGCAGCGGGCCGGAGATGGCCTCGCGGACGGCCAGGTACTTCGCCGAGAACGGCGGGATCAGGTCGTAGGTGCCCTTGGGGGCCTTGAAGGTGCTCACGAAAGTCTCGTCACATTCCTCGTCGTGGAGCGGCCGTCGGGTCCGCTGCCAGGCCGGCGGCGACCTCCCGCAGGTACGGGTTGGTCGCGCGCTCGCGGCCGATGGTGGTCTGGGGACCGTGGCCGGACAGCACCACGGTCGAGTCGTCGAGCGGCAGGCACACGCGGGCCAGCGATTCGAGCATCTCGGCGTGGGAGCCGCCGGGCAGGTCGGTGCGTCCGATGGAGCCGGCGAAGAGCAGGTCGCCCGAGAAGAACACCGAGGGGATGTCGGACTGCTCGGGCATCCGGAAGGTCACCGACCCCTTGGTATGGCCGGGCGCGTGCGCCACCGTGAAGTCCAGTCCGGCCAGCTTCAGCCCCGCGCCGTCGGTCAGCTCGCGGACGTCGTCCGGCTCGCCGATGGTGAGCTCGCCCATCAGGGGCATCCCGATGGAGCGGCCGAGGGCCTTCTCCGGGTCGCTCATCATGTAGCGGTCCTCGGGGTGGATCCAGGCCGGCACGTCGTGCGCTCCGCACACCGGGACCACGGAGGCCACATGGTCGATGTGGCCGTGGGTGAGGACGACCGCGACGGGCTTGAGCCGGTGCTTCCTCAGCGTTTCCTCGACGCCCTGGGTCGCCTGGTGGCCCGGGTCGATGATCACGCACTCCTCGCCTGCGGCGGGGGCGACCACGTAGCAGTTGGTACCCCAGGCCCCGGCGGGGAAGCCGGCAATCAGCACGTTCGTCCTCATTCGTCGTCCGGCGGGAGCGGCCGCAGCGGCCCGTCTCGGCAATGCTGCTGCTCAGAGCCTACCGGCGCGGCTCGTTTCACAGCGAACCCATATACGGTACGGCCTTACCGAGCCCGGACAGCGGTACCAGACACGTACAAGGAGACGACCCGGTGGTCACGAGCGATCAGCGGCGGCGACAGCTCGCCAGGGAGAAGTACGAGCGCCAGCAGAAGCGCCGGGCGGAGGCCCGCCGCAGGGCGCGCAAGCGGGCGGCGGTGATCGGCGCGGCGGCGGCCGTGGTGGTCGCGGCGCTGGTGGGCCTGGTCGTGGGCGGCGTCTTCGACAAGGACAAGAAGGACCGGGCGGCGGAGCCGAACGCGAACCCGTCGGCGTCGGCGAGCCCGAAGAGCTCCCCGGCCCCCGCGATGGCGATCGACCAGAAGGCGAAGTACACCTTCGACCTGAAGACGAGCGCGGGTGAGATCAAGGTCGAGATGGACGCGGCCAAGACCCCGGAGACCGTCAACTCCTTCAAGGCGCTGGCGGACAAGGGCTTCTTCGACAACACCAAGTGCCACCGCCTGACCACCTCGGGGATCTACGTGCTCCAGTGCGGCGACCCGGAGGGCACGGGCATGGGCGGCCCCGGCTACACGATCGCGGACGAGAACCTCGACGCCCTGGGCAAGCCCAACGAGCAGGGCCAGGTCGTGTACCCGGCGGGCACGGTGGCGATGGCCAACACGGGCCGGCCGCACACCGGCGGCAGCCAGTTCTTCCTGGTCTACAAGGACAGCCCGCTGGCGCCGTCGTACACGCCCTTCGGCAAGATCGACGCGGCGGGGCTGAAGGCCCTGGAGGAGGTCGCCAAGGCCGGTACCGCCGACGGCGGCCAGGACGGGGCCCCGAAGACCCCCGTGACCGTCCAGAAGGCCGCCGTCACCCAGAACTGACCGTCCCCGGCGGCGCGCCCGGCCGGCCGCACGCCCCCTGCGGCGATATTCCGTCGTGCGGGATGCGGACAGCCGGCCCGGCGGTCGCCTATGTTGGCGTTGTGCAGGGCGGGCGCTGCCCGCCCCAGGAAACTGTGGACGATGCCCGGGGGGTGAATCCCTCGCGGGCATCAGGTGGAGGAGGCGCTGTGAGCAGCGACCCGTGGGGCCGCGTCGACGAGACGGGCACCGTGTACGTGCGTACTGCCGAGGGGGAGAAGGTCGTCGGCTCGTGGCAGGCGGGCACCCCCGAGGAGGCCCTGGCCTACTTCGAGCGCAAGTACGAGGGCCTGGTGGTCGAGATCGGCCTCCTCGAGCGGCGGGTGCGGACCACCGATCTGTCCGCCAAGGACGCGCAGACCGCGATCGACCACCTGCGCGCGCAGGTGGAGGAGCACCATGCGGTGGGCGACCTGGACGCCCTGCGCGCCCGGCTGGACAAGCTGGTCGCGGCGGTGGACTCCCGGCGCGAGGAGCGCCGCGCCCAGAAGGCCAGGCAGGCGGACGAGGCCCGTGCGGCCAAGGACGCGCTGGTGGCCGAGGCCGAGGAGCTGGCGCAGAGCGACCAGTGGCGGGCCGCGGGCGAGCGGCTGCGCGCCCTGGTGGACACCTGGAAGGGTCTGCCGCGCCTGGACCGCAAGTCGGACGACGAGCTGTGGCACCGCTTCTCGCACGCCCGGTCCGCCTTCTCCAAGCGCCGCAAGGCGCACTTCGCCTCGCTGGACGCGCAGCGCGAGGACGCCCGCAAGGTCAAGGAGAAGCTGGTCGCCGAGGCCGAGTCGCTGTCGAAGTCCACGGACTGGGGTCCCACGGCCGCCCGCTACCGCGAGCTGATGGCGGACTGGAAGGCGGCGGGCCGGGCGCAGCGCGAGGCCGAGGACGACCTGTGGAACCGTTTCCGCGGTGCGCAGGACGTGTTCTTCGCCGCCCGCTCGGAGGTGTTCGCGGAGCGCGACGCCGAGCAGGTCGAGAACCTGAAGCTGAAGGAGGAGCTGGCCGAGGAGGCCGAGAAGCTCGTCCCGGTGACGGACCTGAAGGCGGCGCGGGCCGCGTTCCGTTCCATCAACGAGCGCTGGGAGGCCATCGGCCACGTGCCGCGCGACGCCCGCCCGAAGGTCGAGGGCCGGATGCACGCGGTGGAGCGGGCCATCCAGGAGGCCGAGGAGGGCGAGTGGCGGCGTACGAACCCGGAGGCGCGGGCCCGTGCGGCCGGCCTGACGGGTCAGCTGCAGGCGGCGGTCGACAAGCTCCGCGAGCAGATCGACGCGGCCCGCGCGGCGGGCAACAACGCGAAGGCCGACAAGCTGTCGCGTGAGCTGGAGGGCCGCCAGGCCCTGCTGGACCAGGCGCTGAAGGGCCTGGAGGAGTTCGGCGGCTGAGATTGCCCGCCGCACGGCGAAGGGCCCCGGTACGCGCAGTGCGTACCGGGGCCCTTCGCCGTGCGGCGCTACGGCCTGCGGGCCGAGGTCACGCGGTAGACGTCGTAGACGCCCTCGACGCCCCGTACGGCCTTCAGGACGTGGCCCAGGTGCTTCGGATCGCCCATCTCGAAGGTGAAGCGGGAGGTGGCCACCCGGTCGCGGGAGGTCTGGACGGCCGCCGAGAGGATGTTCACGTGCTGGTCCGACAGGACGCGGGTGACGTCCGAGAGCAGGCGGGAGCGGTCCAGTGCCTCGACCTGGATGGCGACCAGGAAGACCGAGGACTGGGTGGGCGCCCACTCGACCTCGAGGATCCGCTCGGGCTGCTGCGAGAGCGAGTCCACGTTGACGCAGTCCGCGCGGTGAACCGATACGCCGCTGCCGCGGGTGACGAATCCGATGATCGGGTCGCCGGGGACCGGGGTGCAGCAGCGGGCCAGCTTGACCCAGACGTCGTCCACGCCCTTGACGACCACACCGGGGTCGGCGCTGCCGCGCCGCTTGGTGCGGGCGCGGGACGGCGGGACGCTCTCCTCGATGTCCTCGCTGGCGGCGTCCTCGCCACCGAGGGCCTGGACGAGCTTCTGGACGACGCCCTGCGCGGCGACGTGGCCCTCGCCGATCGCCGCGTACAGGGAGGAGATGTCGGGGTAGCGCATCTCGTGGGCGAGGGTGACGAGCGAGTCGCCGGTCAGGATGCGCTGGATCGGCAGGTTCTGCTTGCGCATGGCCCGCGCGATGGCGTCCTTGCCGTGCTCGATGGCCTCGTCGCGGCGCTCCTTGGAGAACCAGCCGCGGATCTTGTTGCGGGCGCGCGGCGACTTGACGAAGCCGAGCCAGTCGCGGGAGGGTCCGGCGCCCTCGGCCTTGGAGGTGAAGACCTCGACGAGGTCGCCGTTGTCGAGGGTCGACTCCAGCGGGACCAGGCGCCCGTTGACGCGCGCGCCTATGGTGCGGTGGCCGACCTCGGTGTGGACGGCGTACGCGAAGTCCACGGGGGTGGCGCCGGCGGGCAGGGCGATGACGTCGCCCTTGGGGGTGAAGACGAAGACCTCGTTGCGCGAGAGGTCGAAGCGCAGGGAGTCGAGGAACTCGCCGGGGTCCTCGGTCTCCTTCTGCCAGTCCAGCAGCTGGCGCAGCCAGGCCATGTCGTTGACGGTGTCCTGGCCGGCGCTGCCCTTGGCGGCCTGCGGGACGTCGGTGCGGATCTTGGAGGCGCCGGCGACGGTCTGCTGCTTGTACTTCCAGTGCGCGGCGATGCCGTACTCGGCGCGGCGGTGCATGTCGAAGGTGCGGATCTGGAGTTCGACCGGCTTGCCGTTGGGCCCGATGACCGTCGTGTGCAGCGACTGGTACATGTTGAACTTGGGCATCGCGATGTAGTCCTTGAACCGGCCGGGGACCGGGTTCCACCGCGCGTGCACGGTGCCGAGTGCGGCGTAGCAGTCGCGGACGGTGTCGACGAGGACGCGGATGCCCACCAGGTCGTAGATCTCCGCGAAGTCGCGGCCGCGGACGATCATCTTCTGGTAGACGCTGTAGTAGTGCTTGGGCCGGCCGGTGACGGTGGCCTTGATCCGGGCGGCTCTGAGGTCGGTCTGCACCTCGTCGGTGACGAGGGCGAGGTACTCGTCCCGCTTGGGGGCGCGTTCGGCGACGAGCCGGACGATCTCGTCGTACATCTTGGGGTAGAGGATCGCGAAGGCGAGGTCCTCGAGCTCCCACTTGATCGTGTTCATGCCGAGGCGGTGGGCCAGCGGCGCGTAGATCTCGAGGGTCTCGCGGGCCTTCTTCTCCTGCTTCTCCCGCTTGAGGTAGCGCATGGTGCGCATGTTGTGCAGGCGGTCGGCGAGCTTGATCACCAGGACGCGGGGGTCCTTGGCCATGGCGACGACCATCTTGCGGACGGTCTCGGCCTGGGCGGCCTCGCCGAACTTGACCCGGTCGAGCTTGGTGACGCCGTCGACGAGGAGGGCCACCGCGTCGCCGAAGTCGCGGCGCAGGTCCTCCAGCCCGTACTCGGTGTCCTCGACGGTGTCGTGCAGCAGACCCGCCATCAGGGTGGCCGGGTCCATACCGAGCTCGGCGAGGATGGTGGTGACCGCGAGCGGGTGGGTGATGTACGGGTCGCCGCTCTTGCGCTTCTGGCCGCGGTGCCAGCGCTCGGCGACCTGGTAGGCCTGCTCGATCTGGCGCAGCGTGGCCGTCTCGATCTTCGGGTCGTTGCTGCGGACTATGCGCAGCAGGGGTTCCAGTACCGGGTTGTACGGGTTGGAACGCTGGACACCGAGGCGGGCGAGCCGGGCGCGCACACGGTTGGAGGACCCCGCGGACTTCGCCGGCGCGGGCCTCACGGGCGGGGCCGGCGGAGGCGTGGCGGGGGGCGCCGCGGCCTTGTCGGCCTGCGGGTCGGGCTGCGCGGCGGAGAGTGGCTGGACCTCGTCTGGCAAGAGCGCTCCTCTGGGGGTCCCCCCGGACGGGGTTCGAGGGGAGGATCCGGTGCCCCGGTCAGGTCCGGATAACCCATGGTAGCGAGGGTTCCGCCTACCTGTTCCCCCAGCCCGCATGGCGGGCACCCCGACGCGACCACACCGCGCCGACACCGCGCAGCCCCGCCGCACCCTCCAGCCCCGCCGGCGCTCCAGGCGGACACGGTGAAAGGGCGGGGCGGGGAGAGGGCACCCGCAGCGGACCCGCACACGCCGAAGCGGCGGGCACCCGGGATGGACCCGGACACCCGCCGCTTCGGCAAGCGGGACCGACCGTCAGACGACGATCAGCGCATCCAGCGGGGCCCCCTCAAGGGCATCGGCCAGCTTCGCGCGGCCGGGCAGGAACGACAGCTCCATGAGCACCGCCACGCCCGCGACCTCGGCGCCGGCCCGGCGGATCAGCGACAGCGAGGCCTCGGCGGTGCCGCCGGTGGCCAGGACGTCGTCGATGACCATGACCCGGTCGCCGGCCCGCAGGTCCTCGGCGTGGACCTCGATCTCCGCGGTCCCGTACTCCAGCTCGTACGCCTGGGACAGGGTGGCGCCGGGCAGCTTGCCGGCCTTGCGGACCGGCACGAAGCCGATGCCCGCGTGGACGGCCACCGGCGCGGCGAGGATGAAGCCGCGCGCCTCCAGACCGACGATCTTCGTGGCGCCGTAGGACTCGGCCAGCCCGGCCAGCGTGTCCGTCAGGGCCGTGAAGGCCTTCGGGTCGGCCAGCAGCGGGGTGATGTCCTTGAACACCACGCCGGGCTTCGGGTAGTCGGGGACGTCCTTGATCCGGCTGAGCAGCAGCTCGTGCACTGCGGGGGACAGCGTGCTCACCGGCGCCGCCCCGACCGGCCCTGGGCCACGATCTGCGGCGCGTCCGTGCTCTCGTACGCCTCACCGGCGCCCTCGGACTCGCCCTTGGCGGCCGAGGAGGCGCGCTTGGCCAGGACCCGCTTGCGCAGGGCCTTCATCGCCGGCTCGCGCTCCTTGAGGTCCACGACGAGCGGGGTCGCGATGAAGATCGAGGAGTACGCACCGGCCGCGAGGCCGACGAACAGCGACAGCGAGATGTCGTTGAGCATGCCCGCGCCGAGGAAGCCGCCGCCGATGAACAGCAGGGCCGCCACCGGCAGGAGCGCCACGACGGTGGTGTTGATCGAGCGGACCAGGGTGCCGTTGATGCTGCGGTTGGCGATCTCGCTGAAGGTGTAGCGGGTCTGCTTCGTGATGTCCTTCGACTGCTCCTTCAGGCCGTCGAAGACGACGACGGTGTCGTAGAGCGAGTAGCCGAGGATGGTCAGCAGACCGATCACGGTGCCCGGGGTGACCTCGAAGCCGACCAGCGCGTAGATGCCGACGGTGATGGTGAGGTCGTGGATCAGGGCGACCAGCGCGGCGACCGCCATCCGCCATTCGAAGGCGATCGCGAGGTAGATCACCACGAGGACCATGAAGACGCCGAGGCCCGTCCAGGCCTTGGTCGCGATCTGCTCGCCCCAGCTGGGGCCGACCAGGTCCGCGTTGATGTCGCCTTCCTTGACCTTGAGGTCGGTGGCCAGCTGCTTCTTCACGTCGGCCGCGGCGTCGGTGTCCAGACCGGAGATCTGGATGCGCAGGCCGCCGGTGCCGAGCTGCTGCACGATCGCCTCGTGGCCGGAGGCCTTCTTGGCCTCCTCGGTCGCCTTCGCGGCGGACACGGCGGTCTTCGGGGTGGTGAAGACGGCACCGCCCTTGAACTCGATGCCCATGTTCAGGCCCTGGACGGCCAGGCCCACGATCGCCGTGATGGTGATCAGGACGGAAACGCCGTACCAGAGAAAGCGCTTGCCGACGAAGTCGTAGCCGACCTCGCCGCGGTACAGCCTGGCGCCGAGATCTCCCAGCTTCGACATCTCTCACGCCTCCTTTGCGTCGACGGGAGCGGTGACGGAACCGGAACCGGTGCGGCGGGACCGGCGCAGCGGCGGCTTGGCGCCGAGCCGCTTCGGGTCGAGCCCGGACCAGGGGTGACCGCTGGAGAAGAACTTCGTACGGGCCATCAGCGTCATGATCGGCTTGGTGAAGAGGAACACCACGACCACGTCGAGCAGGGTGGTCAGACCCAGGGTGAAGGCGAAGCCCTGCACCTTGCCGACGGTGACGATGAAGAGCACCGCAGCGGCCAGGAACGACACGAAGTCGGAGACCAGGATGGTGCGCCGGGCGCGCGGCCAGGCCCGCTCCACCGCGGGACGCAGCGTGCGGCCCTCGCGGATCTCGTCGCGGATGCGCTCGAAGTAGACGATGAACGAGTCCGCGGTGATGCCGATCGCGACGATCGCACCGCACACGGCGGGCAGGTTCAGGGCGAAACCGATGCCCTTGCCCAGCAGCGCCATGATCGTGTACGTGAGGATCGCGGACACCATGAGGCTGACGATCGCGATGAACGACAGGCCGCGGTAGTACACCAGCAGGTAGATCACCACGAGGGCCAGGCCGATGGCGCCGGCGATCAGGCCGGCCTTGAGCTGCTCCCCGCCGAGGGCGGCGGTGACGGTGGTGACGCTGTCCTCGCTGAAGGACAGCGGCAGGGCGCCGTACGAGAGCATGTTGCCCAGGTCCTGCGCGGACTGCTGGGTGAAGCCGCCGGAGATCTCGGCGTTGCCGCCGGTCAGCGCCTCGCTGACGGACGGGTCGGAGATGACCTCGCCGTCGAGCACGATGGCGAACTGGTTCTGCGGCATCTGCTTGGTGGCCAGCTCACCGGTGATCTTGGCGAACTTGTCGGCGCCCTTGTCGGTGAACTGCATGGTGACGATCCAGGCGCCGCGCCGCGGGTCGATCACGCCCTTGGCGTCCTTGACGTCGGTACCGGCGACACCGGCCGGGCCGAGGATCCACTTGCCCCAGGCGTTGCCGCGCTTGCCGCAGGCGAGCGTCGGCTCCTCGGGCTTGGCGCCCTTGCCGACGGCGGCGCGCTGCTGCTCGTTGGTGCAGTCCAGGGCCGCGAACTTGGCCTGGAGGTCGGCGGCGGTCGCGTCCGCGCCCGACGGGACCGGAGTGGGGGACGGAGCGGCCTTGTTGTCGTCTGCCTTCTTCGACTCGCTCGCCGACGGCGAGGGCGAGGGCGAGGCGGTCGCGGCGGGGGCCTTGAGGGCCTCGCTGAGCGCACGGCCCTGCGAAGTGGCGCTGGACGACGGGGTGGCCGACGCGCTGGGCTTGCTGCCCTCGGCCTTGGGGGCGCCGGAGGCGCCCGTGGAGGGGCTCGCCGAGGGGCTCGGCGTGCCCTGGGGGGCTGCCGGGGCGCCGTCGGCGAAGGCCAGGACCGGCCGGAAGTACAGCTGGGCGGTGGTGCCGACCTGCTCGCGGGCCTGCTTCTCGTTCGTCCCCTTGGGGATGTTCACGATGATGTGGTCGCGGCCCTGCGTCTGGACCTCGGCCTCCGAGACGCCGAGACCGTTGACGCGGCGCTCGATGATGCCGACCGCCGTGTTCATGTTGGTCTCGTTGATGGCGTCCGGCTTGCCGGGCTCGCTCTTGGCCTTGAGCGTGATGCTCGTGCCGCCCGCGAGGTCGATGCCGAGCCGGGGAGTCGTCTGCTTGGTGAGGAACATCCCCGCGGTGAGCGCCACCATCGCGATCAGGATGACCGCCAGGGCGCGCCCCGGCCTCCCCTGAGCCCCCGTGGGCCGCCGGCCCTTCTTCGGTGCTGCCACCTTGTCGTATCTCCCTGTCCAACCGTCCGGCGCCGGGGTTCGGCGCGCGGACGGCCACGAAAATGTGTGGTGGGGACCCCTGCCCCCCGCAGAAGTGTCACTGACGGGGACCGCGCGGCCGCCGGTCGGGCGGGGCCGCGGTCCCCGGCCGCGCGCTACTTCGCGCCGGCCTCGCCGTCGCCCTTTCCGTCACCCTCGGTGTCGGGTCGGTCCTTCTTGCCCAGGTCGAGCTTGGGAGCCTCGTCCTCGTCCTTGGCGAGGTCGGCCTTGGGGGCCTCGTCCTCGTCCTTGGTCAGGGAGGAGATGTCGTCGGGGACGACGGGCGCGTCGTGCTCGGCCGCGGCCTCGGCGCCGTGGACGATGCGGTTGTACTCCGCGTCCTCCAGGACGGCGGCGATGGACATCTTCGCGTAGATCGCGTGGACACCGGGGGCCACCTCAAGGGTGACGGTGTCGTCGCCGATCTCCTTCACCGTGGCGTACATGCCGCCGATGGTGCGGACCCCGGTGCCGGGCGTCATGTGGTCGCGCATCTGCGCGGCCTGCTGCTGCTTCTTCTTCGCGGAGCGGGTCATCAGGAACATCGCCCCGATGAGCACGATGAACGGGAGGAGTGTCACGAGATTCACGGGACGGAGATCCTTCGCACGACCGCACGGGAGACGGCCTTTTTCTACGGGGGTGGGCACACCGACCCGAAGGGTCGGCATCGGCGGAGTCTAGGCGAGTCCGCACCGATGGAACAACGCCCAGCATGGCACCGCAGTTCCTGACCGGGCCAACCTCCGCGCCGTCACACCCCGAACAGGCCCTGTTGTCCGGCGGATCCGCCGCCGCCCTGCTGCGGCGGGACAAGTCCCAGGTGAGCCCATGCGGCGGGGGTCGCGATCCGGCCGCGCGGGGTACGGGCGAGGAGCCCCTCGCGCACGAGGAACGGCTCGGCGACCTCCTCCACGGTCTCCCGTTCCTCGCCGACGGCCACGGCGAGGGTGGACAGGCCCACGGGGCCGCCGCCGAACAGCTTGAGCAGGGCCTCCAGCACCGCCCGGTCGAGCCGGTCCAGGCCGCGCCCGTCGACCTCGTACACCTGCAGGGCGGTGGCGGCCACCTCGCGGGTGATCACCCCGTCGGCCCTGACCTGGGCGTAGTCGCGGACGCGGCGCAGCAGCCGGTTCGCGATGCGCGGCGTGCCGCGGGAGCGGCCGGCGATCTCGGCGGCGCCCGCGGGATCGATCTCCACGTCGAGCAGGCCGGCGGAGCGGCGGATGACGCGCTCCAGCTCCTCGGGGGCGTAGAACTCCATGTGCCCGGTGAAGCCGAAGCGGTCGCGCAGCGGCGGCGGCAGCAGGCCGGCCCGGGTCGTCGCCCCGACCAGGGTGAACGGCGGCAGCTCCAGCGGGATCGCGGTGGCGCCGGGGCCCTTGCCGACGATGACGTCGACGCGGAAGTCCTCCATGGCCATGTACAGCATCTCCTCGGCGGGCCGCGACATGCGGTGGATCTCGTCGAGGAAGAGGACCTCGCCCTCCTGGAGGGAGGAGAGGATGGCGGCGAGGTCGCCGGCGTGCTGGATGGCGGGGCCGGAGGTGATCCGGATGGGCGCGCCCATCTCCGCCGCGATGATCATCGAGAGGGTGGTCTTGCCGAGGCCGGGGGCGCCGGAGAGCAGGACGTGGTCGGCGGTGGCGCCCCGCTGCCGGGCTGCCTTCAGGACCAGGTCGAGCTGCTGGCGGACCTTCTCCTGGCCGACGAACTCGCCGAGGTCCTTGGGGCGCAGGGCCGCCTCGACGGCGGTGTCCTCGCCGTCGGCTGCCGGTGCCACGATGCGGTCGCCCTCGGCGGGGGCCGCCTCGGTGTCGTCGTCCCAGTTCACGGTGTCAGTCTGCCTTCTCGGTCGTGCGGTGCGGTGGTCCTGCGGTGCGGGCCCCCGGGCCCTGCGGGGCTGTCCCCTCCCCGCCCCTTCCCGCTGTGCCGGATCTGCGGCTGCGCCGCGTGGCGGGCTCCGCCCCCGGCCCCGTTCCGGGCGCTTCGCGCCCGGTGCGCTCAAACGCCGCGCGGGCTGGATTGTGCCGCTGCGCGGCAATTCCAGCCCCGCCGGCGTTTGAGGCGCGGGCCGCGGGGGCGGACGCGGCGGCGCCGGCGGACGCAGACGCGTCCCGGGCGCCCTCGTCCGCGGCGGCT